>NZ_JBHYVM010000007.1:194189-201310 GCF_042750105.1 Streptomyces sp. NPDC059443 | reverse complement strand
GGCGCGCGGCCGCCGGGGGGGGCCGGGGGGGGCGCGCGGCGGCGGCCCGCGCGCCGGCCGCCCCCCCCCCGGGGCCCGCCGCCCCCCCCCCGCCAGGGCGTCGTATCCGTCACCGGCCGGCCGCACCCTCAGGGGCGAAGCGTCCCGGTCCGCTGACGGAGGCCCGTCCCACCGGGGTCGGCCCGGACTCCTCGCCGGAGGCAAGGGCCCACCAGGCGGCCAGGCCGATGATCACTCCGGTCAGGACGGTCGAAGGGCCGCCGATGTCCGCGTAGAGGAAGTCGGTCAGCTGCCACACCAGGAGGCCGGTCGCGACCAGTCCGCAGTCCCGCAGGGCCGGTCCGCCGGCCGCGCACCTGCGCAGGCCCGCCACCAGCAGCGCCGCCCAGCCGCCGGCCAGCGCGACCAGCCCGATGAGCCCCTGCTCGCTCAGCACCAGCAGGTACATGTTGTGCGGGGACAGCAGCGGCTGGCGGATGAAGGCCTGGCCCGCGCCCGCGGTGTCGCTGCCCGAGGAGAGCGCCAGCCCGGAGTGCGCGTCCCGGTTGGCCGGGAAGCCCTTGAGGCCGACGCCCACCGCGGGCCGCTCGCGCCACATCGATCCGGCGGCGGCCCACATCGTGTAGCGGTCGGTCACCGACTGGTCGGGGGCGTCGGAGACCTGCGTGATCGAGGTCAGCCGCTCCGCGACCATCTCGGAGCCGACGCCGAGCCCGCCCACCAGCACCACGCCCACCGCGGCCAGCGCCACCAGCACCTTCAGGGCCCGCCGGATCCCGGCCAGCCCCATCACCAGGACGGCCGCGACGGAGGTCGCGATCCACGCGCCCCGACTGAACGACAGCACCAGCGGCAGTGCGAGCGCCAGCGCCGCCGCTGCGGAGAGCCTGCGGATCCGCGCCGGCAGCCCCGGCGCGAGCGCCGCGGCCGTGGCGGCGACCAGCCCGTAGGCGACGACCGTGGCCATGCCCATCACGTCACCGGGTCCGAAGGTGCCCACGGCGCGGATGTCCTCGCCCTGGTACGAGGCCCCGGTGTGGGTGGCGAACTGCACCACGCCCACCGCGCCCTGCACCAGCCCCAGCACCACGAAGCACCCGGCGGCCAGCCGGAACTCCCCCGCGTCGCGCACCAGCAGCACGATCGCCGCCGGGACCAGCACGAAGACCTGGAGGTAGCGCACGAAGCCGGGCAGGGCCGCGTACGGGTCCCCCGCGGTCACGGTCGAGACGGCGAGCCCGACGGCGGGCAGGCCCAGGACGAGCACCCCGAGCGGGGTCAGGGGCCGCACCCGGCCCCGTAGGACCTGGATGCCGCAGACGAGCACGAGCAGCAGCGAGGCGGCGTCGGCCGGGCCGACCTTCCCGGAGGCGGTCGCGTCACCCGCCGGCACCGGGATCAGCAGGGCCAGTACGGTCCCGGCCAGCGGCAGCAGGGGCCAGTGGCGGCGCAGCAGGGTCCCGAAGTCCGGGCGTCCCCATGAGTGGTGCACGGCAAGGCTCATGCTCAGCTGCCCCCCAGCCGGAAGCGGAAGAAGGAGGCCGCGGTGCGGGCCAGGATCCACAGGTCCTGCCACAGCGACCAGGTGTCGATGTAGTGGTTGTCGAAGCGGGCCCGGTCCTCGATGGAGGTGTCTCCGCGCAGGCCGTTGATCTGGGCGAGGCCGGTGATGCCGACGGGCATCCGGTGACGGGCCTCGTACCCGGGGTGGACGCTGCTGAACTTGGCGACGAAGAAGGGCCGTTCGGGGCGCGGACCGACCAGGCTCATGTCACCCCGGACCACGTTCCACAGCTGCGGCAGCTCGTCCAGCGAGGACTTGCGCAGGAAGGAACCGATCGGGCTCATCCGGCAGTCTCCGGCCACCGTCCAACGGGTGGCGGACTCGTGCGCGTCGGCGCGCAGGGTACGGAACTTCAGCAGGGTGAAGGGGCGCCCGTACAGGCCGACCCGCTCCTGCCGGAAGATCACCCCCGGCCCGTCGGAGACCCGTACGGCCAGTGCGCAGGCGCCCATCACGGGCGCCGCGGCCAGCAGCGCGAGCGCGGCGAGCGAGGAGTCGATGACCCGCTTCGCGTACCGCTCCAGCGGCCGCGCGGGACGCGGCAGCAGCGGCTGGACGGCGTACCCCCACAGCTGGTCGGCGGGGCACGCGACGCGCATGCCGGTGACCTTGGCGGTCCCGGCCGGGTCGGCGAGCCAGAGCCGGCAGCCGTGGTCGTGGAAGAGCCGGACCAGGGAGGCGGTGCGTTCGTCGGCCTCGGGCGGGCGGGTGAAGACCGCGTGGCGCACGGAGTTCTGGATGACGGCCCGGCGGATGTCCTCGTGGGTGGCGAGTACGGGTACCCCCGCGCTCCCGTCCTCGGCGGCGGCGGTGTCCGCGAGCCCGACGGGGCGCAGCCCGTACTCGGGGCGGCCGTGCAGGGCCGCGGCGACCGCGCCGGCTCCGGCGACGGGTCCGACGACGAGCGCGGAGGCGGGCCGGCGGACGCGGGTGCGGCGGCGGAGCTGGTTGACGAACCCGCGTCCCGCGCAGGCCAGTACGGCCTGGAGGCCGACGGAGGCGAGGAGCGCCACCCAGTTCAGGGCCGCGCGCGGGGCGAAGGCGGCCAGCGCGGCGGCGGCCCCGCACCACAGGACGGCGGCCCGCCCGGCCAGCGCGGGCAGTTCGAGGAGCGCGGAGGGGGCGAACCGCGGCCGGTACAGCCCGGCCTGCGCGTGCAGCGCGGCCAGCAGGACGGCCAGCAGCAGGACGAGCAGCGGGACGGCGGCCGGCCCGGCCACCTCGCGCGGCAGCTCCGGCCGGGGCAGGGCTGCGGCGGCCCCCAGGACGGCCAGCGCGTCGGCGGTCAGCAGCGGCAGGACCCCGTCGCGGCGCCGGACCCGCTTCGGCCGGACGGCCGGCCGGGCCTGCTCGGCCCTGGGCCCGCGCGGCGGGTGGATGGCGGTCACGGTGCGGCGGACGGCGGTGGCGGCGGAGCCGGGGCCCGCGCCGAGCGTGGCGGTACCGGCCGTGGTGGTGGCCGCGGTGGTGAGGCCCGCGGTGGCCGGGCCCGCGGAGATGCCGGCCGTGCCGGTGCCGGTGGTGCCCGTACCGGCCGTGCTCGTACCGGCATGGCTTCCGGCGGGCCCCGGGCCGCCCTGCCCGGTGTGCCGGGCGGGTGCGCTGTCCATCGTCATCGGCTGATGCGCTCCTGGTTCAAGGGCCGGGGCCTGCCCAGCAGTTCGTGGTACAGACCGGTGACCGCGTCCGTGGTCCGCCGCACGTCGAATTCCATCCGCGCGTGCCGCTGTGCCTGCTCTCCGAGTTCGGCGAGCAGCCGCGGCTCGGCCAGCAGCCCTACGAGGGCCTTGGCCAGCGCCGTCGGGTCCTCCGGCTCCACCAGGCACAGCCGCCCCTGCCCGGGGGGCAGGCTCTCCCGAGCACCGCTGACGTCGGAGACCAGGACCGGGCGGCCACAGGCCATGGCTTCGAGCGGGGCGAGCGCCATGCCTTCCCACCGCGACGGCAGTACAACGAGATCGGCGGCCCGAAGCCACGGTCGGATGTCGTGGACGGCCCCCGCGAAGTGCACTCCGGGCGGGGCCGCGCGGCGCAGCCGTTCCGTGTCGGGACCGTCCCCGACGAGTGCGAGACGGGCCCCGGGGACGGCTCCGAGCAGCTCCGGCCAGGCCCGCAGCAGGATGTCCTGCCCCTTCTGGAGGCAGAGCCGGCCGACGCAGACGGCGAGCGGCCCGTCGCCCTGGAAGGCGGCGGGCAGCGGCAGTTCGGCGCGCGCCGCGGCCTTGTCGCGCACCGGGTCCGGTCCGCCGGGCCGGAAGTGGTCGAGGTCGACGCCGTTGCGGATCACCGACCAGCGGGCGGCGATCCCCTCGGACTCCCCCGTCCGGCGTTCGGCTTCGCTGACGCAGAGCACCCGGTCGGCCCAACGGGCCCCGAACCGCTCCCAGCGCAGGGCGAGCGCGGCGGTGGCCCCGCCGACGGCGTCGAAGGACCAGGCGTGCGGCTGGAACACGGTCGGGACGGCCCCGCGCACGGCGAGCCGCCCGGCGAGCCCGGCCTTGGCGCTGTGGGCGTGCAGGACGTCGGGCCGGACCCGGCCGATCACCCGGCGGGCGCCGAGCACTTCGGCGGCGAGCCCCGGCCCGAGGGCCCGCCCGGCACGCCAGGTGAGCACCTCGGCCCCGGCGGCGCGGGCGGCTTCGGCGAGCTGTCCGCCGCGCGGGCAGCCCACGACGGCCCGCAGCCCGGCGGCGGACTGGGCGCGGACGAGGTCGACGACGACGCGGGCGACCCCGCCGTCCACGGGCTGGACGAGGTGGAGCACGGTCACCGCCCGGCCGGGCTGTGGGGAAATGGAGGAAGCGGAGGAGGAGGCTGGAGCTGAGGGAGAAGAAGCTGAGGGAGAAGAAGGCTGTTTCGGCACGTGGAGCGGTCTCCTGCGTTCAGCGGCGCGCGTCTGTCTGAACGAAGAGCACACCGAGGAAATGACCCTGGCTTTCGCCCGTGAACCTGAAGGTCAGGGTGCGGGCGCCACCGGACAGGGCGGGACTCAGATCGAACACGTCCGCGTCATATCCGAGATTATTCATATGTTCGGGCTGTCGCACGAACGAGGGATGTCCGAAATCCGTGATCGTGGAATTCATAACATCATTAAATGGATTTTCACCGTCGCTGAGGCTGACCCGACGACCACTGTCGGCGGTCACCGTGAGTGAGTCCCCCAGGACCCCGCGGTCCCCGTCGTACCCGACCACCCCGACCCGTCCCGAGGCCCCGGGCGCGGCGCCGAGACCGGCGACCTCCACCGTCTCGCCCGCCGCCTCGCCGGCCCCCGCGGTCAGCTGTTCGAAGCCGTCCCAGACCGAGAGCCTCCGTAGCGGCTCGCGCGGGTGCTCGTAGGCCACCACCAGCGTCCAGCCGCCCCAGGCACCCGTCTGCGAGTGCCCCATGGCGATGTTCAGCTGGGCCACCGTCCACATCCCGGCGCCGCCCTTGCGCACCTGCGGCGTCACGTCCGCGGAGGCCTGATAGGCATCGCTGCCCTCGTCGCTGCGGTGCCCGATCACCGTGTCGGCCAGCACTTCCCGGTACGCGCCGCCCGGCTCGGCGACGAGCACCCGGCCGTTGTCCTCCGGCGGCTTCTGCTCGCCGACGCGCAGGTTCCCGCCCCAGTAGAGCCGGGCGTACGAGACCTTCGCGCCCTGCGGGATCTTGAGCTCGGCCCGGGTCGAGTTGTAGGTGTCCGGGTCCTTGTCGACCTCGTCGTAGAACATGTCGAAGTCGCCGTTGGTCCCGGCGGCGCCCTTGTTGACCTCGGCGCAGGGCTCGGCCTGCGGACTCTCCTCCTTGCGGCAGCCGATGGACGAGTTCGAGGCCCGGACCAGGCCGCCGTGCTGCACGGCCTGATAACGCTGGGTGAAGGGAAGCCTCGGAGATTCCTTGACCAGCGGTGCTCGCACCGCCGGCGGGGCCGCGGCTTCCGCCCCGGGCACGTTCACCGAAAGTGTGAGGCAGGACAGCAGACCGAGCGTGCCGAGGATTCTGCGGGAGGAACCCATGACCCTGTCTCCATTTTCGATCAGGGGGACAAAACAGGAGTGAACTTTGTCAGAACTCAGGCGGGAAATCACGCCGGACTCGCCCGTACGGCCTTTTGAGCGATAGCACGCACCCTCGGGTCGGGCAGGTCGTTATGGCTTGCAAGACTGTTCGAACCCGAAAGGAAAAACAGAGATGAAGAAGAGGCTGGTGCGCGGCACCACCATGGCAGTCGCAAGTGCCGCGATGCTGATGGGCGGCGCGGGCCTCGCCTCCGCGCACGGCGGCGACGGCGCGGCGGCCGAGGGAGTCACCAAGGACTCCCCCGGTGTCCTGAGCGGCAACCTGCTCCAGGTCCCGGTCGACGTCCCGGTGAACGTCTGCGGCAACACCGCGAACCTGATCGCCCTGCTGAACCCCTCGTTCGGCAACACCTGCGTCAACGCCTGACGTCAACCGTGCCGCCCGAAACTTCGGCATCCGAGTGAAGAGACGCAACCCGAACCGCGGTTGGACCGTTGATCCGGGTGCTTGAGTACCGGGCAATCCTGCAAAAAAGGGACCATCATGATCAAGAAGTTTGCGGCCGGCGCAGCGGTTGCCGCCTCGTTCGTCGGTCTGGGTGCCGCCATGGCCCCGCAGGCCATGGCCGTCGGCAACGACAACGGCATCAACACCGTGAACGGCAACGGCGCCTCGCAGATCTACGGCAACCAGGCCACGTACGGGAACATGAGCCCGCAGATGGCGCTCATCCAGGGCTCCCTCAACAAGCCCTGCATCGCCCTGCCGGCCAAGGCCAACGTCCAGTCCGTCCTGGCTCTGGTCAACGTCGGCGTCCAGGACATCCCCGTCCTGTCCAGCCCGCAGAACCAGCAGTGCACCGAGAACTCCACCCAGGCCAAGGGCGACGAGGCCCTCTCGCACATCCTGGACAACATCCCGGTCCTGTCCGGCAACGGCTCCGCCGGCAGCTGACAGCACCCCGCGCACCACGCCGCGAGGCCGTCGCACCTTCGGGTCGCGGCGGCCTCGCCGCATGCGGGGACCCGAATAGAGATCCGTCGAAATCAGGTCAGAATTCAGGACGCACGATCCTGCACGAGCATCTGAGTGAATTGGCGCGACACTCGCAAAAACACCCGGTTTCTTTTTCCAGAACCACTCGTTGTTATTTCTGCAGTGGATACGCCCCTGCGGGAAGGAATCGAAAACAAATGACGTACAAGAAGGCAGTGGTGCTGGCCGCCGGCATTCTGATGGCCGCCGGTGCCGCCTCCCCCGCCATGGCCGACTCCGTGGCCGACGGCAAGGCCGTGGGCTCGCCGGGTGTCCTGTCGGGCAACCTGCTCCAGGTCCCGGTGCACGTCCCGGTCAACGTCTGCGGCAACACCGTCAACGTGATCGCGCTGCTGAACCCCGCGTTCGGCAACACCTGCGTCAACAACTGACGAAGCGCTTGCGCCCGCAAGGGCAGACCTCCTCGGGGTGGGGGGGGGGGGCGGGGGCGGGGGGGGGGGGGGGGGGCGCGGCCCCACCGGCACCAACGCCTGAGCGAGGGCGGGCGCGCCGGGAT
>NZ_JBHYVM010000007.1:176105-194179 GCF_042750105.1 Streptomyces sp. NPDC059443 | reverse complement strand
CCCCGGGGGCGATCCGGCCGACGAAGGTCTCGAAGGACACGAAGATCACCTCCATCGACCCGTAGTTCCCGTGGTGGTCGAGCTCCGCGTTGAGGATGTTCGCGGTGCACTCCGAGGCCACCTTCGATTCAGCACCGGCGGCTGAGCCGGTAGACAGGGAAGGACCCATGCGACAGGTACTGAGCCGACAGGTACTGGGCAAGGGGGTGCTCACCGCGGCCGCGGCGTCGAGCCTGCTGTCGATCGCGACCGGCGCGGCGTACGCGCACCCCGGAGCCATGGCCGAGGCTTCGCATTCACCGGGTGTGCTGGCCGGCAACAGCGTCTCGGTACCGATCACCTTCACACCCAACGTGTGCGGCAACACCGTCGACGCCGGAGCGGGCCTCAACCCCGCGATGGGCAACAACTGCGCCACCACGACCGGCTCCGAAGCCGGGCAGGACTACGGGCGCTACCTCAGCCCCGAGCAGGCGGAGGCCTTCGAGCGCTACCTCAACGAGCGCGAGTCGCGCCGCGGGAACGGGTACGGGGAGCAGCGCGAGGAGGGCGGCTACGGGGAGCGCGGCCCCGAAGAGCACCACGCGCAGGGCGGCTACGGAGACCGCGGTCCCGAGGAGCGTGCCCCGCGGCACCAGAGCGGCGGCTACGGGGACTCGGGCGAGCGGGGCGGTGAGGAGGAGTGCGACGACCACCCGGCACCGGAGCACCCGGCACCCCGGCCGCAGCATCCCCCGAAGCAGCACACCGAGCACACCGAGCACACCGCGCCCCCCGCTGCGGCCCCCGCTCCGGCTCCGCACCACGCGCCCCCGGCGCCGCAGCCCAAGCCGCAGCCGAAGCCCGAGGCGGAGCACCCGGCGCCGAAGCCGCAGCCCGCGCCCACGCCGGCGCCCCCGCCGGCGCCCGCTCCGAAGCCCGCACCGGCGCCCGCCCCCGTACAGGAGGCGCCCGCGCCGCAGCCGGCTCCGGCGCCCGCTCCGGCACCCGCACCGGCGCCCGCGCCGATCCCGGCTCCCGTCCCGGCACCGGTCCAGGAGGCTCCCCAGCCGCTCCCGGCTCCGGCCCCGGGTCCCGCTCCGGCTCCCGCTCCCGCTCCCGCGCCCGCCCCCGTAGCGGAGGAGGCGCACACGCTCCCCGCCCCGGCCCCCGTCGCGGAGGAGGCGCCCGCGCCGATGCCGCCGCACGGCAGCCAGGTCACGGAGCACCCGGCGCCCGTACCCGCGCCCGCGTCCGTCCGGCCGGCCGACCAGCCCCCGGCGGCCCCGGCCGGTGACCTGCCGGTCCACCTGCTCCCGGCTCCGGCACCCGCCGCCCCGGCACCCGCTCCGGCGCCCGCGCCGCTCCCCGCTCCGGCTCCGCAGGCGACACCGGTTCACGCCCCCGCGCAGGAACTCGCCGCGACCGGCGCCGGGCAGACCGGCGCGGCGGCGGCTCTCGCCTCGGCCCTGATCCTGGGCGGCGCCATTCTCTACCGGAGGTCCCGTATCGCCTGACGCTTCGGCAATACCGGTAATCGGAATAAATATCGGCCGGAAAGTCCCTTGTCGGACTCTCCGGCCGTTGCCGTGTTCGGTTCCGCGTTTCCGTAGCGGCGGGGAATCGTTAGCCAGGGCGAAAGTGTCGCGACGGTCGCCACTGGCCGCCCCCCGGATAAAGGACTTGATAATGAAGCTCTCCAAGGTCGCCGCTGTAGTCGTCGGCTCCGTCGCCGCCCTCGGCGCCGCCCCCGCTTTCGCCGCGGAGGCGCCGGCCGTCCCCATGAGCGCGACGAGCGGGCTGACCGAGGTCCTGGGCGCGGTGAACCCCGTCACGGAGGCCCTCCCCAACACCGTGGCCAACGGGATGGCGGAGCAGGGCGAGAGCGTCCAGAAGGTCGTGACCACCGTCCAGAAGGTCAACGAGGTCCGCAACAACGCGCCGGGCGAGGTCATGCACCTCGCGAACGGGGCCACCCAGGCGTCCCCGCTGCTGGGCGGTGTGAAGCTCAACGGCGGCGCCAACGGCCACTGACGGGTCCGGACCGCCTCCCCGCGGGAGCGGCCGGAACCGCGGGAACCGCGGAAACGACTGTGGGCGCCACCGGCGAGGCCGGGGCGCCCACAGTCGCTCGTCGCGTCTGACGTCAGTCGTTGACGCAGGTGTTGCCGAACGCCGGGTTCAGCGCGCCGATCACGTTCACGGAGTTGCCGCAGACGTTGATCGGGACGTGGACCGGGACCTGAGCCAGGTTGCCCGAGAGGACACCGGGGGAACCCACGGCCGCGCCCTCGGCCGACGAGTCGGCCATAGCGGAGCCGGCGGCACCGGCCGCAGCGAGACCAGCGGTGGCCAGGACCAGGGCGGCCTTCTTGGCAGTGTTCATGGGAAGTGCACCTTCTCTTCGATGTTCTGCCCCGATTCCGGGGCTCACATCGAGCGAAACGGTCCACCTCCCCAGACGACACGGTTCCGCACGTGATCAGACCTGTTCAGCCCAATAGTCGTAACCACGTGCGGGTCCGTATTCGATTCCCTGCCCCCTACCAGCGGAAGTCAGGGATCTTGATCTTGGGCACCATGCCCGCCGGCATCTTGACCGGGGACCCCGGTACGGCCGGAACCGCCGCCGGAGTCTTGGGCGTCGCCGGAACCGCGGGCATCGCCGGTACGGCGGGCACCGCCGGTGCCGCCGGCACCGCCCCGACCGGATCGGAGACCGGGAGGGCCGGGATGGAGGGGATGTCGGGGATCTTGGGGATCTCCGGAAGCCCAGGGATCGAGGGGATCGTCGGCAGCTTGATGTCCGGGATCCCCGGGAGGGCCGGGAGCTTGGGCAGTTTGATCTCGGGGATCTTGATCCCCGGGAGCAGGGAGCCCAGGCTCTTGGTCAGGTCCGCCAGGATCTTGCTGACCTGCGCGAGGAGGTCGTCGATGGGGCCGGCGGCCGCCACCTTCTCGCTGATGAGTTCCTCGGCGGCCGCCACTCGTTCCGTGACGGCACCGGCACCTTCGGCGGCGCCCGCGGGGGCGGCCGCGCCGGTGAGTATGACGACCGCGAGGGCCGACGGGACGAGGACGCGGATGCGGGAGGCCTTGGTGCGGTGCATGGATGTTCCTTCGGTGGTCGCACGAAAGCGGACCCGAGCGATCCGCCTCCTTACCCACCGTGCGAACACGCTCTACGGACCGCAACAGGAGCGCGAGGACCCGAACCCCCTTCCGAACCCCGTTCCGGGCCGCGTACGGGCTTCGCGCACCTGTCCGGGGGCGGTCCACCCGGCCCGGGGAAAACCCGGCCGCCCGCAGGCCGTTTGAGTGAAGCAGCGGAACCAACCCCCCGAGCGGGCAGTTGATCAGGGCGCTCCACTAGCGGGCACTCGTGCGACAAAAGGATCAAGATGCTCAAGAAGATCATGACTGCTGCCGCGGTCACCGCCGCCGCCGTCGGCGCGGGCGCTGCTGTCGCGGCCCCGGCCATGGCCATCGGCAACGACAACGGGATCAACACCGTCAACGGCAACGGTGCCCAGCAGATCTACGGCAACCAGAAGACCCACGGCGACATGAGCCCGCAGCTCGGCGTCGTTCAGGGCACCCTGAACAAGCCCTGCATCGGCCTGCCGGCGAAGATCAACGCCCAGTCGATCCTCGCCGTCATCGCCAACGTCGGTGTCCAGGACATCAGCGTCCTGTCCAACCCGCAGAACCAGCAGTGCACCGAGAACTCCACCCAGGCCAAGGGCGACGAGCCGCTCTCGCACATCCTGGACAACATCCCGGTCCTGTCCGGCAACGCCTCCGCGGGCAGCTGATCTCCGCTCCCTCCCCTCGTGGTCCGGGCGCCCCGCGCCCGTGAAGCGATGCGGTCGACACCAGCGGTGAGACGTGACGAGGGCCCCGGCAGCCTCCAGCTGCCGGGGCCCTCGCGCGTCCGGGGCCGGTCGTTTCAGGCCGTCCAGAACTCCCACCACCGGGTGAGGATCAGCATCCCGATCACTCCGGTGTGCAGGGCGGGCGGGGCCCAGCCGAACTCGGTGAAGAAGCCCCGTACGGGGGCGGGCGCAGGGAGGATGCCCGTACGGACCGTGTACGCGGTGACCGCCCAGAACATCAGCAGGGTGGCCACCCAGGTCAGGCAGCACCACAGGCAGAGCGCGTTGATCTCGTAGAGCGACTGGACCATCAGCCAGGAGCAGAAGCCGACTCCGAAGAGGGTGCCGGCGTTCAGTCCGAGCCAGAACCAGCCGTTGTGGCGGGCTCCGGCCAGCAGACCCGCCCCGACGCAGACGACCGCCCCGTAGGTGGCCAGCCCCAGCATCGGGTTGGGGAAGCCGAAGGCCGCCGCCTGGGCGCTCTTCATCACGCTGCCGCAGGAGACGACGGGGTTGAGGCTGCAGGCGGGCTTGAAGGCCGGGTTCTCCAGCAGCAGGAACTTGTCGAGGGTGATGACCCAGGAGGCCAGCACCCCGGCGGCCCCGGTGAGCACCAGCAACCAGGCCAGTGCGCGGGGGGCGGCGGGCGGTCCGGCGTTGTCGCGATGCGGCTGCCCTTGCTGACGGGGGACGCCTACGGTATTCGTTGCCATGCGGCCCATAGTCCCGCCTTCCGCCCGATATCGGCTCCAACCATGCCCATTCACACGGAGGTTGACCCCAAGGGGTGGCGGGAACCCCTGATGCTTCCCGGACGTTTTACCGAACCCCGGACGTGATGTCAGACCCAGGGGCTACGTTGAGCTCCCTTGAAGTCACAAGCTGCGACGGCCTGGAGACCCACCTTGAGCGATCCGTACGAGACAACCGAGGCGCACCTCGATCGACTCCTGGGCCGCGCCCTCAACTCCTTCGACCTTCCGGACCGGTTGGCCGGGCGCCTCTCCACGGCGCTCGCGCACAGCTCCTCGCTCCACACCACCCGCCACAGCCCGGCGGCGGGTCAGTGGCGGGAGATCCGGCGCTACACCTACCTGCTGGCCGACGGCGATTCGGTGGCGCTGTGGGAGCTGGCGCACCGCCCGGCGGGCAGCCTGGCGGTCCGCTACGAACTCTTCGCGAGCAGGCCCGAGATATGCCTGGCGGTGGCCCGGCTGTTCGACGAGGTCCCCTCGGCGGTGGCGCGTGACTTGACGGAGGCGCGGGCCGAGGAGGAGCCGGAGAGCGACATCGCGGTGCTGAGCGCCCTGTTCGCGAACCCGACCCCGGCCCAGCGGCACCGCGAGTACGCGGTGGAGGAGTCCGCGGACCACGCCCGCCGGGTACTGCGCCGCGCGGAGAACCCGGACCGGCCGGGAGAGCGGGTGGCGCTGCTGCTGCGGACGGCCTACGCGCACCGGATCACCCAGGCGTTCGGCACCCGGCAGTACCTGGCGGACGGGCGGGACGCCGGTTTCAGCCTGTACGAGCACGCGTTCATCCTGCTGGACGGGAGCGAGTTCAGCCTGTGGGAGGTCGAGCACACGGCGACCCCGGACGGGCGGCACATGTGCGAGGTGTACGAGACCGAGGCGGCCGCGCGCGGAGCCATGAAGCTCCGCGCCCAGCCCCTCCGGTGAGACCGCTCCGGTGAGGCGGTCCCGCTAGATTTCGGACAGGCGGAGGTCCAGGGGCGGGTGCCGGGTGATGTGGACCGCCTCGGGTCGCAGATCCGAGGGGGCCGGCATCACGCTGCCGGGGAGCTGGACCGCGGCCGCGCCGTGGGCCAGGGCCGAGGCGAGGGCCTCGGGCCCCGTACCGCCCGCGATCAGGAAGCCGGCCAGGGAGGCATCGCCCGCGCCCACATTGCTGCGGACCGAGGAGACCGCCGCCGTGCCGTAGTACGTGCCCTGCGCGCAGACCAGGAGCTGGCCGTCCGCGCCGAGGGAGGCGAGGACCGCGCCCGCGCCCAGCTCGCACAGTTCCTCCGCCGCCTTGACCGCGTCGCCGAGGGTGGCCAGGGGGCGCCCCACCGCCGCCGCGAGTTCCGAGGCGTTCGGCTTGATCACGTCCGGGCGGGCCGGGAGCGCCGCGAGCAGCGCCGGGCCGGAGGTGTCCAGGGCGATTCGGGCGCCCGCTTCGTGGGCGCGGGCGACGATTTCGGCGTACCACTCGGGCCGCAGGCCTCGCGGGAGGCTGCCGCAGCAGGCGATCCAGGCGGCTCCGCCCGAGCAGGTGCGGACCGTCTCCAGGAGGAGGGCCGATTCCTCGGGCGTGAGCTCCGGGCCGATCGCGTTGATCTTGGTGAGGGTGCCGTCCGGTTCGGCCACCGAGATGTTGGAGCGGGTCTGGCCCGCGATGGAGACCGCCGTGACGTCCACGCCCTGGGTACTGAGGAGTTCGGCGATCAGCGTGCCCGGCGCACCGCCGAGCGGCAGGACCGCCGTCGTACGGACGCCCGCGGCGGCCACCGCACGGGAGACGTTGACCCCCTTGCCCCCGGGGTCGACCCGGTCGCCGGTGGCGCGCAGTACCTCACCGCGGCCGAGCGAGGGGACCTCGTAGGTCCGGTCGAGGGAGGGGTTGGGGGTGACGGTGAGGATCATACGAGCACGACTTCCGTACCGGCGGCTTCGATCGCCGCCTTCTGAGCGGGGTCGAGCCCCGAGTCCGTGATGAGGAGGTCCACGTCCGAGAAGGAGCCGAAGCGGGCGAAGTGCTCCTGTCCCGCCTTCGCGGAGTCCGCGAGGAGCACGACCCGGCGGGCGGCGGCCAGCGCGGCCCGCTTGACGGCGGCCTCGGCGAGGTCGGGGGTGGTCAGACCGGACTCGGCGCTGAATCCGTTGGCCGCGAGGAAGAGGACGTCGGCGCGGATCTCGGCGTACGCGCGCAGTGCCCAGGCGTCGACGGCTGCCCGGGTGCGGTGGCGGACCCGGCCTCCGACGAGGTGGAGGTCGATACCGGTGTGGTCGGCGAGGCGGGCCGCGACGGGCAGCGCGTGCGTGACCACGGTGAGGGCGGTGTCCACCGGGATCGCCGCCGCGAGGCGGGCCACGGTGCTGCCCGCGTCGAGGACGACGCTGCCGCCGTCGGGGAGTTCGGCGAGGGCGGCGGCCGCGATGCGGTCCTTCTCGGCCGAGGCGGTGGCCTCCCGCTCGGTGAGGTCCGGCTCGAAGTCGAGGCGTCCGGCCGGTATGGCGCCGCCGTGCACCCGGCGGACGAGGCCGGCCCGGTCCAGGGCCTTGAGGTCGCGGCGCACGGTCTCGGCCGTGACCTGGAAGCGGTCGGCCAGGGACAGGACGTCGACCCGGCCCGCCTCGCGGGCGAGGCGGAGGATCTCCTGCTGGCGCTCCGGTCCGTACATGTGGTTTCAGATCCGTTCGATGCCCGACTCTGTGGATTGCTCCCCACCGTACGCCCATTTGGCACGAAAACAAAAGAAACGGGCATATCCGCCAACAGAAGCGGACATGCCCGTCAGGGGCGTGGAGGGCCCTTTATGCGGCGGTGTGCGCCCGGCCGCCCTCGCGCTCGTCGATCGGGACCGCCTTGCGCGGCAGCACGAACATCACCGCGAAGATCACGACCAGGACGGCCGCGACCCACCACAGCGCGCTGTGGAACGCCTCGACGTACGGCGGCCCGAGGACCAGGTCGTCGTCGATCATCCCGAAGAAGACCACGGAGGTGAGGGCCAGGCCCAGCGCGTTGCCCATCTGGCCGGTGGTGTTGATCAGACCGGACGCCGAACCCGCGTGCTCGCGCGGCACCTCGGACAGGATGGTGTCGTTCAGCGGGGCGATGATCAGGCCCATGCCGATGCCCATGACCACCAGCGGGGCGACCATCTGCCAGGTGGCGATGTTCATGCCGTAGCGCTGGGCCTCCCAGATGTAGAGGAGCACGCCCGCGGCCATGACCAGAGCACCGGCCTGGAGCACCTTGCGGCCGAAGCGCGGGACGAGCTTCTCGACCGAGGGGCCGGCGGAGACGGAGACGGCGATGGAGAAGGGGATGCCGGTGCTGCCCGCGTGCAGCGGCGTCCAGCCGAGGCCCATCTGCATGTAGAGCGTCCAGACCAGGAAGAAGATGCCGGTCGCCAGGCCGAAGGCCAGCTGGACCGTGATGCCGCCGGCAAAGCTCTTGATCTTGAAGAGGGAGAGCTCCACGAGCGGGGAGCCGTCCTTCTTGATCTTGTACTTCTCGTAGGCGACGAAGGCGACGAAGACGAACGGCGACGCGATCATGCAGACGAAGCCCCACAGCGGCCAGCCGTTCTCCCGCCCCTGGGTGAGCGGGAAGATCAGCATGACCAGCGCGAGGGTGGCGAGGACGACGCCGACCAGGTCGAGGCGCAGGGCCTTGGGGGCCTTGGACTCGGAGATGAACTTGCGGCCCAGGATCACGGCCGCGATGCCCACGGGCAGGTTGATCAGGAAGATCGTGCGCCATTCGAGGCCGAACAGGTTCCACTCGGTGAGCAGCGCGCCGAGCATCGGTCCCGAGACCGCGCCGAGGCCGACGATCACGCCGAACATGCCGAAGACCTTGCCGCGCTCGTGCGGCGGGAAGGTGACGTGGATGATCGCCAGGACCTGCGGGACCATCATGGCCGCCATGCCGCCCTGGAGGAGGCGGGAGGCGACGAGCATCGCGGGGTCGGCCGCGACGCCGCAGAGCAGCGAGGCGATGGTGAAGCCGGCGACGCCGACGAGGAAGAGCCGCTTGCGGCCGTAGATGTCACCGAGACGGCCGCCGGTGATCAGGCCGGCGGCGAAGGCGAGCGCGTAGCCGGCGGTGATCCACTGGATCGCGCTGGTCGAGGCGCCGAAGTCCTGACGCATGCTGGGTATCGCGATGTTGACGATCGTGACGTCGACCAGGTCCATGAAGGACGCGGTCATCACGATGGCGAGCGCCAGCCAGCGGCGGCGGTCGGCGGGCGAGCTGGTCTCTGCGGGGGTGTCGGTCCGCTCTTCTTGTACGGGCCCGTTCTTTCCTTCGGGCGATGTCTGGGTCGTCTCGGTGCTCATGAGTACAAACTTAGACCTCATCTAGGTCAGTCCGTGTCCTATTGGCTGGCAATCTTGAATCATGACCGACACCCCGGCCCGGCTGCTCGGCTACCGCCTGGTCGCGGGCGCCGCGATGCCGCCGCTGCTGCTGGACGACGAGGAGGCGGTGGCGATCGCGGTGGGCCTGCGGGCGGGGGCCGGGCATGCGATCGAGGGGGTGGAGGAGGCGTCCGTACGGGCCCTCGCGAAGCTGGAACAGGTCCTGCCGGGGCGGCTGCGGCACCGGGTGAGCGCGCTCCAGTCGGCGACGGTCGCGGCGACCCGGGGGGACTGCCCGAGCGTGGACCCGCGGACGCTGACGGCGATCGCCTCGGCGGTGGCGGGCCCGGAACGGCTGCGGTTCGCGTACCGGGCGCGGGACGGCGCGGCCTCGCGACGGCTGGTGGAGCCGTACCGGCTGGTCAGCACCGGGAGCCGCTGGTACCTCGTGGCGTACGACATGGAACGCGAGGACTGGCGGACCTTCCGGGTGGACCGGATGCGGTTGGCGGAGGCGGCGGGCCCGTAGCGGGCTGGATTTGCCCCTGGCGGCAAAAGGGAGCCCCCGGCGCCTGGGGGGGATAGGCGCCGGGGGCTCGTATGTGGGGCTTCGTCGGGGGCCGGTCAGGCCACCGCGTCGAAGCCGGTGTCGCGCGCCATCCGCTTCAGTTCCAGCAGGGCGTGCTTCTCGATCTGGCGGATCCGCTCACGCGTCAGGCCGTGCTGCTTGCCCACTTCTGTCAGCGTACGCTCCCGGCCGTCCTCTATGCCGTAACGCATCTTGATGATCGAGGCCGTCCGCTGGTCCAGCTTCCCCAGCAGGTCCTCCAACTCCTCGCTCCGCAGCAGGGACATGACCGACTGCTCGGGAGAAATGGCGGAGGTGTCTTCCAGCAGGTCGCCGAACTGCGTGTCGCCGTCGTCGTCCACCGACATGTTCAGGCTGACCGGGTCGCGCGCCCAGTCCAGGACGTCGCCCACGCGCTTCTCCGTCGAGTCGAGCTCGGCGGCGATCTCCGCGTGCTCCGGGTCCCGGCCCTTCTCGCGGTTGAACTCGCGCTGGACCCGGCGGATCCGGCCGAGCTCCTCCACCAGGTGGACGGGGAGGCGGATGGTGCGGGACTGGTCGGCTATGGAGCGGGTGATGGCCTGGCGGATCCACCACGTGGCGTACGTGGAGAACTTGAAGCCCTTGGCGTAGTCGAACTTCTCGACCGCGCGCACCAGGCCGGCATTGCCCTCCTGGATGAGGTCGAGGAGCGGCAGGCCGCTGCGCGGGTAGCGGCGGGCGACGGCGACGACCAGGCGGAGGTTGGAGCGGATGAAGACTTCCTTGGCACGCTCGCCTTCGGCGGCCAGTGCCTCCAGCTCCTCCTGGGAGGGCGTACCGCCCTTGCGCTCCATCGCTCCGTCGAGGATCTGCTGGGCGTACACGCCCGCCTCGATGATCTGCGAGAGCTCGACTTCCTTGGCTGCGTCGAGCAGCGGGGTACGCGCGATCTCGTCCAGGTACATGCCGACCAGGTCGCGGTCTGCGATCTCCCCGCCCACAGCGCGAGCGCTACTCGTGGACTGACGACGGGCGACGGCGCGGGTTGCCATGCGTGCTCCCTTGCGATGAGTTCTGTCGCGGTGGTGCGGCTGCCTGGACACTCTCCCGAGTGCCCGCTTCCGAAGGAAACAACGACTGGAATCGGGACAGAATTCCCACGTCGCCTCCTCGTTTTCGAGATCTTGCAGTATCCTACGCGGCCACCAACCGGCCCGAGGGGATCGGGAATGGCCCCAGAGCCCGAAGAGGCGCAGGTCAGACCCGGAATGGAGGCCGATCCGGAGGCCCTCGCGGACCTTTATGACCACCACACACGTGTGACCGCCGCCACGCCCGGCACGGCCGCTTCCACTCCGAAACGACGCCGCCCATGGCCGCACTCCCACCCTGAAGACGGCCCGCACCGGCTTCTGGTTGCCTGGACTGGCGATCGAATCACCGGATTCATCACAAGTCACGCATTCGCGGCGCTCGCCGACCACCCGTCCGAGTGAGGCTCCGGCATATTCCTGCGGCATGCGACAAGGCGTCCCTAGCGTCGGGGAGTCGCTTGTGCCATCCGGCCTGCGACGCCCACACTCAGAGGAGGTGCTGCACATGACCGCTCTCGCCCACGAGACGCTGGAGGCCGTAATGCCGAAGGTCGCGACTCCCCCGTCGGACCTTGACGACGTCCTGTGGCAGGCATGGAAAGCCATGGAACTCCCCGAGGGCTACCACGCCGAGATCGTCGAGGGGTTCATCGAGGTGTCACCCACGGGTCGCTATTCACACGGCCGGACCGCCAATCGCCTGAGGGACCAGCTCGTCGTGTTCCTCGCCGGTGGCGAGTTCGCCGCCCGCCAGGACATGAACGTCATCCACGAACGCAGGGTATGGATTCCCGATCTGTTCGTCGTGCCGGAGGATGCCGAGGAGCACGTCACCGAGGACGATCTGGGAATCGACGCCTCCGCCGTACAGCTGATCGTCGAAGTCGTCTCACCCGGGAGCGAGAACATCACGCGCGACCGGACGCGCAAGCGCCGCGAGTACGCCCGTGCGGCCATTCCCGTGTACGTCCTGATCGACGACTTCGATGACGGCGGCACCGTCACCGTGCTGACCTCACCCAACCCCGAGAAGGCTGCCTACGAGGACGAGGTGCGGGCTGCGTACGGGACTCCTGTCTCGATTCCCGCCGGAGCAGCCAAGGGCTTCACCATCGGCGAGGACATCACCGGTCCGGGTCGGGGCGGCGGGTAGCGACCGTCGGGCAGGCGTGGCAGGCGGGTGGGCCCGACTGGGTCCACCACTTGCAGGACGGGCGGAGGTGGCAGGCCGGGAGGGCGGCCGCCGCGGGTGGCGGGGCAGCCGTCAGGCGGACGGCCAGGGTGCAGGTGTCGCCCTCGCGGTTGAGGCAGTGCGGGGCGCAGTGGGAGGCCAGGCGCAGCAGGCGGCGCGGTTCGGCGCCGGGCGGGAGCTCGGCCAGGGCTTCGGCCGCCGGGCGCGGGGCGGGGAGGTAGGCCGGGGGGCCGTCGAGCCCGGCGCGGACGGCGAGGACCACCGACTCCGCGGCGTACGCCGAGCCGCTGGGGCACCAGAGCTGCCCGGCGCTAGCCAAACTGCAGGGACCGCTTCGAGAGGCCCATCCAGAAGCCCTCGACCGGGGTGGTGACCGCCGGGCCGAGGTCCCGTTCCGAGGCGCCCAGGGTGACGAACAGCGGGGCGAAGTGCTCCGTGCGCGGGTGCGCCAGGCGGCCGGCCGGGGACTTGGCCTGGAAGTCGAGCAGGGCGTCGACGTCGGCGCCGGCCAGCGCTTCGCGGCCCCACGCGTCGAACTCCGCCGACCAGGCGGGCACGCCCGGCCCGGTGTGACGGAGGGCGGCCAGGTTGTGGGTGAAGAAGCCGCTGCCCACGATCAGGACGCCTTCGTCGCGCAGCGGGGCGAGCTTGCGGCCTATCTCCATCAGGCGGCGGGGGTCCAGCGTCGGCATGGATATCTGGAGCACCGGGACGTCGGCCTCGGGGAACATCTCCACGAGCGGGACGTACGCACCGTGGTCCAGCCCCCGGTCGGGGATGTCCTGGACCGGGGTGCCCGGGGCCTTCAGCAGTTTGCGGACGGCCGCCGCCAGCTCGGGGGCGCCCGGAGCCTCGTAGCGGACCTGGTAGTAGTGCTCGGGGAAGCCCCAGAAGTCGTAGACCAGCGGGACCCGCCGCGTGGCGCCGAGGGCGAGCGGCGCCTCCTCCCAGTGGGCGGAGACCATCAGGATCGCCCGGGGGCGGGGCAGGGCGGCGGACCAGGCTGCCAGTTCGCCCGGCCAGATCGGGTCGTCCGCCAGGGGCGGGGCTCCGTGGCTCAGGTACAGCGCCGGCATCGTCATCAGGGGCTCCAGGAATCGTCACGGCGGGCCGCCACACAAAGACTAACCCCGCATCGTTCAAATTTGAACGATGCGGGGTCTTCAGTCATTCCCGCCACCCCGGAGCCGGGGCCCGCCCGGTCAGTGGGCGATCAGGTCAGTGGGCGATCACCGGAACCTGTACGTCGGCGTCGGCGTCGGCGCCCTCGCCCTTGGCGACCGCGCCACCCGCGCCCGGACGGCCCGTGGTGATCAGGGCCAGGGCGATGAGGGAGCTGGCGACCAGGATGCCGACCGCCCACCAGATCGCCGAGGCGTACCCCTCGACCATGCCCTGCGCCTGGATCAGCTTCGCCGCCGGGCCGCCCGCCGCGGCCTCGGCCGCATGGTCGGTCAGGTACGCGGTCGTCGCCGAGGCCGCGATCGTGTTCAGCAGGGCGGTGCCGATCGCGCCGCCCACCTGCTGCGAGGTGTTGACCATCGCGGAGGCGACACCGGCGTCGGCCGGGTTCACCCCGTACGTGGCCAGGGACATGGCGGGCATGAACGCCGTGCCCATGCCGAGACCCAGCAGCAGCTGCGCCGGCAGGATCAGCGCCGGGTAGGAGGAGCCGACCTCAAGCTGCGTCAGCAGCAGCATGCCGGTGGCGGCGACCATGAAGCCGGGGCCCATCAGCAGGCGCGGGGGGACCCGCGTCATCAGGCGGGCGCCGATCTGCGTGGAGCCGGTGATCATGCCCGCGATCATCGGGAGGAAGGCGAAGCCGGTCTTGACGGGCGAGAAGCCCTTCACGACCTGGAGGTAGTAGGTGAGGAAGAGGAACAGGCCGAACATCGAGATGACGGCGAGGCCCAGCGACAGGTAGACACCGCCGCGGTTGCGCTCCAGCAGGACGCGCAGCGGCAGCAGCGGGGAGGCCGTGCGGGACTCGACGAAGACGAACGAGGCGAGCAGCAGCGCCGAGGCGACGAACATGCCGACCGTCAGGCCGTCCGACCAGCCGGCCGACTCGGCGCGGGTGAACCCGTAGACCAGGGCGACCAGGCCGGACGTGGACAGGACCACGCCGGGGATGTCGAGCGGCGCGCGGTTGCGGCCGCCGGCCGGCTCGCGAATGATCATCCAGGCGCCGACGGCGGCGATGATCGCGAACGGGATGTTGACGAAGAACGTCCAGCGCCAGTTGAGGTACTCGGTGAGGAACCCGCCGAGGATCAGACCCACGGCGCCGCCGCCACCGGCGATCGCACCGTAGATGCCGAAGGCCTTGGCCCGCTCCTTGGCGTCGGTGAACATGACGGCCAGCAGCGAGAGCGCGGCGGGCGCGAGCAGCGCGCCGAAGGCACCCTGGAGGGCGCGGGCGCCGAGCATCATCGCCTCACCCTGGGCGGCGCCGCCCAGCGCGGAGGCCAGGGCGAAACCGATGAGACCGGTGATGAAGGCGTTCTTGCGGCCCCACTTGTCGGCGATGCGGCCGCCGAAGAGGAGCAGTCCGCCGAAGGCCAGCGCGTACGCGGTGATGACCCACTGGCGGTTGCCGTCCGAGATGCCGAGGTCGGTCTGGGCGGACGGCAGCGCGATGTTCACGATGGTGGCGTCGAGGACGACCATCAGCTGCGCCAGGGCTATGAAGACCAGAGCCTTCCAGCGACTGGGGTCGACGGAGGCAGCCAGCGGCGGATTCGCGGCTGTTTTTGACATGGGGGTACCCACTTCGTGGTGCGAGATGACTGAAAATGGCTGAATGCGACTTTAGAGCGGGTTTTCGACGCTAACGGGTGCGACCCGGGGCGTCACATGGTTTTCCGCCTCAGATCCGCCAGCGTGGTCGCGGTGCCCGGCAGTTCCGAGCGGGCCGGGGCCCTCAACCCGTCGAGGAACAGCTGCAGATGACGGTGGACGAAGACGTCCGTGTCGAAGCAGGCGGTGCCGGGCAGGGGGCGGCTGAGCTGGGAGAGGGCGATCATCAGATCGCCCACGCCGATGTCGGAGCGCAGCAGCCCGGTGGACTGACCGGCGGCCAGCAGGGTCTCCACGGCCTCCTCCAAAGCGCTCCGGGAGGCGAGCAGTTCGGGGTGCTCCCGGTCGAAGTCACTGGAGAGCATGGGGCACAGGGCGCCGATCCGTTCCTCCGCCGCCCCGTGCGTGAAGCGGCAGAGCGCGGCGAAGGCGTCCGGTTCCTCGGCGAGCGAGGCGTTCGCCAGCTCCGTGACCCGGTCCGTCACGAACACCACGACGTGGTGGATGAGCGCGGGCCGATCGGGGAAGTGCCGGTAGAGCGTGGCATTGCCCACGCCGGCCCGGCGGGCGATCTCGTCGAGGGGGGCGGCCGGGCCGCATTCCACGAGCACCTCGCGCGCGGCGGCCAGGATGCGCTCCCGGTTGCGGACGGCATCGGCGCGCGGCCGCGGGACCGGGGACGCCTGAGCCGGGGCCGCCCGGCGAGCCGCCGCCGCACGGCAAGCCGCGGGCGCGGGCGCCGAGAGGTCGAGTGCGGCCTCCGGTCCCGGCACGGGCAGGTCCGCCGGAGCGGTGGTGGCGGGGCTCTTCATCCGGGGCCTCCTCGGCACGGTGACGCGTAGGTCCGCTCGAAACGGGGAGCAGCTCCCCGGTTCGTGGGGACTCTCCTTCAAACGGGGAGAACGTCCCCGGTTATTTCACTCTCACGTGTGACCTGGGTCACACCACTCCAGGCCCATTGATCCCGTTTGGCCTCTCCCGGCGCGCGAGTGCGGCCCGGCCGTCGGAGGGTGATCGAACAGAGCGCAGACCGGACCCGGCCGGCTGCCGCGGACCCGAAGGCCGATCGCCATGCCGCAGACGCGCCACCGGATACGCAAGCCGAACCGCACCGGCGTCTTCATCGGCGTCACCGCACTGGCCCTCGGGGTCACGGCCACCGCGAGCACCGGCATAGGCAGCCGCGGCCACTCGGCCGCCGGCCCGGTGTCCGCGACGAGCGTCGAGTCGGCGCTCGCGCCCTGCCGGATCGCCGGCGCGATGGGTGTCCAGATGTCCGAGGGGCTGCCGACCCCACCCGGATACGCGCGCTCGACCGGCGAGGTCCGGGCGCTGAACCTGATGATCGACTTCCCCGACGCCAAGGGCGAGGGCGCGGCCACCGACCGGCTGGCGGAGTTCTTCCCGCAGACCTCGGACTGGTTCCGCACCAGCTCCTACGGGCGGCTCACCTATCGGGCCGAGGCGCCGATACGGAACTGGCTGCGGATGCCCATGCCGTTCTCGGCGTACGGGATCGAGCGCGGGTCCGCGTACGAGTCCGGCTACCGCCAGCTCGTCGAGCACATCGTGAAGGCCGCCGACGCCGAGGTCGATTTCTCCCGGTACGACCTGATCAACATCCTGGTCACGCCGAACGCCGGGCCCTCCGCCCTCGACACCGTCCTCTCCGTCACCTTCTCGGGCAACAGCGAGGCCCCGATGGCCGACGGCGTCCCGCTCGCCAACACCTCCTTCATCTACAGCCGCCAGGACGACGGCTCCGGCTCCTACCGGGAGACGGGCTACCGCGTGCTCCCCCACGAGAACGGGCACGTCTTCGGCCTCCCCGACCTGTACACAGCGGACGGCGGCGGAACCGTCGGGCACTGGGACGTCATGAGCGAGGACTGGGGCGCCAACAACGACCTGCTGGGCTGGCACAAGTGGAAGCTGGGCTGGCTCGACAGCTCCCAGATCAGCTGCGCCGGGAAGTCCGGGGTCAGCGACCACATACTGTCCCCGCTCGCCACCGAGGGCGGCACCAAGCTGGCGTTCGTCCCCGTCTCGGACAGTGCGGGCTACGCGGTGGAGGTGCGCACCCGGGCCGGGAACGACGAGGCCGTCTGCAAGCCCGGGGTCCTCATATACAAGGTCGACTCCGAGGTGGACACCGGCCGCGGACCCGTCACCGTCGCCGACAGCGCCGGCCGCAGCGGCGGCTGCACCCGGCGGCCCAACGTCCACGCGGAACTCTCGGACGCGCCGTTCAAGCCGGGCGAGACCTTCACCGACGAGAAGGCGGGCATCAGCGTCTCGGTCGTCGGCGAACTGCGCAACGGCAGCTACCAGGTCCGGGTCACCCGCCCGTGACGGGCCGTCCGGGACGGAGGCGGGCGTCCGGGACGGAAGCGGGTGTCCGGGACGGAAGCGGGATCAGGTCGAGTCGCTCGGCCCGGCGTCTCGCGACCTACGGCCCCCCGCGGGACCGGATCCGTGCGGTGAGAGTTGAGGCACCAGCCGTGTCACGACGTCACGACGTACAGGAGACCCCTTGAAGGCCTTCGCGCTGCCCCGGACCGGGGAACCGCCCGCCGTGATCGACCTGCCCGTCCCCGAACCCGGGCCGGGCGAGGTCCTCGTACGCACCACGGCCGCGCTCATCTGCGCCTGGGACGGGCACACCGCCGCCGGAGCGCCCACCGGGCTCGGCCACGAGGCCGTGGGCGTCGTCGAGGCGGTGGGCCCCGGGGTCTGCCCGTCCTTCGTCACCCGGCGGGTCGGCGTGGAGGGCCACGGGAGGCTCGCCGAGTTCTTCCGCGCCCCGGCGGCCGGGGCGGGGCTGGTCCCGCTCCCCGACGCCGTCACCGACCACCAGGCCCTCTACGCGGCCGGCGCGCTCCCCACCGGCTTCGCCGCCGCCGAGGAGGCCGGGCCGCCCGCGGGCGGGACCGTGGTCGTCTTCGGGCAGGGGGCCGTGGGGCTCAGCGCGACCATCGCCGCCGGCCGGCTGCGCGGCGCCCGGGTCATCGCGGTCGAGCCGGAGATGAAGCGGCAGCGGCTCGCCCTGCGGTTCGGGGCGGACGTGGTGATCGACCCGGCCTACGAGGACACCGCCGAGCGGATCCTGGAACTGACGGGCGGCCGCGGAGCCGACCGCGCGATCATGGCGAGCCCCGCGCCCGCCGCCGCGTCGGCGGCCCGTGCGGGGCTCGCCGGGGGCGGGAGGATCACGTACGCCCGTTGCCGGCCGCCCCGGAGCAGCGGTGCGCGGCTCGCGCGGGCGCTGCACCTGATCCAGGACGGGCTGGTGGACCCGACGGTGATCACCACCCACGAGTTCCCCTTCCATCGTGTCGGGGAGGCCTTCGCCCGGCTCACCGCCGGGGAGCCGGGCATGATCAAGCCGGTCATCCTGTTCCCCCGCGCGGGGGGGGGGGGGCGGCCGCCCCCCCCCCCCCCCCCCCCCCCCCCCCCCCCCCCCCCCCCCCCCACAAAAAAAAAAAAACA
>NZ_JBHYVM010000007.1:137830-176095 GCF_042750105.1 Streptomyces sp. NPDC059443 | reverse complement strand
GGGCGCCCTCTCCCCGACTCTGGCCGCCCTCCCTGCTGCTCCGGCCGCTGAGCGCCGGGCGGGGCCGCCGCGGGGCGGGCCCCGCCCCCCGCCCCCCCCCCCCCCCCCCCGACCGTCGCCCCGACCGCCGCGGCCTGATCAGCAACAAGGAGATCCCCCATGTCCAGCACCCCCGAAGAGCGCCTCGCCGCCGCCGGCCTGAAGCTCCCGCCGACCCCCGAGCCCGTCGCCGTCTACGTGCCCGCCGTCCTCAACGGGCACTACGTTTACACCTCCGGCCAGCTCCCGATGGTCGACGGCGCCCTCCCGCTGACCGGCAAGGTCGGCGCCGAGGTCACCCCGGAACAGGGCAAGGAGCTGGCGCGCCAGTGCGCGCTGAACGCGCTGGCCGCCGTCACCTCCGTCGCCGGGGACCTGTCGGCCGTCAAACGGGTCGTCAAGGTGGTCGGGTTCGTCGCCAGCGACCCCTCCTTCACCGGCCAGCCCGGCGTGGTCAACGGCGCGAGCGAGCTGCTCGGCACCGCCTTCGGCGACGCGGGCATCCACGCCCGCAGCGCGGTCGGCGTGAGCGTGCTGCCGCTGGACGCCCCCGTGGAGGTCGAGCTCATCGTGGAGCTGCACGCGCCGATGGGCGCCTAGGCCGTCTCTTTCGGCCGAGCCCTCAGGCGGGGTTCGGGGAGCCGAAGTCCCGGCCCTGGATGACCGTGGCGTGGAAGGTCCCGCCGCTGATGGTGTTGTTCACGACGGAGACCGAAGTCCCCTCGCGCCAGCCCGGGTTCACCTCGTCGAGCAGCTCGGTGAGCTCCCGTACGGCCTCCGGGTCGGCCTCCAGTGCCAGCCGCAGCCGGTCCCGCCAGCCCTCCTCGACCTGGGCGACCGCCGCGTCGTCGCCGTCCGCGCGGGCCACCAGGAGCTCCGCGCGGGAGGCCCGCAGACCGCTGTCCGCCTCGGTCCGCGCCGTGTCGCCCGTCCGCCCGAGGAGGCGGGCGAAGCGGCCGCTCGCGTAGTTCCACGCGTCCGAGACCATCAGCCCGACGATCGTGGTCGCACCCGCCGTCACCAGTGCCGCAACATCCATGTCCGCACGCTAGCCGTAGGCTGGCGGCGGCGCGGGCGGATCGGGAAAGCGGCGGTGGTGCAGGTGCGGGCGGAACGCGGCCTTCCGACACGGCGGTGGCTCACGGTGCCGGCCGAGCGCACGGTCCTCGGCGTCATCCACAACGTCACCTCCGCGACCCGGCTCCTCGACGTGCTCGACGTCTTCGAGGCGGACCCCCGGGTGCGGGTGGTGTTCACGTGCACCGGGTCCTCGGCCTTCGAGGACGGGATCGCGGAATTCGTCTCCGCGCACGGGCTGTTCTTCCTGCCGTGGGAGAGCGCGCTGAAGGAGCGGTTCGATCTGGCGGTGAGCACCAGCCGCGGCGGAAATCTTGAAGATATTTCCGCACCGCTCATTGGCGCCCCGCACGGGGCTGGATACAATAAAAAACTCAGCAAGAATCCGGAATCCGGAATCCGGAATCCGGAATCCGGAATCCGGGGCCGGGGCCGGGGCCGGGACGTCGGACGGGGTCGGGGCCTTCGGGCTGACTCCCGAGTGGCTGCTCCACGACGGTGAGGTCGTCCCGTCCGCCTTCGTCCTCTCGCACGAGGAACAGCTGGCCCGCCTGCGCCGCGACTGCCCCGAAGCCCTGCCGTACGCCCACGTCGTGGGCGATCCCGTCGCCGACGAACTCGACGCCTCCGACCCCTTCCGCGAGGATTACCGGGCGGCCTTCGGAATCGGGCCCGAGCGGAAACTCCTGCTGATCACCAGCACCTGGGGCGACCGTTCCCTCATCGGCTCCGATATCGCGCTCGTCGAGCGCGCCCTCGCCGAATTGCCTTCCGATGAATTCCGCGTCGTCGCCACCGTCCACCCCAATGCCTGGTACGTCCACGGAGAGAACCAGATCCGGAGATGGCTGGCGCGCGCCCTGCGGGCCGGGCTGATCCTGCCGCAGCCCGCCGGGCAGGACTGGAAGGCCGCGCTGTGCGCCGCCGACGTGTACCTCGGCGACCACGGGTCCCTGACCCTGTACGCCGCCGCGCGCGGGCTGCCCGGACTGCTGGCCGCCTTCGACGACTCCGCCGTCGCCGCCGGGTCCGCCATGGCCTGGCTCGGCGGCGCCCTGCCGCGCCTCGATCCGGGCCGGCCGCTGGCCGCGCAGCTCGCCGGGGCCCTCCCGCTGCCCGGAGCCGCGGCCCGGCTGACCTCGCGGGCCGGGCGGTCGGCCGCCCTGCTGCGGACCCTCTGCTACCGCCATCTCCGGCTGCCCGAACCGGAGTTCCCCGTCGTGGCGCGACCGGTGCCGCTGCCGGAGCCCGCCGCCGCACCGAGCCCGCTGGTCCCGGCGTCCTACGTCTCCACCGCCATCGGGGACCGGGAGGTACGGGTCCGCCGCCACCCGGCCGAGCTCCAGGGCCGGATGACCGCCCACCTCGGCCCCGACGCGCACGTGGCGGCCGACGCCGCCGAGCCCGACGCCCGGCTGCGCGGGCTCGCCGATGTGCTGATCGCGCGGCCCGGGGCGGATCCTGCGGCGGTGTTCGCCCGGAACCCCGGATGCGGGCTGGTGGTGTCCGGCGGGCGGCTCCGGCTGCGCGACGGACGGGAGTTCGCGGTGTCGGGCGGAGCGGAGCCCGCGCTGGCCGGGTCGGTGGTGATGGCCCTGCTCGGCGAAGGCAGGGGCGTGGAGGGCGAGTTCGGGATCCGGGCCGGAGGGGTGGTCTCAGTGGCGCGGCTCGCCCTGGTCCGGGATGCGGGCGAGGCGGATCCTGGGTTCCTCGGCCCGGATGCTCCGCAGTGACTCGTAGGCGGCCAGGGCCGTCTGCCAGTCGGCCCGGGCGGCTTCCGGGTCGCCGAGGGCCGCGCGCAGGTCTCCCCGTACGAGGACGGCGTCGGCCCGGTTGAGGGTCCCCTCGACGAAGGCCTCCAGCGCCAGGTCCAGGGGGCCGGCCGCCTCTTCGGGGCGGCCCGCGGCGAGGAGGGCGGCGGCCGAGCGCAGCCGGGCCTTGGCCACGTTGGCCTCGTCCTTCAACGCCTCGAACGCGCGCAGCGCCGTAGCCAGGTGGCGGGCGGCCCGGCCGTACTCTCCGGCGGCTGCTGCCGCGTTGCCCTGGTGGTACTCCAACAGGGCGCGTCCGCGCGGGTGTTCCACCGAACCGAGGGCCGTGAGGGCCTGTGCGTACAGTTCCGCGGCGGCCCGCGGCCGGCCCTGGGCGACCGCGATCCGGCCGAGGCCTTCCAGCGCGGAGGACTCGGTGCGCTCGTGCCCGATCCGGCGGGCGCTCTCGCGGGCCGCGTCGTAGTGCAGCCGGGCTTCCTCCAAGTCCTCGGCCGCGCCGCGGTCGTTGAGGGCGAAGGCCACCTCGTAGTGCATCCGGGCGAGCATCAGCCCGTCCCCGGTGTCGGCGGCGGCCTCCTGCGCGAGGCGGGCGATGCGGATCCACAGGGTGTGGTGGCCCCGGTCCAGGAACATCGCGTGGACGGCCTGGGCCAGCAGGCAGAGCCGGGCGGGGCCGGTCTCGCGGAGCTCGGCGAGGGCGGCCAGGGCGTGCCGGTCGGCCTCCAGGGCGCCGATCGCCTCGGCCCTGGTGGCGAAGGGGCCGGGGGCGCCGTCGGGGCCGGAGCCGCGGTCCGGGTCCGGGTCGGGGAACAGCTCGCCGGCCCGCCAGCGCGGGGAGATCTTCCGCTCGGCGGCGGCCGCCCGGCGCAGGTACCAGTCGATCACCCGCTCCATCCCCTCGCCCCGCGCGGCGGGGTCGGCCGCCGCCAGGGTCTGGGCGTAGCCGTGCAGGACCCCGTTCATCCGGAACCGGCCCGGCTCTGCGGGCTCCAGCAGCCCGGCGCCGTGCAGTCCGCGCAGGGTTCCGGGGGCGAGGGCTTCGAGGAACGCGGCCGGGAACTCCGGGGTGGGGTGCAGCCCGAGGAGCCGGAACCCCGCGCGCAGCCGGGGGTCCAGGCGCTCGTGGGCGAGGTCGAAGAGCGCGCGGGCGGTGGCCTGGCCCTGCTGCGGGGCCGGGACCTGACCCCCGCCCCCGTCCTGGTCCGGGTCCTGGTATCCCGGCATGTCGAGCACCTCCAGGATGTTCTCCCGCTCGATCCGGGCGGCCAGTTCCTCGACTCCGCCGCTCACCGGGTCCGCCGCGTGCGCGGCCGCGATGCGGACCACGTACGGCAGCCCTGCCGAGGCGCGCAGCACCGTACGCAGTGCGGCCGAGGAGGCCGGGTCCTCCCCCACGTCCTCCCCCGCTACGGCGCGGAACAGTTCGGCGCACGCCTCCTCGTCCAGCGCCGGGACGGGCAGCCGCACCGGAAGCCTCCCCTCGGCGAAGGCGCCGAGGCGGAACTGGCTGGTCATCACCACCATGCTCGCGGGATGTCCGGGCAGCAGGTGCCGGACGGCGGCGGCGCTGGGGACCCCGTCGAGGACGACCAGGGCGGGCTGCCCGGCGGTGAGGCTGCGGAAGCGGGCCGCCAGCGCCGCCTCCGAGGAGGGCATCTCGGCGACGGGGATGCGGAGCTGCCCGAGGAAGGACTCCAGCACGGCGTCCGCTTCCACCGGGCGGCCGAGCCCCTGGGGGCTCAGATCGGCGTAGAACACCCCGCCGGGGAACTCCTCCCGGCGCTCCTGGCCCCAGTACAGCGCCAGACCGGTCTTGCCGACGCCCAGCGTGCCGTGCAGCAGCACCAGCAGCGGGGCGGACTGGGCGGCGCGCCCGGCGAGCAGCTCGTCCAGGCGGGCGCGCGGGGCCTCGCGGTCGACGAACCCGTCGGGGCCGAAGGGCAGCATGCGGGGTACGGGCGCGGCCATGAGGCCATGCTCGGGCACCCGGGTGTCGCGGCCCATGATGACCGGGCCGTAGAAGTTCCCGCCGGAGATGCTGCTGTTCACCGAGTCCGGGCCCGAGCCCTCGTACGAGTCCACGCGCCGCAGTGTCCCAGCGGGGCCGCCCGGAGGGGAGGCTTCCGGCCGATCGTGGCCTGTTGAATGCGGATCATGACCATGACCCGCCACATCGAGTTCGAGCGACTGCACAACTTCCGTGACCTCGGGGGCCGGATACCGGAGGCCGAGCGGTTCACGTACGCCAACCTCAGCATCGAGCACCGGCCTTACGACCAGGCCGAGATCGACCCGGACCTCGACCCCTGGCGGTTCCTCGCGGACCGGTTCGCCGAGGTCGCCGAGGACGGGGTGGAGGAGATCCGCGCCGCGATCGAGCTGATCTCCGAGGGCCCCGGGCCGGCGGTCTTCCACTGCACCTCGGGCAAGGACCGCACCGGCCTGATCGCCGCTCTCGTCCTGACCCTCGCGGACCTCACCACCCGCCACGGCTCGGTCGAGGCCTATCTCACGGCCCGGGTCGGCATCACCCCGGCCACGAAGGCCGCACTGCGAGCCCGACTGCTGACCTGACCGGGCCTGGCCTGATCCGACCGGGCCGCACCTGACCGGACCCGACCGGGCGGCCGATATTTTCCGGCCAGACAGCTCCTGGGGATCCGGTCGATTGACGCATCGTTTTGAGCCGAGGTAGCTCGTGCTGGTTGCCTTGATCGACACGGTGCATGCAACCTGACCAGGGCAAGTACGGGGGAGATGGTCATGGAGAAGGCGCGGGAGGTTGTGCGGTCAGTCGCGGCCCGGGCCGGATCGCCTTCCTCCCGACGGACCGGTTGCCACGGCCGGCACCCGTCGCCATGCCCGAGGTGCGGCCCCGCGTTCCGACAGGGCAGATCACGCTGCCTGTAGGGCCTGCGGAGCAGATCCCCTCCCCCAGAGCCAGGCCTCAGTGACCCGGTCCAGCTTGCGCCGGCGACAACGGCGAGCCACGACAGGTCCTGAGCAGGCGGTTTCCGGTGCTCCACAAGAGACGGCGACACGACCACCGGACCGCGACTCTGCACACGACAAAATCCGAGCGGAAGTTGACAGAGACCTCATGAAAGAGTCGGCGAAACCCGAATCCCCTGCATTCTCTGTTGCACACTCGAAGCGCCACTTCAAGCAGCTCCGGCGCCAGTGCGCTGCACGCCTCGCGGATCTACAGATCGACGACGGCGACCGCAGCGTCCTCACCCTCAGGGACCGGCTGAGCGACATGAGGGGGCGGCCCATTCACCTCGTCCCGATGGCCATACCCCAGCACTCCCTGAACGGCATGTGGGTGTCCACCCCCATGGCCGATTTCGTCATCTACGCAGCCTGCGCGACCCGGGCCCACCAAGAACACATCATTGCCCATGAACTCGGCCACATCATGTGTGACCACCAGTCCGTTTCGGACATGGACGACGGCATCCTGGGGCAGCTCTTCCCGGACATATCCCCGGTGATCGTCCGCAGGGTCCTCCAGCGCACCAAGTACTCGCACCGGAACGAGCAGGAAGCCGAGACGATCGCTTCGCTCTACTGTGCCCGGATGGACCGCCGGAACGAGGAGCACATCACGCTCTGCCCCGACGACGAGGTCATCGCCCGGCTCCGGATGGCCATATCCGCCGAGTACCGCCCCGATCGCGTTTCGGCAGCGCTCTGATGAACCAGCTCTTCGAGCTGCTCTCATGGGCGTGCGCCATCGTGAGCCTCGCGGCATTCGCCTACAAGCTGCCGAAACTGCGGATCAACGCGCAGAGCGTCACGCTGTTCGCCCTGTGCGTCTACTTCTTGTTCAATGCCGTGGCCTACTGGGTCGACCTGGACATGATCCGCGACCAGCTCGTCAAGGCGTTCAACTATCCGAACATCACCGTCATCATCGTCCAGGCCTCGGTCGTGGTACTGACCGCGGCACAACAGGTGTCGATCGTCTCCTTGACCTTGCCTCCCGAAAGGGCGAAGAGGGCGGCACGGCGTCAGGTCATCGGATTCGGTATCGCCCTCGCGATCCTCATCGCACTGTTCGCCGCGATACACCCGGGCAAGGTGTCGTCCGCCCAGGAGACCGTCTATCTGAACATCGCGGACGGAAACTACGCCCTCTACATGTCGTACTACCTGGCCATCTGCGCCATCGGGCGGTTCCAGACGGTCCTGTTCTCGTTCCGGTACGCACGAACGATCCGGGACTTCTGGCTGCGTCTGGGGATGTGGTGCGTAGCCGGCGGATCCGCGCTCATCCTCGTGTACTGCGCGGTCCGCTACTGGCAGATCCTGGCCCTGCACACCGATTTCGTCGGCAGCGCGCCCTGGAAGTTCCTTTTCTGGCTCATCTCCGACATCGGCACCCTGCTCCAGATGCTCGGTTGGACGGTTCCCTCCTGGGGGCCGAAGCTCGGCGCCGTCCGCCCGTGGATCACCCACTACCGTGCGTACCGTCGGCTCGGTCCGCTGTGGCGCGCCGTGGCCCGGGCGGCCCCGGAGATCCCGTTGGAACCCGCCCGGCACCGCGTCCTCGACTGGATCCCCCCTCGCGGCCTCGAATACCGCCTGTACCGGCGCGTCATCGAGATCCGGGACGGACAGCTCGTCCTCGCCCGCATGGCGGACCCCATCGCCATTCACAGGATGGAGCAGGCGCGCAAGATGGAACACGAGGCCGTGGTCGAGGCCGCACTGCTCAAATCGGCGCTACGCGGTGCCGCCGGCCGGCCGGTCCACGACGGGCTGCTGCCCAACCGGCGGACGGCGGACATCAGCCTGCCGCAAGAGATCCGCCAGCTCACGCGCATCTCCCAGGCCTTCAGCTCGCTCGGCAGCCGCCGGGTCACCGGCTCCAGGAGGTACCGGCGTCAGCGGAACGTCCCCTCTTGACCCAACTCGCCGTCGGAGAGCCCTTCGAGCTTCCGGAGCTGGTCGATCATGTTGGACACCGCCCGCCGGCTGGACTCGGAGAGGCCCGTCGAACGCAGGGCGATGTTCCGGGCGTCCGACTGCTTGAGTGCGTCGAGCAGGGCGAGCTGGTCGTCGATCTTCGCGGACTCCTCGTCGCTGAGGAAGTACGCGGCGCTGACACCGCAGTACTGTGCGAGCGCTTCCAGGTGCCGCATCGTCGGGTTGGTCTTGCGGCCGGTACGCAGCTGCCAGACGTACGTGGCGCTGATCGTCTTCTCACCCGCGGCGATGTTGATCGCCGTCGCGACGTCCTCGTTCGAGGGTGCCTTCTGGTTCGCGGGTGTCGTCATGCGCAGCAGGTGTTCGAGCTTCGCGGCGAGGCTGCGCCCTCCCGGCTCTCCGATGCTCTGCTCAGCCTCATCGCTCATGATCGGCAGGCCCTCCCTTCGCGTGAGGTCTTCGTGAGTTGTCAACTGTAGCCATCGCGGGCAGGCGGCTGCCAGATACCTGACGGAATCCGTCTTAGCGGACACGTGGCGCGAAGTATCGCCGGAAGAGCGTGTACGACATTACGTACTGGGCGCCGACCCCGATGATCATCGACAGCCAGACGCCCTCCACGCCCAGGGCGGGTACCGAGCTCAGAGCGAAGGCGAGCGGTAGCTGCACCGCTCCCCCCAGGAGGGTCACCCAGAACAGCGACTGCGTGCGGCCGCCTCCGGTGAAGACCCCGCCGAGTCCGACCACACCGGCCAGGAGCAAGAGGTACGGAAGGAGGTACCACAGGAGAATTCCACCTGAGTCCACGACTCCCGCAGAATCACTGAAGAGCCCCATCAGCAGCCGTCCGCCCAGCGCGAGCACGGTGCCGATGCCCGCGCCGACCAGCGTGGCCAGTACGACGCTCTGGCGCCCGATCATGAACTCCGCGGGTTCGCCGGCCCCCCGGGTGCGCGCCGTGAGGATGCTTCCGGCCTGGCGCACGGCATAGAAGGCCATGGTGACGAAGAACAGAACCTTGATGCCGATGCCGTAGGCCGCCAACGGGTCCTCGCCGAACCTCGCGATGATGCCGACCAGGGTCATGCTGATCCCCATGCGCAGGACGAAGTCCCCGGAGGCCGGCAGTCCGATGCCCAGCAGCCTTCGCAGGGCCGCGGGCCACCGCAGGGGCGTCGGCCCGGCGTCCCCCGTGTCGCCGAGCCGCTTGCGGCGCAGCAGCACGAGACTCACGCACAGGGCGCATCCGCGGCCGAGGAGCATGCCCAGGGCGGCACCCCGTACTCCCATGTGCGGGAGGGGTCCGACTCCGTAGATGAGCAGGGGGTCGATGACGAGGATGAGCGCGTTGGCCAGGATCGCCGTCCGCATCGGCGTCCGGGTGTCGCCGGTGCCCTTGAAGAGGCCGTCGACCACGTTCTGCGCGAAGAAGACCGCGATCCCGGGGAAGGAGAGCGCGAAGAACTCCACGGTGAGCCGGAGCACCTCGCCCTCACCTCCGACGAGCAGGCCCGCGATGGGCTCGCGGAAGACGAAGCCCCCGATCGCCACGACCGGCGTGATCACCAGCCACAGCACCCGCACCGCCCTCATGATCACTGGCACTTCGGCCCGCCTGCCGGCGCCGATGGCGTCGGCGATCAGGACGGTGGCCCCGACATTGGCCATGAGGATGACGCCGAGGAGCACGTTCTCCAGGGTCGTGGCGATCGCGACCGCGCCGACCGCCGCTTCGCCCAGGCGGGAGACCCAGACGGTGTCGATGATGCCGGCGATCACACCGGAGAGCAGTTCCAGGTAGACCGGGACTCCGAGGCTCAGCAGTGCCCGGCGGGTCGCGGCGGGGTGGAGGACGTCGGCCTTCTCGGGAGCCGTCCGGGTGTCAGGGGTGGTGGACAACGGCCACAACCTTTCCGATGGCGCGGTTGGCTTCCATGTGCCGGTGTGCCGCCGCTACTCCTCTCACCGTACCTCGATTAGAGTTACTCGAAAAGAGGTAGGCTGAAAACGAACCACGGAAGGAGAGCCGTGCTGGCGCTTTCGATCCTCGGATTCCTGGCCGAGCGACCCATGCATGCCTATGAACTCCGGCAGGTCATCTCCGACCTGATCGGGCACAACCGGCCGGTGAGCGACGGCGCCCTTTATCCGGCGCTCAACCGCCTCACGAAGGCGGGCCACCTGGAACGGCACGCCGAGCGGGGAGTCGGGGCACCCACCCGCCAGGTGCTCCGCATCACGGACAGCGGCCGGGCCGAACTACTGCGCCGGTTGTCGGAGCCCAAGGCCGCCGAGATCACCGACGGCGGCTCCTTCTTCACACTGCTCGCGTTCCTAAGCCACTTGCCGGAAGCGCGACAGCAGATGGCCATCCTCCAAAGGAGGTTGGACTTCCTCACCCAGCCTGCGAGTTTCTTCAGCCACTCGGGCGCCCCCGCACGCATCAAGGACGTGGACGACCGCTACCGCAAGGGCATGCTGATCATGGCTCGTGCGACGCAACAGGCCGAACGCGCCTGGCTTGAGCAGACGCTTCAGGAGCTGGCCGAGCAGGCCGAGCAGGCGGCGGCCACGACGCAGGCGTGACCCCGGGCGCCTTGCGCCCCAGTGGTCACGCCTGCGCCCGGCGCCCCTCAGCCCCGACGCCGGCTCTGCCTCTGCCGTACGAGTCCCAGGGCGAGGACCAGCGCTGTCAGCACACCGGTGCCCACCACCTGCGGCCGCGAGGACTCCTCGGCGGCGAGGAGGACCAGTACGAGTCCCATGGCCGCCAGGGCCAGGATCGTCAGCCCCGGGAACCCCCACATGCGCATGGCCAGCCGTTCCGGCGCCTCGCGCTCCAGTACGCCCCGCAGCCTCAGCTGGGACACGGCGACGGCGATCCAGACGACCAGGGCGATCGAACCGACCGCGTTGAGCATCCACAGGAACACGCTGTCGGGCCACTGGAAGTTCAGCAGGACCGAGACGAAGCCGAAGGCGACCGACAGCACCACGGCCCGCCGGGGCACCCCTGCCCCGGAGAGCTTGCGCAGGGCCTTCGGCGCGTCCCCCCGCTCCGCGAGCGAGTGGACCATCCGCGAGGCGGCGTAGAGGTTGGCGTTCAGCGCGGAAAGGAGCGCGGCCAGCAGGACGACGTTCATCACCTGTGCGGCACCGGGCAGTCCCACGCGCTCCAGGACGGCGACGAACGGGCTCGTGCCGACCTTGCCGTCGTTCCACGGCAGCACCAGGACCACCACGGCGACCGAGCCGATGTAGAACACCAGGAGCCGCCACACGACCGAGCGCATCGCGCTGCCCAGTCCGCGCACCGGGTCCTCGGACTCGGCGGCGGCCAGGGTGACGATCTCCATCCCGCCGAACGCGAAGACGACGGTGAGCAGTCCGGAGAGGACGCCGTCCCAGCCCCTGGGCAGGAAGCCGCCGTGCGCCGTCAGGTTGGTCAGCCCGATGGCACCCTCGCCGGGCAGCGCACCGACCACGGCCAGCGCCCCCAGCACGAGGAACCCGATGATCGCCCCGACCTTGAGGACGGCGAACCAGAACTCGAATTCCCCGAACATCCTGACCGCGGCGAGGTTGGCCACCGTCAGACCGGCCATGAAGAGGAGCACCCAGATCCAGGTGTCCACGGACGGCACCCACGCGTGCACGATCCCGGCGGCCCCGGTGGCCTCGATGGCCAGCACGACCGACAGCAGGATCCAGTAGAGCCACCCCACGGTGAACCCGGCCCAACTGCCCAGCGCCCGCTCCGCATGCGCCGAGAACGACCCCGCCGCGGGGAGTGCGATCGACATCTCCCCCATCATCCGCATCACCAGCACGGCCAGCAGGCCGGCCCCGAGGAAACTGACGAGGATGCCGGGACCCGCGACGGCGATCCCCGCTCCCGACCCCACGAACAGCCCGGAACCAATCGCTCCGCCCAGTCCGATCATGGTCAGGTGCCTGGTGCCCAGCGCGGCCGGCGGAACGGGCACGAGGTCGCGCGCCGGCGGCGCGGCCGGTTTGTTCTTCGTCGGACTCGACATGGCTTCGGTCCCTGCGATCAGTTGGCGTATACGGGATTGAGGAGCTTGTCGGCGTCCTGCAGCGCGGACAGCACGTCGTCCCGGTGCTCACCGCGGGCGAGCACGAGGACGAAGCAGGAGACGGGGTTCTCCGGGTACTTGATCACCACGTGGTCGCCGGGCCCGGCCATCCACCTCAGCGCGACGATCCCGGGCAGCGCCTCCGCGTCCGCCACGCCTTCGAAGCCCACGAGCTCCCCCGTACGGTCGGCGAGGACCGGGGTGAAACCGGCCGGCGTCGGCTGCGGCTTCACGATGAAGTCCACCGGCTCCCCCAGTACGGCGCGCAGGTATTCGCGCGGACCCCACACCCCGGTTGACTCCCGGATCGACTCCTGGACGAAGGCGTTCGTGCCGCCCAGCCGGCCGTTGACCTCGATGATCTTGGGTCCGGACGTGGTGAGGCGGAGCTCGACATGGGCCCCGCCGACCGTCGCGCCCAGCGCCTTCAGGGCGTCGACGGACGTACGGACCAGACCGGCCTGCTCCTCCTCGGGCAGCAGTGAGGGAGTGGCGTAGGCGCCCTCGATGAAGTAGGGCTCGGCGAAGGGGTACGGCTTGTCGTGAATGGCCAGGAGCCGGTACTCGCCGCCTCCGTACACGAAGTCCACGGCGTACTCGTCACCCTGGACGTACTCCTGGATCAGCACCCCCCGGGCCTCGGGATAGGCATACACCCTCGCCACGTTGGGGACGGAGTACCCGCCCTCGTCGAAGGTGTCCGACGCGTAGATCCCCGCGATGTTGTGGAAGGCCGCCTCAAGCTCCGCCTCGTCGACGACCTTCGTCACCCCCTGGCTCGCACCACTGGCCTGCGGCTTGAGGACCAGGGGGAAGCCGAGCTCCGCGGCCGCCGCGAGGGCCTGGGCGTACGTCGTCGCGATCCGCGTGCCGGGAGTGGGCACCCCGGCCGCCTCCAGCCGCCGCCCCGTCACGAACTTGTCCCGCATGGCACGCACGGCCTCCGGCGAGTTGCCCGGCAGCCCCAGCTCGGCACCGACCCGGGCGGCCACGTGCAGCGCGCCCTCGTGGAAGGTGGCCACCGCATCCACCCGGCCGCCCCCCGCGAGGAACGCCCGGACGGCGGAGAGCACCGCCTCCTCGTCGAACTCGTCCACCGCGATGTGGCTGTCGTAGATGCCCGGGTCCGCAGGGGGCGTGGCCGTCGCGAGAACCACCTTGAGCCCCAGCTCGTGCGGCGTGCGCAGCAGATCGGGATTGGACGAGGACGCGATCAGCAGCAGGGTGCGGGACTCGGACATGGATTCCTCCGGTAGTTGTCGACAAATCAGGTGCGCCGGTCAGGACCGGCGCGCGCGGACGCGCAGCGCCCTCGGCAGGAGGTCGAGCGCCCGCCGGCAGGCCGCACCGTCCTCGCCCACCGCGACCGCCAGGGCCAGCGGCGAACCCTCCTCCCCTCCCTCGGGAGGGCTTACGAACTCACCTCGCCCGGCGAGGAGTTCGACCTCCCAGATGCCTCCTGGGAGATCGGACGGCTCGACCCGCAGGCCGTCCAGGGTGAGACCTCGCCCCGGATACAGGACCCGGACCCCGGCCGAGCCCCGGCGGCGCACGGCCAGCCGGGGCTCGGCACCCGCCGCGAGGACCGCGCGGGCGAGGGTGAGGTCCACACCGGTGGCCAGCTCCCCCGCACGCAGCACCGCCGCTTCCGCGGGCGGCTCCACCGTCCCCAGTCCCCGCAGGGCACCGCCCTTCAGTTGCAGCGTGGTGACCGTGATCCCCCGGGAGGGGGCGGACCCGCGGTGCATGGCGCGCACCAGCCCGTCCACGTCCGGGCGGCCGAACAGCGGGTCGGCCGCTTCGACCACGTACCCGCGGAACGGGTCGCGGCCGAAGGCGTGCTCGGGGCGGGCGACGAACACGCAGGACACGTGCCCGTCGCGCGCCACCGACACGACCAGGGCGACGGGGTCCCGGGCCTCCTGCGGCCACTCCCCCGTCCCCGGCGGAAGGAGCACCGGCCCCCGGCCGCTCATCGCGATCCGGCGCCGTGCGTCCGGCGGCGGTCCTCCAGCGTGCGCACGGACACCGTGGCCGCGACCACGGAGGCCCTCATCGCGCCGAGCGCCTCCCGGGCCAGCTCCACCGGCGCGCTTCCGGAGGCGTCGCGCTCGGCCTCTTCCGCCGCGACGGCGATCATCCTGGCCCCCTCGACCGCGGCGACGATGGCCGCGTCCAGGGCGTCACCGCTGTCGGTCGTCCCCCGGAGTTCCGACAGCAGGTCGCCGAGCAGCCGCGCCGTCGCCGTCATACCAGCGGCTGCCGGCTGGGGTGACGGTCCGGGAGCTCGCGGCCGGGCTTCGTCAACAGGAGGTCGCCGATGTAGAGGTGGTCGAGCTCCGTGTTGAGGAACGTCCTGACCGCGTCCTGGGGGGTCTCCACGATGGGCTCGCCCGCATCGTTGTACGAGGTGTTGAGGACGAGCGGAACGCCCGTCAGCTTCCAGAAGTGTGAAATGAGCTCGTGATAGCGGGGGTTCACATCGGCCTCGACCGTCTGGACCCGCGCCGTCCCGTCCACGTGCGTGATGGCCGGCACCGTCGCGCGCTGGTGCTCCAGAACATCGGGCACGAGCAGCATGAACGGGCTGTCGCCCCGCATGTCGAACCAGTTGTCCGCCTCCTCGTGCAGCACGGAGGGCGCGAACGGCCGGAAGATCTCGCGATGCTTGACGACCTGGTTGAGGTAGTCGCGAGACTGCGGGTGGCGCGGGTCGGCGAGCATGCTGCGGTGCCCGAGGGCCCGCGGCCCGATCTCGGAGCCGCCCTGACACCAGCCGATCAGCCGGTGCCCGGCCAGCAGACCTGCCACCTCGGCGATGGTGGCCTTGCGTGCCTCGACCTCGTCGCCGAACTCCTCGACGGCCTGCGCGATCTCCTGATCCGTGTAGGAGCGGCCGGTGGAACCGGATCGCAGGGTGTGGCGCTCGGTGCCGCCCCCGATGGCGTAGTAGCCGTAGTAGGCGGCGCCGATGGCGTTGCCCGCGTCACCGGCCGGCGGAAGGATGTAGACCTCCTCGAAGGGGCCTTCCGCGACGATGCGCTGGTTGGCGACGGAGTTGAGCGCGACGCCACCCGTGATGCAGAGCCTGCTGCGGCCGGTCACCTCGTGGGCGTGCCGGGCGAGCTGCAGCATGGCCTCCTCGGTCTCCTCCTGGATCTTGTACGCCACGTCCTTGGCGAACTGGGAGGTCCAGGAGTCCTTCGCCGTGGCGTCGTACCCGTCTCCGTCGGACGCGAGCCAGCTTTCCCAGGCCTTCTCCAGGTCCTCGACGCGCGCCAGTACGTTGCCGCCCTTGACGGTCAGCAGCCGGTCCCATTCCGGGCGCGGACGTCCGTAGGGCGCCAGGCCCATGGTCTTGCCCGCCTCGGTGTACCCGCCGCAGCCGAAGTCCCCGAAGGTGGGGTGGCCCCACCGGGTGACGAAGCCCAGCTTGGCCGAGAAGAAGCTGTAGAAGAGGCCGAGCCCGACCTCGCTCCAGTCCTCCGGGAAGGTCTCGGCGTGGACGGAGCGCAGGCTGGTGCCCTCGCCGTCGAAGATGGTGTGCTTCTCGATGCGGCCGGTGCCGGGCACCTTGCTGCCGACTCCGTCGACGACCAGGACGGCGGCCTCGTCGAAGGGCGAGGCCAGGTAGCCGGCGTAGGCGTGGCTGAGGTGGTGGGACGGCATCGGCAAGCTGTGGATCTTGCTCTTGTCCCGGATGGGCAGCTCGCGCAGGATGCGCTCCTCGGAGCCGTCGCTCAGCGGGCGGTTCCCGACGACGATGTCCACGTCGTCCAGCCCGATGCCGGCCGCGTCGAGGCAGTAGGTGATCGACTTCATCGGGAGCACCTTCGAGAGCTTCTCGAAGTGGCCGTGGATGATGAAGCCCTCCGAATGCTTGAAGCGGTCCAGGCGCTCCTCTTCCACCGCGACGACGACGCGCCCGTCCTTGACCAGGCAGGCAGCTCGGTCATGACTCAGGTTGATGCCCAGTACGTACATGTCGAAATCTCCGAATCGTTTGCGTGACGAGCCTTGCTGACGGCTGGTCGCCCGGTCAGCCGAAGTGGCGGCCGGCGTCGACGACGAGGGTCTGGCCGGTAACCGCGGTCCCGGCCGCCAGAAGGAAGGCGGCGGTGTCCGCGATCTCCCGTGGGGCGACCAGGCGTCGCAGCGCCGTGGTGCCGATGATGCTGTCGAGCACGGGCCCGGCCAGCGACGAGGTCATCGCCGACTCGACCGGCCCGGGGGCGAGCGCGTTGACCCGTACGCCGTGGGGCCCGAGGTCTCGGGCGGCGCTGCGGGTGAGTCCGATCAGACCCGCTTTGGCTGCCGCGTAGGAGGGTCCGAACGCGCCACCGGTGAGCGCGGCCACGCTCGCGATGTTCACGACCGAGCCCGCGCGCGCCTTCAGCGCCGGAAGGAACAGCTGGATCAGCCGGAAGGGGGCGGTGAGATTGAGCCGGAGGCTCTGCTCCCATTCGTCCGGGGAGATCTCGTCGAAGGCCTGCGGCCGGGCCCCTCCCGCGTTGTTGACCAGCCCGTCCACCTCGGCCCAGCGCTCGCCGACAACAGCGGCGAGACGTTCGGAGCCGTCGGGGCGGGCGAGGTCGGCCGCCACGGCGAAGGCCTCGCGGCCCGCCGCGTTCGCCGCGGCGAGCACCGGCTCGACCTCACCGGCGTTGCTGCGGTACTGAAGGGCGAGGTCGGCGCCCAGTTCCAGGAACCGGTGGGCCATTGCCCTGCCGAGGTCACCGGAGGCACCGGTGATCAGCACACGTTTTCCCTGAAGGGTCATGCCTGGTCTCCGTCTACGGCGCGGCGTAGCCGCGCACTTCTCTGAGGAACTGTCCGATGTATCCGTCGTGCGGCAGGTACGGGTCCTTCCACCAACCCGGGACCCGCCCGTGGATGACCGTCCGGATCGTGGGGTCGTCCAGGGCCGCGTCCACGAGCCGGGTGTTCTCGGTGAGCAGCGTCAGGGCCAGGGAGCCGGTCAGCGGGGCGATGCCCTCGGACGGCTGCCAGGGTGCGACCCATGCGCAGGGGAAGGGGAGTTCCGTCGCCAGAGCGGGGTGGTCAGGGCGGTCCACCGCCACGACGGCGGGGCGAAGCGCCGCACCGTCGCCGTCCACGACGGGGGTCGCGTCCGCTCCGTAGTGGCGCAGGGCCAGGTCCGGCGCCCCCTGGGCCGCGTTGCCGACGGCGGCCCGCAGGGCCCGGGCCTCGGCCAGCGGGCGTACGGGCAGCACCGCGTCGGAATGCGTCACGGGCAGCACCGCGAGGGCCGCCAGCCGGTCGGCCAGTGCTTCCGCCAGGGCCCGGTGGTCACCGGAGGTGAAGACGGCCGTGGCGTTGGTGCACCGTACGCCGCCGTCCTCGGCGATCTCCGCGACGAGATGGTCCAGGAGGTCGTCGTCGACCGGGCCGTCCACCAGGATCTTGCTGCGGCCGGGACCGCGGACCAGGACCCGGTCATTGCCCCGCAGCCGGGCGACGGTGGACTCCCCGCCGTAGACGAGCGCCAGGTCGGCCGCGTCGGTCAGCGCGTCGGCGGCCGCATGGGGACCGGCCAGCACGCTGATCCGGTCGGGGTCGAACCCCGCGTCCAGGAGAGCGTGGGCCAGCCGCTGCGGGGTGAAGGGATCCCGTGCGCCCGGCCGTACGGCGACCCGGTATCCCAGGGCGATCGCCTGGAGCCAGGCGACGTGGGTGCCCGGGTGGTTGCTCGGTGCCACCACGCCCAGGACCGAGCCGCGGCGCGACCAGCGGGCCCGGGCATTCGCCGCCGCGCCCCCGGGCCGCTGCTGCGCCACCACGTTCCCGAGCAGGGCGCACTCCTCGCCCAGGCGCCGGAGCGTCTGCCGCGCAGCCCGTACGGGGACACCTGAGGCCAGGGCCTGTAACTCGGCGTACTCCTCCGGGCCCAGCCCGGCGAGCGTGCTCTTGGCGAACCGGCGGCCCGCTTCGGCCAGTACGGCGGCCGACTCCCGTGACGGTGGCGGGGGCGCGGTGGTGCGCATCCGCTTCACGCTCAGCCGGGTCAGGAGCGCCGGGGCCTCGTGGACCGTCGCGAGCGGCACTCCCGTCACGGCGCGCAGGACACGCGTGTCGCGGGAGGTGCTTTCGATTCCTTGACGGAGCAGGGGAATGGACAGCACGTCAGATCATCCCTTCCGGTCGGGGCCGTCGCCCGGCCCGGGTCAGGCCGGCCAGCCTTCGAAGACCACCGCGCGCACCGGAGCCGCTTCGACGCCGCCGATCTTCACCGGGAGCGCCATCAGCTGGGCGACCGGGGAACTGATCCGGTCGAGGTTCTGGATGTTCTCCAGGATGGGGATGCCCGCGCCGAGGAGACGGCGGTGCACCTGGCCGCTGCGGTCGTCCGGTCGCTCGGTGATGCAGTCCATGCCGACGAGGACGGCACCGTTGTCCACGGCCCAGTCGGCGCTCGACAGCGTCATGTACGGCGGCTTGTCCCAGTAGTCCTCGCGTCCGAGGTACCGGTTGGGGTGGTCGGTGCGGATCAGCAGCCGGTCGCCGGGCCGCCACACGTCGCGGAGCGCCTTCTCCAGGTCCTCTCCGGTCACCGGATCGAGGTCGCGCTTGTAGGACAGATCCGCGATGCAGACCCGGCCCACGAAGGTTTCGAGCGGCACTTCGTCGATCTTCTCGCGGTCCTCGTAGAAGTGGTAACCAGACTCCACGTGCGAGCCGTTGTGCGGAAATATCTGCAGGTCGGAGAAGGTCCGGCCGCCTGCGGCGGGGTCCGTCCGCGGGGTCATCGCCCGGCGGACACCGAACTTCGGGTACCACGGCGCATCGTACGAGGGCATTCCCTCGTACCACCCCTGGCTGATGTCGATCATCTTCACGGCACACCTCCACGGCTCACTGCGCGCTTGCTGCCCGGCACCGTTTCGGACTGGGCAGAGCGATTGGAGCATCATTAACGTGAGTTGACAACCCTTATTGACATTGCCGGATGGGGCGGAGAGGATCGGGCCGATCGACAGAGCCCCCGTGCACCACTGCCCCAGGGAAGGCACTCATGATCGTCGTAATGAGCCCTCAGTCGACTCACGAGCAGACAGAACTCGCGAGCGCACTGCTCAGGGACCATGGACTGACACCCGTACCCGCAAGGGCCGCCGGCTCGGTACTCCTGGTCTCCGAAGGAACCGGATCGCCCGAACTGGCCGCATCCATCGAACGGTCCGCCGGTGTCGAGCGCGTCGTGGCCATCCCCGGCACCCAGCGCCTCACCAGCCGCGGCTTCCACCCGGAGGACACCCGGGTCCCCGTCGGAGGGCCGGACGGCACCACCGTCGGCGGGGCCGGGTTCCTGGTGATCGCCGGCCCGTGCGCCGTGGAAACTCCACAACAGATGACAACTGTCGTGGACGCCGTGGCGGCTGCCGGTGCCGGAATGCTCCGGGGAGGAGCCTTCAAGCCCCGGACCTCCCCCTACAGCTTCCAGGGGCTGGGCGTCGCGGGCCTGGCCCTGCTGGCCGAACAGCGCGGTCGTACCGGACTCCCGGTGGTCACCGAGGTCGTGGCACCGGCCGATGTGGAACGCGTCGCCGAGGAGAGCGACATGCTCCAGATCGGCACCCGCAACATGCAGAACTTCGACCTCCTGCGCGAGGCCGGGGCCTCAGGCCGCCCCGTCCTCCTCAAGCGCGGCATGGCGGCCACGATCGAGGAATGGCTGCTCGCCGCCGAGTACCTCATGCAGATGGGCAACGGCGACGTGGTCCTGTGCGAGCGCGGTATCCGGTCCTTCGAACGCGCCACCCGCTTCACCCTCGATCTCAGCGCGGTCGCCGAGGCCAAGCGGCTCACGCACCTGCCGGTGATCGTGGATCCGAGCCACAGCACCGGTCAGCCGCATCTCGTCGGACCCATGTCCCTCGCCGCCGCGGCCTGCGGCGCCGACGGCCTGCTGATCGACGTCCACACCAACGCGCGCGGAGCGCTGTGCGACGGCGCCCAGGCCCTGGACGCCGCCCAGTTCACCGACCTCATGGCCCGGCTCCAGCCGGTGGTGGAGGCGGTCGGGCGCACGCTCGTACAGCCCCGCTCCCGCTCGCTCGCCCAGGTCTGACGCACGCAGGAGGCACACAGGAATGTCCACGAAAACCACCGATCCGTTCCACGCCGGCATACCGGACGACGAGTTCGTCCGGGCGGCCATGGAATGGCACTTCTCCCCCGCGACCGGCTCACCGTTCTGGGTCAAGCGGGCGGCCGAGCTCTCCTTCGACCCGCGCACGGACATCCGTACCTGGGAGGACCTCGACCTCTTCCCCGACGTGAGCGAGGAGTGGCGGGACGTCTCCGTCGACGAGCTCGTACCCGCCGGGGTCGACCGCTCCGACTGGGACTTCCAGGTCTTCGACAGCGGCGGCACCACCGGACGTCCCAAGCGCATCATCGAATCCCGCTCGCGCCGCCAGGGCGTGCAGTGGGTGAGCGAGGTCCTCGACGATCACGGCGTCCCCGGTGAAGGCGGCGGCCACTGGTTGCACATCGGCCCCACCGGGCCTCACATCGTGGGCCGTTCCGTCGGGCTGCTGGCCCAGCGGCGCCAGACCTTCTGCCACTACATCGACTTCGACCCCCGCTGGGTCAAGCGGCTCGCCAAACAGGGGCGGGTCGAGGACGTCGTCCGGTACGTCCAGCACATCCTGGACCAGGCGCTGGACGTCCTGCGCACCCAGCCCGTCTCGGTCCTCTTCGCCACCCCTCCGGTACTCGAAGCGATCGCGGCCCGGGACGAGGTGCTCGACCTGGTGCAGCAGCGGGTACGGGGCATCATCTGGGCCGGAACCAGCATCGGCCCGGAAACCCTGCACACCCTCGAAACGGAGCTCTTCCCCGATGCCGCCGTCGTCGGCCTGTACGGGAACACCATGATGGGCATCGCGCCCCAGCGGCCCAAGGCACCCGGCGACGAGGACGGGGGCTGCGTCTTCATCCCGTACGAGCCTTACAGCCGGGTACGCCTCGTGGACCCCGAGCACCCCACCCGGCAGGTGGCCTACGGAGAGCGCGGACAGGCGCGGATCAGCCTCCTCTCCCGCGATCTGCTGCTGCCCTGGACCCTGGAACGCGACTGCGCGCTGCGGATCAGGCCGAACTCGGCGTACCCCCAGGACGGTGTGGCCGATGTACGACCGCTGTCCTCGGACCACGCTCCCTCAGTCGTAGAAGGGGTGTACTGACATGCCGGCCAGCGCTTCCGTCCTCTACATGGCGGCCCTTCCCGAAGCGGACCGGTCCGCGCTCGGCCTGGCCTCCCGGGAAGACCTGCTCGACGTGTGCCGCCGCGCCGTCGCAGCCGCGGAGCAGCGGCGGCGCCCCGTCCTGGCCAGCTGGGCCATGCCGGTGCCGCATACCGACGCGCTCGAACTCTGGCGCCGCTCGCGGCACGCGGCGAACCGCTCCCTGCTGTGGCGTTCGGCCTGGGACAGGGGCTTCCTCGTCGCGGCCGGGACGGCGCACGACCTGTCGGCGGACGGTGAGGACCGCATCGAGGCCGTCCGCGCCGCCTGGGAGGAACTGGCCGAGGACGCGGTGACCGGTGGAGGACCCAGTTCCGGGCTCCCGACCGGCCAAGGGCCGCTTCTGGTGGGCGGTGTGGCGTTCGCCCCCGCGACCGGAGCCTCCCGCCCACCGCTTCCCGACGCCCTGATGTGGGTGCCCTCCGTCCAGATCCGCGGGACCGCCCCCGCCCTCACCGGGTGGGCCGCCCCCCTGGGCGAACTGCGCCTCAACGCCGTCGTCGACCGGCACAGCGACCCCGTACAGGTGTCCAAGGGACTGCTGCACATGGCGGAGCAGTGCCTGCTGCCGCAGCCCACCGCGCAAGGCGGGCCCGCCGGGCGGACCCGGCTGCACGAGTCGGTCGAACTGCCCCCCGCCCAGGACTGGAAGGACCTGGTCGCCCGGGCCGTGCGGCGGATGCGCGAGGGATCCTTCGAGAAGGTGGTGCTCGCCCGCGAAGTGCGGTACCTCGCGGAGGCACCCTTCGACGTCCCCGAGGCCCTGGACCGGCTGGGCGAGACATACCCGGAAGCCACGCTGTTCGCCGTACGCGACGGCGAGCACGAATTCATCGGAGCCACCCCCGAGTACCTGGTCCGTCTGGCCGGCAGGACGGTCCACACCCTCGGTCTCGCCGGAACCACCCCCCGTGGCGCCACCCCGGAGGAGGACGCCTCGTACGAGAAGGACCTGACGGGCAGCGCGAAGATCCTCCACGAGCACGACGTCGTGGTGCGCATGCTCCGGGAAGCCCTGGACGGAGCGTGCGCGGATCTCACGGTCGACCCCACCCCCACCGTCCTCAAGCTCGCCAACGTGCAGCACCTGTCGACCGAGGTCGAGGGCACACTGTCCGAAGCCGCCCCCGGCATCCTGGAATTCGCCTCGCGGCTCCACCCCACACCGGCGCTCGGCGGGCACCCCCGCGCGGAATCCCTGGACTGGCTCGCCCGCAACGAAGGCCTCGACCGCGGCTGGTACGCGGGCGGCATCGGCTGGAGCGACACCTCCGGCCAGGGCGAGTTCGCGGTGGCCATCCGATCCGCACTGGTCCGCGGCAACTCCGCGTCCGTGTACGCGGGGTGCGGCATCGTGGCCGATTCCGACCCGGAGGAGGAGTACCAGGAGACCCGGGTGAAGCTGCGCCCGATGCTCGACGCCCTGGGCCTCGACTGACCGGACCCGGTCTCCGGTCAGCCCTCCCGACCGGCCCCCGACCCATCCCCGACATCCCGTACTTCACCTACGCCCCGCATGCGGGGGAGAGGAGAGCCGACCGATGCAAGCCGCCGTCTACCACGGGCAACACGACGTCCGCGTCCAGGAATGGCCCGATCCGCCGGCCCCTGCCGCCCTGGAGGTCCAGCTGGAGGTCCTGCGTGCCAGTATCTGCGGGACCGACGTGGACGAGTTCACCTCCGGGCCGCACCTCATCCCGCTCACCGCCCCGCACCCGGCCAGTGGGCACGTCGGCCCCCTCGTGCTCGGCCACGAGATGGTCGGCCGGGTGGTGGCCGTGGGTGCGCGGGTCACGGAGTTCGCCGCCGGGGACGTGGTGGTGCCGGGATCGGGCGTTTCCTGCGGGACGTGCCGATGGTGCCGGAGCGGCCGGACCAACCTGTGCGCGACGTACTACACGGTGGGCCTGCACGTGGACGGCGGCCTCGCCGAGCGGGTCAACGTGCCCGCACGGATCAGCCGGTCCGTCGGGAACTGTCCTCCGGACGTGGCGATCATGGCGCAGCCGCTCGCCGTCGCCCTGCACGCGGTGCGCGGCGCCGGCGCCGAGCGGGGCGCACGCATCGCGGTGATCGGTCTGGGCGGAATCGGCTCACTGGCCGTGGCCGCCTGCACCGCGCGCGGCATCGACACGGTGGGAGTGGACGTCTCACCGGCCCGATTGGAGGCTGCCGCGCGCAGTGGGGCCACCGTGCTCGTCAACGCGTCCCGGCAGGACGCCGCCGCCGCGATCCGGCAAGCCACTGGCGGCGACGGCGCGGACATCGTCATCGAGACCTCCGGCTCGCCCCGGGGACTGGCGACCGCGATGAACGCGGTGAGCCGGGGCGGTCACATCCGCCTGGTCGGCCTGCACCGCGACCCCTCGCCGCTCGACCTGACCCGACTCGTCCTGGACGAGATCCGCATCTCCACCTCGAAGGTGCACATCTGCGACCAGGACCTCCCCGAGGCCCTCGCCCTGCTCGCGGACCACCCGGACATCGCGACCGCGGCGGTCGACTCGGTCATCGGTCTCGCGGACATCGTCCCCGGGGGGCTGGCACGCATGGCCGCGGGCACGGCGGCGGGCAAGGTCGTGATCAAGCCCTAGGCTCTGCGTTTCAAGCCATTTCTGAAATGGTTTCAGCCACGGCGAACGGCATGCCCATAGCGCCGGCTCGGCTGCTTCCAGAAAGAGAACCGTGCACCCTTCTCTGGTCCGGCCGGAGAACCGGAACGCGCACCCACCTCGGGCCTACCGAATCCACGACTCTTCCTGGAGCGCGCGACGCCTGCGCTTCACCATCACAGGGGAGAATGGGCCCGCCGCCTCCGTTTCACGGCACGCACCCCTACCGCGAGCGCGGCAGCACAGATGCCTGCCGCCACCAGCCAGGAAGCCGTGCGCTTGACCGTGTCGGCGAGCGTAGGGGCGGGGTCGTGGCAGTCAGGGGCTGCGGGTTCCACCCGCAGCCGGGCCCAGTCCCTCGACGGCGTCCCCTTCTCTCGCCAGACCACGGTGTAGAGACCCGGTTTCGCGTCGCACCTGATGCGGACGACCGCGGAGACCGTCTTCGCTCCGCGCATGACCACCGGCCGCGTGAACGCCGACGAGGTCAACGTGACGCCTCCGTCGCTGCCCATCTCCAGGCCATCGGTGGCCGTCATCTCGCCGCCGGCCCGCACCGACCGCACGTCCCACGGGCTCGCGGGCCACTCCACGCCCGCGGGCCAGCGCTCCTCCTGGGACTCAGGCGGCAGCTCGGAGACCCGCCGCGCGCACGCCGCACGCTCCGTCGCCTCAGCCGGAGCCACCCGGACACTGCCCCAGAGCCGCGTGACCTCGGAGGGGTTCCGGTCCCCACCTGATCCGATGCGCACCTCGTAGGACCCGGGCGCGGCGGTGCAGGAGATCGTCATGACCGCGGTGACGTGCGGATCGCTCATCCTCATCCGGCCATCCGCGGTGAACGCTTCGGAGAAGACCCTGTCGCCATTACCGACGGCATCCTGCAGGCCCACTGAGATGCTGACCTGCTCTCCAGGCCGGACCAACCGCTCGGCGCCATTTTGAAGCGGCGATGGCACATCCGTAAGCGGAGCGGCCTGCGCGCTCTCCGCTCCGAGTGACATGACCAGCGGAATCGCCAGGATCGCCGCGCCGACGCATGCCCGCAATCGCTTCATTTGTCGCCTATCTGGATTCGTTGACGATCTTTCACATCACTGCCTACTCTGCCCTCTTCGTCGAACTGACGCACTAACACCATGCGATGCCAGGCGTCATCACCGCGTTCAGGAAGCAAGTCATTGAGATCAAAATGGTTGACCGCACTCGCGCTCGGCACCAGCACCGTGCTCCTCACCGCCCCCGCGGCCCTGGCAGCGTCGGCCGCCCCCTCTCCGGCCGGCACGCCGCTCCCCTCACCCTCGGCCTCATCCTCGTCGGCGCCCCCCACACCCAGCCCTTCAGGCCTACCCCGTTCCACGCCCTCCACCTCGCAGCTTCCCCTTCCGACCGCACCACCGGTATCCACTCCCCCCGCTCCCTCCTCTCCCTCCTCTCCCCCTTCTCCCTCCGCTTCCACCCCCGCCTCACCCCCTGCTTCCCCGTCCTCAACCGCGGACGAGCAGTACTGGACAGCTGAGCGGATGGCCCAGGCCAAGCCGATCGACGCCGCCCGCAGCACCAAGCCCACCAAAGCTCCGCCAGGAGCCAACTCGATGGCCGCCGCGCCGGCGGACACGCCCCACGCCGCGCACTTCGACGGCCTCCCGATGGTGGGGACGTTCTTCTTCGACAGCACGCCGGTCGGTGGAAACGCCACCTACTGCACGGGCACCGTCGTGCGCAGCAAGGGCAAGAGCATGGTGCTCACCGCGGGGCACTGTGCGAACGGACTGAACGCGGCCACCCACCGGATCTTCGTGCCGCAGTACCAGTTCCTCAAGCTCCCGGCGAACCAGCCGTGGGGACTCTTCGCGGTCAACGAGGTCTACAAGGACCCCCGCTACCCCACCACAGGGCAGACGAGGGCGGCCGTGTCGGACCTGGACTTCGCCTTCGTCACCGTCGCCCCCAATGCCAAGGGAGCGGTCGAGAACGTCGTCGGCGCCCTCACCTTCACCACCTCGACGTCGTACGAGCACAACGTGACGGTCATCGGCTACCCGTCCAGCGCCAGCGACAACAGCCAGCACCAGGCCATCCGCTGTGATGTGCCGACCCGTCGGCTCTACCCGTTCCGGCAGATGCAGATGGAGTGCGGCGGGTTCTACAGCGGTGTATCCGGCGGTCCGTGGATCCAGGGGTACAACGCCTCGACCAGGACCGGAGAGGTGATCGGGAACGTCGGCGGCATGGGCGGTGGCGGCGACGTCGACTGGACCTCCTACTCGCCGCTCTACGGCAAGGACGCCCAGGACCTCTACAACGACGCCAACAACGGCATCGGACCGAAGAACGTCGTGCGCGGCACCTTCCAGCCTCCGACGGACGGCCCGATCCTGCCCGGCAGCGGTGAAACGTGGAAGCACGCCAAGCAGATAGCCTCCGGCGACTTCTCCGGCACGGGCCACAGCGACCTGCTCGTCATCTGGACCGACGGCGAAGTCACCCTCTACCCCGGCGACGGCAACGGCGGCTTCAAGCCCGAACGCCAGCTCCTGGCACCGCAATCGGGCTGGAATGCAGCCGCCACCATCACCGCCGGCGACTTCGCCGGGTCCAACCAGTTCGACCTCCTGGTCCGCTGGGACGACGGCCGCATGACCCTGCACGCCGACGTAGGCTCCAACGGCCTGGGCATCGGCACCGAAATGGCCGCCTCCGGCTCCATCTGGAGCCACGCCACCCAGATCGCCGCCGGCCGCTTCAACGCCACCACCTACGTCACCGACCTCATGGTCCGCTGGTCGGACGGCGAACTCAGCCTCTACACCAACGTCGGCGCCGGCACCCTCGGCCAGGAATACAAGCTCAAGGACCCCAACGACGCCTGGAAGGAAGCCACCCTGCTGACCGCCGGACAGTTCTCCGGCAACCAGAAATGGGACCTCATGGTCCGCTGGTCCAGCGGCGAACTCGACAACTACGTCGGCACCACCACCGGCGGCCTCGGCGGCCAGCAGCAGATCCACGGCCCCAACAACACCTGGACCCACAGCGTCATCATGACCACCGGCCAATACACCGGCGACGGCCTCACCAACGACCTCATCATCCGCTGGACCGACGGCGAAACCACCATGTACCAGGACACCCGCACGAACAACCTCGGCACCGAGCGCATGCTCGCCCCGCCAGCCTGACCCCGGACAGCACGATCGCATAGCGAAATGTGCGCAGGCCGCCCTCGCGCGGCCTGCGCACATCCCCCGGGCCCAACGCCCCCGGCCGCGCCGAAGACTTCCCTGCCGAAGGCGGCGGAACCCGCGTCTACGGAGCCAAGTTCCTCCCTGCCGCCGTGCGCCTCGCCAATCCCCCCCACACACACAGCCGCGTCATCCTCGGCATCGAGTCCATCCGCCACAAGTCGGCCAAGCGCATCCGGGTCGACGAGACCGATGAGGACCGCCAGATCGATCCGTCCAAGGCCGACAGAAGTTCAACCGGACCTAACACCTGCGGCCTGACGCACCTGCCCCCTGCCTCCACCGCCTGGGAACGCGTGGAGCCGTCTATCTCGAATGCGGATCATGCACCACCCGCTACACTGACCGCGGTGGCCCGGCCTCACGGCCTGGCCTCCGCATGCTGCCGGTAAGCCCGTCTGGATCATCGCGTCTGCCTGGACCGACTTTCAGACACGTTTTCCGACAGATCCCCGCCTTCGTAGCTCAGGGGATAGAGCACCGCTCTCCTAAAGCGGGTGTCGCAGGTTCGAATCCTGCCGAGGGCACAACGCGAACCGCACCCCTGGGGGTTTCCCCCGGGGGTGCGGTTTCTTTGGTTTCGGGCTCATCGGTGCGCGGGGTCGGGGAGGGTGAGGCGGGCCTGGGCGCCGCCTGGGGGTGGGTTGGTGAAGGTGAGGGTCGCGCCCAGGGTGTGGGCCTGGCCCGCGGCGATGGTCAGGCCGAGGCCGTGGCCCTTGTTCATGCCCTCCGTGCGGAAGCGTTGCGGGCCGCTCGTGAGGAGGTAGTCCGGGTAGCCCGGGCCGGCGTCCGTCACCGTCAGCGTCCGGCCGTCCACCGTCACCGTGACCGGGGCCGCGCCGTGCTTGTGGGCGTTCGCGATCAGGTTGCCGAGGATGCGTTCCAGGCGGCGCCGGTCCGTCTCGATGCGGAGGGGGGTCGACGCGATCACCAGTGCGGTGGGAGGGGTGGTGGGCGTGGTGGGGGTTGCTGCCCGGATGGCTCGGGCGGCCAGGGTCGGCAAGTCGTACGAGTCCAGTTCCAGCCGCTCGCTGCGCGTGTCCAGGCGGGAGATCTCCAGCAGGTCCTCCGTCAGCGAGCGCATCGCCTGCACCCGGTCCCGTACCAGCTCCGCCGGGCGGCCCGGCGGGAGGAGTTCGGCGGCCGCGTTCAAGCCGGTCAGCGGGGTGCGCAGTTCGTGGGCCACGTCCGCCGTGAAGCGTTGCTCCGACTCCAGCTTGCGCTGGAGGGAAGAGGCCATGGTGTCCAGGGCGCTGGAGACGGCCGCGACCTCGTCCTTGCCGCGCGGGGAGCCGTTCACGCGGGCGTTCAGGTCGCCCGCGCTGATCCGGCGGGCCACCTGCGCCGTCTGGTGCAGGCGCCGCGTGATCCGGGTGACGCCGAACGCGCCGATCAGCAGGGTGCCGCCGATGGCCAGCGCCGAGGAGCCGAGGATGGCCCGGTCCAGGTCGGCGATGGTCTTCTCGCTGCCGCTGTAGTCCACGGCCGCCGCGATGACCCGGTCCCCGTCGGCGGGGCCCGCGGCCCACATCGCGGACCTGCCGCGGTGCTGGCCGACGGCGGTGCCGCGCTTGCCGCTCGCCGCCAGCGCGCGCAGCTCCGGCGGCAGGCCGTCGGGGCGGATGCCCTCGCCCCGCGGCGTGGTCGTGCCGCTCTCGTAGAGGCCGGTGACCCGGTCGAGTTTGGCCAGGGCGCGCTCGCGCGCGACGCCGACGGTCTGCCGGGTCATCGCGTCGTGGACGAGGGTGCCGAGCAGCGCCGCGAGGCCGCAGCACATGAGGGTGATGAAGACCGCGGCCTTCCAGGTGAGCGTGGAGGTCCAGGCCGGCAGTCCCGGCCAGAGCGTCCCGCGCGTCACGGTTCCTCCTGCGGGGTGCGGACCAGTTCCATCAGGCGCGGGCTCATCACGCCCAGCTCCGGGGACCAGGACCACACGTCGCGGCTCTCGGTGCCGGGAATCGGGTTCGGGGACCACAGGATGAGGTCGCGAGCGGCGAGCTCGACGCTGATGATGCGCTGGGTGTCGTTCATGATCCTCTGAATGCGGCCGTCCAGGAGCGAGTAGACGCGCAGGTTGAGGGAGTGGCCGGGCTGCTCGATGCCCAGGATCAGCTCGTCGTGGCCGTCTCCGGTCAGATCACGGTAGTGCGCCTCCCGCACCGGGCACGCGGCGGGCTCCGCCGAGGGTGCGCACGCGGTCAGGAGCTGTCGCGTCGGATCGTCCCCGGGCTCGGAATCCGCCTCCGCCGCCAGGTCCGCCGCCAGCACCTCCCCGGCCGGTACGTCGCGCAGCTCGCCCGAGGCGGGGATCCGGACCCCCGGCACCACGTACGGAGCGTCCCGGCCCGCCGTGTGCTCCGGAACCCGCGGGGCCGGCGGCCGGTCGGGCCACAACCGGTGCGGGCCCTGGGCGCGGACGGCGGGCTTGCCGTGGCCGGCGGGAAGGAGGTCGCCGGTCGCACCGCAGCCCGCCAGCGCGAGGAGCGCGGCGGGCAGCAGCAGCGACAGCAGGGAGGTCCTGCGGAGTCTCACGCCAGGAGGTCGGCGTAGAAGATGACGTTGTTGGTGCGGTGGCCGTCCTTCAGCTCGCCGCCGCAGGTCAGCAGGCGCAGCTCGGAGCGGTTCGTGTCCCCGTAGACCTTGTCCGTCGGGAACTTCTTCTTGTCGACGTCCTCGATCTCACGGATCTTGAACTTCGCCGTCTTCCCGTCCTCCCGCGGCACCTCGATGACATCGCCGAGCTTGATCTTCTTGACGTTCTTCATCAGGGCCGGGCCGTGCTTCGTGTCGAAGTGCGCGACGAGCACGGACGCGCCCTTCTCCCCCGGGGTGACCCCCTCGGCCCACCAGCCGGGGTTGTCCGCGTCCGTGTCGGCGTCCGGCACGCCGAGCTCACCGGTCGCCGGGTCCACCTTGAGGTCCACCATCTTCTTCGCGTCCACACCCGCCGAGTCGATCTTCATACCGGTCGGCTTCGACTTCGGCAGGGTGGGCACCGTGTCGGCCACGGGTGCCGGGGCGGCGGCCGTGCTGCCGACCTTGGGGTCCGGGGGCAGCTTCGGGCCGCCGCCACAGGCGGTGAGCGAGCCCACGCCGAAGCCGGTGACGGCGAGCGTGAGGACGGTGGAGGCGACGACCCTGCGGCGGGCGGCGGGGGTGGCGGTGCGGGTCATGTCGTACTCCGGGGTGGCGGTGCGGCGGTGTGGCAGGCAGGGAACTACAGGAGATTTACGTCGTCCGGCGCGGCGGCGGCCCCATGCGCCGAGGCCGGCCGCCCTCGGCCGGTGGGCCCGGTGAGCGGGGTCGGACACGGAGCACCGCAGGTGCGGCGCCACGGCCGGGGACCGGGGGCGGTCCGAAGCCACGGTCCGAACCCACGGTCCGAAGCCACGGTCCGAGCGGCGCTCCGGAGCCGCGGTCAGCTCTCCGTGCGGTGGCGGCGGAGCATCGCGAAGCCGAGGCCCGCCGCGCCCGCGGCCGCCAGGCCGGCGCCGCCCGCGATCAGGAGGGTGCCCTCGCCGCCGGAGGACTCGACGCCCTCGGCACCGGCTCGCACGCCGCCCTTGGGGGTGACGGGCTTGGCCGGGGTGGCGGGCGTGGTGGCCTTGTCACCGGTGCCGGTGCCGGTGCCGGTGCCGGTGCCCTTGTTGACCGCCGGGAAGTCGTAGTGCTTGACCTGGCCCTCCAGCGTGACCTTCAGCTGCGGCTTGGCACTATCGGCCTTCACGATCTCGAACTTCTGGCCGTTGTTCTCGGCGCGCGGGCTCTTCGCGGTCAGGGTGGCCATGACGGTGCCGGCCTTGGTGCCGTTCGCGGCGTCCTTGGGACCGACCTTCAGTACGGCCTTGGGGCCCTCGCCGGCCTTGTTGGTCAGATCAGCCATCGTGCCACCGCCGACGGAGATGCCCGAGACCTTGTTCTCCACCGGCTTCGGCTTCGGCTTCGCCGCGTCCTTCTTGGTGGTGACCTTGCCGTCCGCGGACAGGGTGAAGGTGTACTCGCCCACCTTCGCGGAGTCCGCCTTGCCGAAGGCCTTGAGGGTGGCCTGGAGAGCGCCCTTGGCCGGGTAGATCTCCGCCTCGTAGCCCGTGACCTTCAGGTCCATCGTCGGGCCGTTGCTGACGTGCTTGAAGACCTTGGCGTACCAGCCGTCACCCAGCTGCTGCGTCCCCGCGCCCTCGCGCTTGGTCTCCGGCTTCGTCTCCGGCTTGTCCGCCGGCTTGGTCTCCGGCTTCGTCTCCGGCTTGTCCTCCGCCGGCTTCGGCGTGTCGGTCGCCGCGGAGGGGTTGGCGGGAGCCGGGGCGTCGGCCGCGAAGGCCTGGGCGGTCGGCAGGGCCAGGGCGGTGATGGCACCGGCGGCGACGGCGGCGGTGCGGAAGGTGGCGCGCATGTGAGTGGTTCCCCTCGGGTCGGCGTCGCCTGTGGTCTCGGTCCGGACTACCCACCCGGTTCGGGTGGTTCGCCCTGGCGACAACCAAGACGTTACGAGGGTCATGTTTTGGTAATGCGTAGGCAATGTAACAGTTATCGGGACGCTTTCCCGCGAAGCCGTTAAGGCCGCCAGTTGAATGAAAGTGCAATCAAAATGGGCTCACACGAAAGCCCTTCCGGCCCGGGGCCGGAAGGGCTGCGTACGTCTGACGACCGATGTCTAGCTCAGGCCTCTGCTGCGCTCGCCGATGCGGTCACCCTGTGGGGTCCCGGCGCGCTTGAGCGCCGCCTTCGTGTGCGCTCCACCCTTGACCTTGCTCCGGAGCTCGTGGTCGAACCCGTGCGCCTGCCCGCGCGGCGGGCCGGGTGCGTCAAGGGCCTTCGCCAAAGCCGCTCGGACGTCCTGCTTCTGCTCTTTGCTCATCCCGCCGTCAACTCCCTAAAAGACTCGGGACACTCGATCGGACTACTGGGATCGTATGCAGAAATACGGACCAACGCACCCGGACCGGACGTAAAAGATATGTCGATCAAGGTCGCGGCGGAGTGGGCCGCACCACCGGGCCCACCGCCTCCAAGATCAGCTCTTCCGGACACGGCGTCCCCCGCGGCAGCTGGTACTTCGCCGCCACGCGGTACTCCCCCGGAGCCGGCGCCAGCAGCTCCGTCCACACGTCCCCGGTGGTGTCCGGCACCGCCTTGAACAGGCACCCGGCCGTGTTCACGTACTCCTTCGGCACCGCCTGCTTCGGCCCGGAGGACCCGGAAGAGGACCCGGAAGAGGACCCCGAAGGGGACCCGGAAGAGGGCGTGGAGGAGAGCGTGGAAGAGGGCGAGGCCTCCTTGGTCCCCTTCTTCGCCGCCTCCTTCGACGCCGCCGTCTCCTGCGGCGGCTCCACCGGCTTGCCCGCGGCGTCCACCAGCCCCAGCCACGGCGAGTGCGGGATCCGCACCAGCACCCGGCCGGCCTGCTTCACGTCGATGACCAGCTGGTCCGCGCTCGCCCGTACGACCGTCGCCGGTCCGGCGACCAGGTCCGTCGGGTCCATCACCTTGAAGAGCTGCCAGTTCGCGTCGCCCCACACCTGCTGGAGGTACGGGAGCCCCTCGCGCACGAGCTTCTCCTCGTCCTTCCCGCCCTCATCGGGTTTGTCGGCGGGCAGCACCACGTAGTGCACGGCCCAGCGCTCCAGCCAGTCGCGGTAGCTGTCCGCGTCCAGGCTGTCGTCGTAGAAGAGCGGGTTGCGCTCCAGGTCGGCCTGGCGGTTCCAGCCGCGCGCGAGGTTCACGTACGCCGGGAAGGCCGAGGACTCGCGGTGACTGCTGGCCGGGACCACCTCCACCCGCCCCCGGTCGGCGCCCGCCTTCTGGAGCTGGTCCACCAGCGGGGCCAGCTCGCGGCTCCAGGAGGCCAGCGGGGTGGTGCGGACGATGTCGGTGACGCTGTTGACGGTGATCCAGGCGGTGACTCCGGTGAGGGCGAGCAGCACCCCGTACCAGTGGCGCGAGCGCGGAGCACCGGCGTACGGGAGCGCCGCGAGCAGCACCGCCCCGCCGAACAGCATCGCCAGCCGGGTCACGTTCGAGCCGACCTGGGAGTCGATCGCCCAGGTCAGCGCCACGCCGAGGGCGTAGATCGCGGACGCGGTCCGGACCGTCCTCCAGCCCTTCGGTACGAGGAACAGCGCGGCCAGCGCGCAGGCGAACGGCAGCGCCGCCGAGCCCAGCTTCATCGGCTGCGTCCCGGAGAACGGGAACAGCCACGCCGACAGGCCGACCACCGCCGCCGGGGCCAGCCCCAGCGCGTACGCGCCCGGGCGCCGCTTGTTCAGGAACAGCGCGGCCGCGATCACCCCGAGGAACAGCCCTGCGACCGGGCTGGAGGCGGTGGCGATCCCCGCGAGCGGAGCCGCCACGGCGGCCTTCGCCCAGCGCCGCGCGGCAAATTTGCGGGGCCAGCAGAAGACGGCGGCGACGGCCCCGAGTGCGAACATCACGCCGAGCCCGAAGGTGACGCGGCCCGACAGGGCGTTGCAGAACAGCCCGTACACCCCGGCCAGGGCGGGCCACAGCGGCTCGCGCACGGCCCGGCGGCAGCGGGTCAGGATCAGCGCCAGCAGCCCGGCCGAGACCGTACCGGCGATCATCATCGTGGTCCGGACGCCGAGCACGTGCATCACGTACGGCGAGACCACGCTGTACGAGACCGGGTGCATGCCGCCGTACCAGGCGAGGTTGTACGCCGAGTCGGGATGACGGCCCACGAACTCGGCCCAGGCGTCCTGCGCCGCGAGGTCGCCGCCGCTGTTGGCGATGGCGAAGAACCAGACCACGTGCAGCAGCGCGGCCAGCCCGGTGGCCACGGCGACGGGATGCCGACGCGCCAGGGCGAGGGCGCGGCGGAGCGGGCCCTCGCCCGGGCCCTGGCCGTCGCCCGGACTCTCGCCCCGGCCCTGGCTCTCGCCCTGCTCCTGGCCCTGCTCCTGCCGCTCAGCGATGGTCACGCCGACGTACTCCCCAACACGATGAGTCTCCGGTCCGCGCTTCGGTCCGCGCTTCGGTCCGCGCTCGGTCCGCTCTTCGGCCCGCTCTTCGGTCCGTAGACGCGGTGCGGGGGGGGGCGGGGGGGGGCGGCCCCCCCCCCCCCGCCCGCGCCCGGGCCCCCCCCCCGCGCCCCCCCCCCGCGCGGGGCGCGGGGGGGCCCCCCCCCCCCCCCCCCCCACCGCTCCAGGTCGACCGACAGGTCAGCCGACGCGCGTCAGCTTCTTGCCGATGCCGGGCGCGGCGAGGTCGCTCTCCAGCGCCACCGGCACCTTCACCTGGCTGGCACCCTCGCCGACCGTCAGCACGCCGATCTCCGAACCCGCCTTCGCGGTCTGCGGGATCTTGGCGGCGCCGTCACCCAGCTTGATCGCGACGTTGAGCGCCGGCCAGCCGACCGCCTCCACGTCGGCGGTGGCCACGACCGGGACGCGGCCGCCGAGCCCGTCGTCCACGTAGCCGACGACATCGCCCTTCTTGACCACGGTCGCGGCCGTCAGCGCCTTCTGCGTGGCGAGCATGACGTCCTTGCTCGCCGCGATCGCCGTGTCGAGGATGGGCACGCCGTGCTGGCCGAGCACCGCGCCGACGATCAGCTGGTTGGTCTTGCCGACCTTCTTCTCGGCGGCGAAGAGCAGGTTGCCGCCGGCCTTCGTGGTCGAGCCGGTCTTGAGACCGATCGCGCCGTTGAAGGGAACGAGGGTGTTGTAGTTCCGCCAGGACTTGTTCGTGGGGTCGACCCAGGCCGGCAGCTTGGTGATCGCGATCAGTTCCGGCATCTCCACGAGCTTGAGGCCGAGCTTGACCTGGTCCTCGGCGGTGCTGACCGTGGTCGCGTCCAGACCCGAGGGGTCCGTGTACGTCGTGTTGGTCATCCCGAGGTCCTTGGCGGTGTCGTTCATCTTCTTGACGAACGCCTCCGGCCCGCCGTCCCAGCGCGCGAGCAGCCGCGCGACGTTGTTGGCGGACGGGATCATGATCGCGGCGAGGGCGTCGTACTGCGAGATCTTGTCGCCCTCCTTCAAGTTGTTGACCGTGGACTCGCCCTCGGTCTCCTTCTTGCCGTCGTCGACCGCCGTCTTGTCGACGGGGATCATCTGCCCCTTGTCCCCCTTCTTCATGGGGAAGTCCTTGAGGATGACGTACGCCGTCATGGCCTTCGCGACACTGCCGATCGCGACGGGCTTCTGGTCCCCGAAGCTGCCTACGGGGCCGAGACCGGCCGCGGCCATGTAGGCCTGGCCCTCCTTCGGCCACGGCAGGGACGGGGCGCCGCCCTCGAAGGTGTACGTGCCCTTCGCGGTCATCTTCAGCTTCGGCTCGGGCAGCGGGCGCACGAGCTGCACGACGGCGAGGATGACCGCCAGGAGCAGGACGATCGGGGCATAGATCTTGAACCGCCGCAGGGCGGTCCGGGCCGCGCTCGGCGGCGGGGGCGGGTTGTTGGTGAGGTCCGCCAGCATGTCGAGCGGGGGCTTGGGCGGCAGCGGCTGCTGCGTGGTCCGCTCGGGCGACACCTTCGCGGCCGGGGCCGGGGCCGGGGCGGCCGGTGCCGGCGGGGTCGCCGGGGTCGCCCGTGCGGCCGACGCGGTCGGGGTGGGTCCCGGAGCCCCGGGGCGGACCCCGGGCCCGGCGGGAGACGCCGGCGCCGTCTTCGACGACTGCCCGGTGGCGGAACGCTCCGCCCCCTCATCGGTCCGCAGGGGTACGAACTTGCTCGCGCGCTCCCCGCCGACGGCGCCGGGCGGAACCTCCTTGGAGGTCCCGGGCCTGACGGCGCCGGGCTTGACCGCCCGGAACACGGCGGTCCGCTCGCTGTCAGCGGGCTCGCCGTCGGCCGGAGCCGCATCCGGAGCCGCGGTCTTCGGCTTCACAGCGCGGAACACCGCGGTCCGCTCGCTGTCGGCGGGCCCATCGGCATCCGCAGCGGCGGGCTTCGGCTTCACGGCCCGGAACACCGCGGTCCGCTCGCTGTCAGCGGACTCGGCGGCCTTCGGAGCCGCGGCCTTCGGCTTCACGGCCCGGAACACCGCGGTCCGCTCGCTGTCAGCGGACTCGGTGGACTTGGCGGACTTGGCGGGCTCGGCAGGCTCGGCGGACTTGGCGGGCTCGGCGGGGGCGTCCGTCGCGGCAGCGGAGCCCGAGGCCTCCGGGGCGCTCAGGGTGCTCGCGGGCTTCGACGGGGATCCGGACCGGGACCCGGAGTCGCCGCCCTCGCGGGCCGAAGCGGAATCGGCCTTCGGGGGCTTCACGGCGCGGAACACGGCGGTGCGGTCGCTGTCATCCGACTCGGCGACCGGCTCGGCGTCCGAGGCTTCGGAGCCCGCACCAGACCCCGTACCGGAGCGCACGGCGGACCGCCCGCTCTCGCGCTCCGCAGCCGGGGCGGAGGAAGAAGCGGAACCAGAACGGGACGACGAAGAGGACGGGGAAGGGGAAGGGGAATCGGAAGCCGCAGCCGGAGGGGTCACGACGCGGAACACGGCCGTACGGTCACTGTCGTCCGACTCGGCCGACTCCGCGGACTCCACCGACTCCACCGACTCGGCGGCCGAGGACGCGGAACGGCCCTTTGACCCGCCACCCTCACCCCGCGAAGCGGAATCCGCAGTCGACGAAGCCGCCGAAGCCGAAGCAGCCGACGGCCGGGCCGCGGACTCGGCGGTCGCACGCCGCGGATCGGCATCCGCGGCGCGGGCTCCAGCCGAGGCCGACGTAGCCGAAGCAGCCGGCCGGGCAGCCGGCCCGTCATCCCCACGCCCCGAAGCGGAATCGGCATCCGAAGCCCCGTCACCGGAGTCCGCATCCGCGGCGTCGGCCGAAGGCCCGCCCTCGGTCGCGGCTTCGTCCGGCTCGCCCTCGGAGGGTTCCGCGGTGGCGACCCACGCCGCCACGGCCTCCCTCAGCGGATCACGGCCGGAGCCGGAGCCGGAGCGGGCATCGGCGTCGGCGTCAGAACCAGAGTCGGAGCCGGCCCCGGACCCGGCCCCGGCCCCAGACCCGGGCCCGGACGCCGACCCGCGGCCACCCTCACCCCGTCGCCCCGCGGACCCGTCCTCCGGGTCCCGCGGCCGGAACACCGACACCCTCGGGTCATGCCCCTTTGAGGACTCCGTCGCCCCCGACGTTCCTTCATCAACCGACTTGTCGGGGGACTCGCCCGCCACCAGTTCCTCCTCGATCGCCACCACGTCCGGCTGTCCGAATGTCTAACAGTGTCCCGTCTCGGGGGCATCGCCCACGTGCTAGACGAGAACGACATAGCTGATGGTTCCCCCACAAAGCGGCCAGGCGCTCTCGACAGATGAATGTGAGAGGCGTCACCCTGTCACTCATCCACGCGGGGAGGCATGGATGGGCAGGAGCCGCAGAACAATTCCGGAGGAGCTTCTGCTGCTCGCTTTGGACCCGACCACGGGTACCACGGCGCAGCCGCAGTCGCTCGACCTCGGCCTGGCCGGGGCACAGCTAGTGGAGCTGGCTCTGGCAGGACGGATAGCCCCTGATGGGGATCGTATCGCCGTGGTGATGCCACGGCCGACAGGAGATCCGACACTGGACTCCGCACTGGAACTGCTGCGCAGGCGCGGCAGCCCGGTTCGGGCCGTCCACTGGATCGGCGGACCCCGACTGGGGCTCCGTCAGATTTACCTCGCTCACTTGGAGCGCTGCGGCATGGTCCATGCCGTCGCGGGCCAGATGTGCGGGGTGTTGCCGACGACTCGCTACCAGGCGACCGACACGGCGATCAGCCGGGAGATCCGTGGCCGGCTGGACAGTGCGATCCGCACCGGTGTACCGCCGGACCCGCGGACCGCGGCGCTTGCCGCGCTGGCCCACGCGGTCGGACTCGGCAAGCACCTGTACCCCGGCAACGAGGGGCGGTCGTCCAGGTCCCGGCTGCGGGACCTGATCCGGCACGACCCGATGGGCGGACTGGTGGCGCATGCCGTCATGGACGTCCAGAACGGTGTGGCCGCACAGCCACGCCGTGACCGCGCACCGGCCCAGCCCGCCCGGGCCACGGCGGCAGCCGTTCCGCTGCAGCCGCGCCGGACGGGTGCGATGGCCCGCGCGGCCGCGCACTGATCCACCGGCGGGACGTGCTGTACGGGCAAGGCAAGGCGTGAACAGGCAGGAACAGGCAGGAACACGCAGCAACAGGCAAGGCATGACGCGCGGGGCGGCGGGGTAGACGATGTACAAGAACCCCCCCCCCCCCATGTGGGTGTGGAGCTGGGGCACCAACA
>NZ_JBHYVM010000007.1:132456-137820 GCF_042750105.1 Streptomyces sp. NPDC059443 | reverse complement strand
CTCGGATGCCCGCGCTCCCCCCCGCCCCCGGGTCGTGGGGGGGGGGGGGGGGGGGGTGCGCTCTCCCCCCCCCCCCGCCCGCCCCGCGCGTTTGCTTTCCCGGTGTTCCCCAGCGAGGCCACGCACTTCGGTGGCAGTCTGCTCACCATCAGACACGCAGAGAGACAGCGAAAGAAGAAGGCGGAGGTGCCGTTCACGTGGCGTCCAATGTCAATCCCACCGTCCGACGCCGCCGACTGGGCATGGAGTTGCGCAAACTCCGCGAGGACAAGGGCATGACGGCCGAGCAGGTCGCAGAGCGCCTGCTCGTCTCCCAGTCGAAGATCAGCCGGCTGGAGAACGGCCGTCGTTCCATCAGCCAGCGCGACGTCCGCGATCTGTGCGACGTCTACGAGGTCGAGGACCGGCGGCTCGTCGACTCCCTCATGCAGATGGCCAAGGATTCCCGCCAGCAGGGCTGGTGGCACGCCTTCGGCGACATCCCGTACAGCGTCTACATCGGCCTGGAAACGGACGCCGCCAGCCTGCGCACCTACGAACCCCTGGTGATCCCGGGGCTGCTCCAGACCCCGGAGTACGCCCAGGCGCTCGTCCGCGGCGCCTGGCCGGAGACCGCTCCGACCGACGTGGACAAGCGGGTCCAGGTCCGGATGCACCGCCAGAAGCGGCTCTCCGAGACCGACAACAACAACCCGGAGCTCGGGCCGCTGCGCCTGTGGGCGGTCATCGACCAGGCGGCCCTGCAGCGGCACGTGGGCGATGCCCAGCTCATGATCCACCAGCTTGAGTACCTGATAGAGCAATCGGAGAAGCCGCACGTCACGGTGCAGGTGATGCCGTTCTCGATGGGTGCCCACCCGGGCGTCAACGGCCAGTACGCCATTCTGGAATTCCCGGACGCGTCGGACTCGACCGTGGTGTACATCGAGGGCGTGACGAGCGATCTGTACCTGGAAAAGGCCAACGACGTCCAGAAATACAGCGTGATGTACGAACATCTGCGCGCGCAGGCCCTCAATGTGGACCAGACCCGGCAGTTCATCTCGGGGATCATCGAGGAGTTCGCGGGCAAGCGGAAGTGAGGAAGTGAGGTTCCGTAAAACGGCCGGTACGGTACACCGTCACTCCCCGGCCACAGAAGACCTGAATAGAATATGCCACTCGGTCGGGTGAACGCCCCCAACACACATGGGGAGCTGCGGGTAGCGTCGATCACGTCAGCCGGAGAAATGGCTGGCAGACAGCCGAACTACTCGCTGAACCGGAGAGAAACATGGCTATTCGTCAGGGCGCTACGGAAAACTGGACCAAGTCCTCGTACTCCGCCAACGGTGCCTGCGTCGAGGTCAAGTCCCCCGTCATGGAGGCCGTCGCGGTCCGCGACTCGAAGGTGCAGGACGGTCCGTCCCTCACCTTCGCGCCCGGCTCCTGGACCTCGTTCGTCACCGATGTGACCGAGGGCCGGCTGGGACGCCTCGCCTGAACATCGAGGCGAAGATCCCAGCCGGCAGACGCACGAACAGCGCCACCAGCACTACCCGCACCACCTGCGGCACCCGCACCACCTGCACCACTGACTGGAGCCCTCTCGACTGGCCCGCCGTCCTGGCCGAGGGGGCTCGGCCATGTCCGTACGCAGAAGGACAGCTACCGCTACCGCAGCTGGTCCACGTACCGGTCGGTCCCCGGCACCGTCGGGACGAACGGCGCCACCAGCTCCACCCGCCCCAGCCCGGCCTCCGCGACCTCCGTGTCCAGCCCCCGGAACCGGTCCCAGCAGCTGCGCGGATCGGCCTCCAGGAACCACAGGAGGGTCAGCCGGGTGTCGACCCCCTCGACCTGCTTCACGTACGTCATCCGGTCGCCCGGCAGCGGCGTCGGCCGGAAGACCGTGACCATCGCGGCCGGGGAGCCGGCCAGCCGCTTCGGCAGGGCGCGCGAGCGCAGCCACTCCAGCAGCTCGGCCCGCTGCTCCGGCCCGTCGGCGTCGACGACCTGGACCACGAGCCCGCCGTAGGGGTGGTCGAGGGCGTGGAAGTCGCGGGGGCCGGCGGCTCCGTCGCGGTAGACGGTGGCCTCGTGGTCCTGGAACGCGGTGAAGACGTGGGTGCGGTCCTGGTAGACCCGGCCGTCGCGGTTGAGCCGCTTGTTGATGCCGACGGTCCACTTCATGTGCTCGTCGTAGCGGCCCTCGGTGACCCAGTACGTGGAGATGTAGCACCCGGCGGTGACGGGCTGGGCGACCGCCGACTTCTCCGGGTAGCGCAGCTCCTGGAGGTCCCGGGTGGCGACCCAGCGGCGGCCGGCGAACATCCAGGGCATGGCCATGGCGCCGGCGTAGTAGTGGTCGTCCTCGTACCAGCGGTTGTACGCGAACTCGTGCCCCGGGTGCGGTTCGACCATGGTGATCAGCGCATGGCCGGGGTGGACTCCGTAGGGGCCGACCGAGGCGAGCTCGGCGTAGTCGTCGGCCCGGGTGTTCCGTTCGTCTGCTGTCATGGGAAACGGTCTAGCTGATGCAGCGTCAGATGGGGAGCCCCCGGCGGACAGTTCAGCAGCGGTTCCGCGTCCGGCAGTTCAGCATCCGATACATAGGTGCCGTCTACACATTTCTGGTACTACGATGCGCGCACCCGCCTCCCGAAGGAGCTCCCGTGCCCGCCTCCGCGACCGCCTCCGCCTCCGCGCCCGCGCCCGCATGCGCCCCGCCGCCCGCCCTCGCCGCCCGGGTGCGCACGACCGCCCCGTCCGCCATCCGCGAGATCCTGGCCGTCACCTCCCGGCCCGGCATGATCTCCTTCGCCGGCGGCCTGCCCGCGCCCGAACTCTTCGACGCCGAGGGCCTGCGCGCCGCGTACGATGCCGCCTTCGCGCACTCCGCCCGCCGCGCGCTCCAGTACTCGACCACCGAGGGCGCCCCGGAGCTGCGCACCGCGGTGGCGGCCCGGCTCACCCGGCGCGGGCTCGCCACCACCGCGGACGAGCTCCTGATCACCACCGGCTCGCAGCAGGGGCTCGGCCTGATCACGACCGCGCTGATCGAGCCGGGCGACACCGTGCTGGTCGAGAACCCCACCTACCTGGCCGCGCTCCAGGGGTTCGCGCTCGCCGGGGCCCGACTGGTCCCCGTGCCGTGCGACGACGAGGGCATCCTCCCGGACGCGCTGGAGGAGCTCGTCGCGCGCGAACGCCCCAAGCTGCTCTACACCGTCCCCACCTTCCAGAACCCGACCGGCCGCACCCTCCCCGCCGCCCGCCGCGAGGCGGTCGCGGAGACGGCCGCCCGCCTCGGACTATGGCTACTGGAGGACGACCCGTACGGGGACCTCCGCTACGAGGGCTCCGACATCCCCTGGCTCGCCGCGCACCCGGGAGCGGAGGACCGCACGGCCCTGCTCGGGAGCTTCTCGAAGGTGCTGGCCCCCGGACTGCGCCTGGGCTGGCTGCGCGCCCCGGCGGCCCTGCTGCGCGCGGCGGTGCTCGCGAAGCAGGCGGCGGACCTGCACACCTCGACGGTGGACCAGCTGGCCGTGGCGGAGTACCTGCGGACGGCCGACCTGGACGCGCACGTGGCCGGGGTCCGGGACGCGTACCGGCTGCGCCGCGACGCGCTCCTGGCGGGCCTGCCGGGGGCCCTCCCGCCGGGCTCCACGTGGAACCGGCCGGAGGGCGGCATGTTCGTCTGGGCCCGACTGCCGGAGGGCCACGACGCGACGGCCCTACTCCGCGCCTCCGCCGCCCGCGGGGTCGCCTTCGTCCCCGGAGCCCCCTTCTACACGGGGACCCCGGACCCCCGGACCCTCCGCCTGTCGTTCACGACCCACACCCCGGAGGAGATCCAGGAGGGCCTGACCCGCCTGGCCGGGTAACCGCCCCTGCGGGAGCCGTCCCCTACCCGCCCTTCCGCCGCTCCCTGGGGCTCCGCCCCAGACCCCGCGCCTCAAACGCCGGCGGGGCTGGATTTGGCCAGCCCCCGGCAGCGGCGCCGCGCCCGGCGCATCGGGATCAGGCTCCGGCGCCCGTCAGGGACGCCAGCGCCGCCCGCGCGTCGATGAAGGCCGCCACCGCACGCTCCACGTCCGCCGTGGAGTGGGCGGCCGAGAGCTGGACGCGGATGCGGGCCGCGCCCATCGGGACCACCGGGTAGGAGAAGCCGATCACGTAGACCCCGCGCTCCAGCAGCAGCTCCGCCATCTTCGCCGCCTCCGCCGCGTCACCGATCATCACGGGGGCGATCGCGTGGTCGCCGGGCAGGATCTCGAAGCCCGCCTCGGTCATCTTCGTGCGGAAGAGCTTGGTGTTGGCGGCGAGCTGGTCGCGCAGGTCGCCGGCCGACTCCAGCAGGTCGAGGACCTTGAGCGAGGCCGCCGCGATGACCGGGGCGAGGGAGTTCGAGAAGAGGTACGGGCGCGAGCGCTGGCGCAGCAGCTCGACGATCTCGGTGCGCGCGGCGACGTAGCCGCCCGAGGCGCCGCCCAGGGCCTTGCCCAGGGTGCCGGTGATGATGTCGACGCGGTCCATGACCCCGTGCAGTTCCGGGGTGCCGCGGCCGCCGGGGCCGACGAAGCCGACGGCGTGCGAGTCGTCGACCATGACCATGGCGTCGTAGCGGTCGGCCAGGTCGCAGATCTCGGCGAGCGGGGCGACGTAGCCGTCCATGGAGAACACGCCGTCCGTCACGATCAGACGGCGGCGGGCGTCCTGCGACTCCTTGAGCCGGGTCTCCAGCTCGGCCAGGTCGCGGTTGGCGTACCGCAGCCGGCGGGCCTTCGACAGGCGGATGCCGTCGATGATCGAGGCGTGGTTGAGGGCGTCGGAGATGACCGCGTCCTCGGGGCCGAGGAGGGTCTCGAAGACTCCGCCGTTGGCGTCGAAGCAGGAGGAGTAGAGGATCGTGTCCTCCTGGCCGAGGAAGGCGGAGAGCCGCGCCTCCAGCTCCTTGTGCACCTCCTGCGTACCGCAGATGAACCGCACGGAGGCCATGCCGTAGCCCCAGCGGTCGAGGGCTTCCTTCGCGGCGGTGACGACCTCGGGGTGGTCGGCGAGGCCGAGGTAGTTGTTGGCGCAGAAGTTGAGGACCTCACCAGCCGCGCCGCCCGAGGTCACGGCGACGGCCGCGTTCTGCGGGGTGCCGATGACGCGCTCGGGCTTGTGCAGCCCGGCGGCGCGGATCTCGTCGAGGGTGGCGCGGAAGTCCTCGCGGACGGTCTCGAACATGTGCGGTGCTCTCTTTCTCCTGGGTGCGGCGGAGGGAGGGGGCCGGGCCCCGCGGAGGGGGGGGGGGGTGGGGGGGGCCGCCGGCGGGGGGGGGGGGGTTTGGGGGGGGGGGGGTTATCCCGCCCGTGGGGGGGGGTTATCCCGGCC
>NZ_JBHYVM010000007.1:92427-132448 GCF_042750105.1 Streptomyces sp. NPDC059443 | reverse complement strand
CGGGGGGGGGGGCGGGGCGGGGGTGGGGGGGGGGGGGGGGGGGGGGGGGGGGGGGGGGGGGGGGGGCGCGGGGGGGGGGGGGGGGGGGGGGGGGGGGCCCCCCCCCGGAGGGAGGTGGCTTGATGGGGCGGAGGCGGTTACGCCGTCCGGTCGAGGCGGTTACGCCGTCCAGTCCAGGATGATCTTCCCGCTGCGCGCGGTCGCGGCCTCGTCGAACGCGGCCTCGAAGTCCCCGTACGCGTAGCGGCCGGTGATGACGGGGCTGAGGTCGAGCCCGCCCTCCAGCAGCACGGTCATCGCGTACCAGGTCTCGAACATCTCGCGGCCGTAGATGCCCTTGATCGTGATCATCGAGGTGACGACCTTGGCCCAGTCGACCGCGAACTCCTGCGCCGGCAGGCCCAGCATCGCGATCTTGCCGCCGTGCGTCATGTTGTCGATCATGTCGCGCATCGCCTCGCCGCGGCCGGACATCTCCAGGCCGACGTCGAAGCCCTCGCGCAGGCCCAGCTGCGCCTGCGCGTCGGCGATCGTCGCCTTCGAGACGTCCAGCGCGAGCGTGGCGCCCGCCTTGCGGGCGATCTCCAGGCGCTCCGGGCTGACGTCGGTGATCACGACGTTGCGCGCGCCCGCGTGCCGGGCCACGGCCGCCGCCATGATCCCGATCGGGCCCGCGCCGGTGATCAGTACGTCCTCGCCGACCAGCGGGAAGGAGAGCGCGGTGTGCACGGCGTTGCCGAACGGGTCGAAGATCGCCGCGACGTCGAGGTCGACCTTGGCCCGGTGGACCCACACGTTCTGCGCGGGCAGGACCACGTACTCGGCGAAGGCGCCGTCGCGGCCGACCCCGAGGCCGATCGTGCTGCGGCACAGGTGGCGGCGCCCGGCCAGGCAGTTGCGGCACTTCCCGCACACCAGGTGGCCCTCGCCGCTGACCAGCGCACCGACCTCGATGTCCTCGTGGACGTCCGCGCCGAGCGCCGCGACCTCGCCGACGAACTCGTGGCCGAGCACGAGCGGGGTCTTGACGGCGCCCTGCGCCCAGCCGTCCCAGGAGCGGATGTGCAGGTCCGTCCCGCAGATACCGGTGCGCAGCACCTTGATCAGCACGTCGCCGGGGCCGTACTCGGGCTCGGGAACGTCCATGAGCCACAGCCCGGGCTCGGCCTTGTGCTTGACGAGTGCCTTCATGGGGGTGGCTCCAGGCATGCGGAAGGAAGCGCTACGCGGCGTGCGGGCCGGGCAGCGTTCGGACGGTCACCAATCTGCCGACCTGCGAGGTGATCAGTCCATCGAGGATTTCTTAAGCGGGTCCACAGGCCAGCTTCACGCCTATGCTCCCTAGTGCCGCGTCAGGCAACGTTCGCCCCCGAGGAGCGGGGTCCGGTGCGTGCTCTCGGCGTGCCGGCCGGAAGCGCTCGTACTGGACGTACTTGGGCTTTCGGCCGGTACGGCGAGAGTGCGTGCCGGGCGCCGCGACGGGGCGGACGTTGCCTGACGCGGCACTGGGTGTCGGGCAGGGGTACGGACCGGGGAGCGGTCCGGGCCGGGAATGGGGAGGTGAGGGGCGTGCCGAGTCTGCGCAGCAGAGCGCTTTCGGCCGCGCTGATCGCGGCGGGGCGGCGAAGACGGTTCGGGAGCGCCGAGGCGGTACGGACCCGGGTGGCCGAGTCGGCCCGCCGGCCGGCCTCGCATCTGCCGCCGCGTTCGCTGGGCCGGGTCGCGGAGGTCTCGCGGACCTTCGTCGGAGCCTGGCCGGTGTACGACGTCTCGCCGCGCGGGGCCGAACCGGCCGCCCGGGTGCTGTACGTGCACGGCGGCGGGTACGTGGGCGAGCTGGTCCGGCCGCACTGGGCCCTGATCCGGACCCTGGTGACGCGGGCCCAGGCCCGGATCGTCGTACCGGCGTACATACTGGCCCCGCGCGGGACCGCCGACCGGACCGTCCCGGTCGCCGCCGACCTGCTCAGCGGTCTGATCGCGAGCGGCGGGGAGGGCGGCACCATACTCCTCGGGGACTCGGCCGGCGCCGGGCTGGCCCTGGCGGCGGCCCAGCGGCTGCGCGACCGCACCGGGGCGCAGCCGTCCCGGATCGTGCTGATCTCGCCCTGGCTGGACCTGTCCATGAGCCATCCCGGCCAGGCGGCCATCGAGCCGGGCGACCCGGTGCTGGCCCGTCCCGGACTCCTGGAGGCCGGGCGGCTGTACGCGGGCAACCTGGCCGCCGACGACCCCCGGGTGAGCCCGCTGCACGGATCGTTCGCGGGACTGGCCCCGCTGACGGTGTTCACGGGCACCCGGGACCTCCTGACGACCGACAGCCGCGAACTGCTGCGGCGGGCCCTGGCGGACGGCGCCGAGGTGGAGTTCCACGAGGAGCCGGGGCTGCCGCACGGGTACCCGCTGCTGCCGCTCCCGGAGGGCCGGGCGGCGCGCGACCGGATCGTGGAACTGATCCGCGCCACGGCGTCGGAGACCTGACCCCGGGGCCTGCCGGTCAGGCCACGCAGTTCATCAGGGAGCCGACGGGGGCGGTGCGGTAGCGGGCCCAGTACGTCTCATCGCGGGTCGCGCACGCCGGGGGCGTCCTGGTCGGCTGCCAGGAGACGGTCGCGAAGCCGGCGTCGGCGGCGGCCTCGGCGAAGTCGGCGTGCGCCCATTCGCGGCATTCGAAGGGCACCGGCGGATCGGTCTCCAGCCGGGCCCGGAGCAGGGGCGCGTCCCCGCCCGGAGCCCGCTCCACGACGCTGATCCCGTACGGCGACCAGTCCGCGTAGGGGAAGGCACCGGGGTTCGGCACGATGGCCAGGAGCCGCCCGCCGGGGCGCAGGCCTGCGCGGACGGCCCGGAACATGGCGTGCAGGGCCGTCCGGTCGTGGGCCTGGTTGAACAGGTAGACGGCGGTGGCCAGGTCGAACCGCCCCAGCTCGGTCACCCCGGCCGCGTCTTCGAGCAGGACGTACTCGACGGGGGCCCCGATCTCCCGCGCCCGCCGGATCCGTTCGGGGCAGCTGTCGACGCCCACCGTGCGGCGGGCTCCCCCGCTGGCCAGCATCCGGGTGGTACCTCCGTGTCCGCAGGCCAGGTCGATCGTGTCCAGACCGCGCACCCCGCCGAGCGCGTCGAGCGCGGAGCGCAGGGTGAAGGCGTCGGCCAGTGAGAAGGCCACCGGGGGCGTCGAGGAGTCGTACTGCTGTCGCATGCCCGCAAGCCTGCCCGTACGCACCCCGGAGGAGGCGGCCGCGGCGCGGGACCTCCCCCGGACGGGGGAGGCGTTCGGGTCAGTCGGTACGGCGTACGGGGTGTGCGGGGCGTACGGGGCTCAGCGCGACCAGCACCGGCCGCGCCGGCGCGGACCCGCCGGGGCAGGTGGTGCAGGCGCGCGAGGCGAAGAAGCAGCCCGAGCAGTCCGGGGCGCCGATCTCCTCGCGCCGCAGACGGCCCTTGCGGACCCAGTACGCGGCGAGGTCGGCCGCCTCGGCCCGGCCGATGCCCAGCCGGTCGGCGATCTGCGCGAGCCCCTCTCCGGGGGCGGCCTCCTCGAAGGCCCGCAGCAGCCTGCTCAACATGCCGGGCTCGTTCATCACACCAGCCTCGCGATCTGGAAGACCCCGACGGCCAGCAGCCAGGCCGCCGCCAGCTGGATTCCGAAGCCGATGACGGTCAGCCGGGTGCCGATCTCGGCCCGTTGCGCGGCCAGGGTGGCCATGCAGGGGGTGTAGGCGAGGACGAAGACCAGGAACGCGAGCGCGGCCGCCCGCGCGTGGCCGCCGGAGGATTCCTCGAAGGTGGCGTGCAGGCTAGCGGTGAGCTTCGGGTCGCCGTCCTCCTGGGCCGAGTAGGTCTGGGCGAGGGTGGAGATCACGCCCTCCTTGGCGATCAGCCCGGTGCCGAGCGCGGCCGTGGCGTGCCAGTCGCCGAATCCGGCCGGGGCCACGACGGGCGCGGCCGCGCGGGTGACCGTACCGAACACGCTCCGCTCGACGTCCACCTTGCCGAAGCCGCCCGACCCCGTGCCGGACGGGATCGCCATCAGCAGCCAGACTGCGGCCGCGGTGGCCACGATGATCCCGCCCGCGGTGCGCAAGAAGGCGCTGAGCCGCTGGCGGACCTGGGCGCCGGTGACCCGCGGGGTGGGCAGCCGGTACGGGGGCAGTTCCAGGACGAGGGGTTCCTCCTTCATGTCCCTGAAGAGCAGGGGCCGCAGGATCAGGCCCATGCCGACGACCAGCAGCACGGAGGCGACGTAGAGGAAGAAGACGACGGTCCCCGAGTCCGGTCCGAAGAAGACGCCCGCGATCATCACGTAGACGGCGAGCCGGGCGGTGCAGCTCATGTACGGGATGAGCAGGCCGACCAGCAGCCGGTGCGAACGCCGGTTCAGGATGCGGGTGCCGGCCAGCGCGGGCACGTTGCAGCCGAAGCCGACGACGAGGGGGAGGAAGGCGCGGCCGGGCAGGCGCAGGGTGCGCATCAGGCGGTCGGCGACGAAGGCGGCGCGGGCGAAGTAGCCGGAGTCCTCCAGCAGGGCCAGCAGCAGGAACATGATGATCATCAGGGGGACGAACGTGAGCAGCTGGCCCACCCCGTTGATCAGGCCGTCCACCAGCAGGCCGGTCAGCCAGCCGGGTGCCTGGACGGCCTCCAGGAGCCGCTCGGCCCCGCCGCTGACGGGACCGGAGACGAAGTCGCCGAGGCCGTCCTGAAGGGGTTTGGCGAGCACGGTCGTGGCCTGGAAGACGCCCCACATCACGGCGAGGAAGAACGGGATCCCGAAGGCCCGGGACAGCAGCAGCCGGTCCACCCGGTCGGTGAGGGTGGGCCGGGCCCGTACGGGGCGGGGCGCGACGCGCTCGACGACGGCGTGCGCCCAGGCGTAGCGGGCCTCGGCCACGAGGAGTTCGGCGTCCGCCTCCTCCGAGGTGGCGGCGAGCCGGTCCGCGGCCGCCCGCGCCCGCTCGGCCAGCGCGGCCGGGACACCGGGCGGCTCCTCCCCGCAGAGCAGGCTGACGACCAGCCACCGCGCCGGGTACGAGGTCTGCGCGGCACCCTCCCCGGCCAGCTCCGCCAGCTCGGCGGCCACCGGCGAACCGGCCGCCCAGGCGGCCCGCGAAGGTGAGGGCGACGGTGCATGCGAAGGCGAAGCGTCCAGTACGTCGGCCACCGCGTCGGCGAGCCGGTCCAGCCCGGTCCCGCCGCGCCCCTCCACCGCCACGACGGGCAGCGCCAGCTCACGGGCCAGCGCGCCGGGTTCGGGGGCCGTGCCGCGCCGGGCGGCGACATCGGTCATGGTGAGCGCGATGACGACGGGGATGCCGGTGTCGAGGACCTGCGAGAGCAGGTACAGGTTGCGGGCCGGGTTGGCCGCGTCGAGGGCGAACACCACCGCGTCGGGCCGTTCGCCGGGCGGCGCGGTCAGGACGTCGCGCACCAACGCCTCGTCCGGGGAGTCGGGCAGCAGGCTGTAGGTGCCGGGCAGGTCGGCGACGCGCAGGCGGCGGCCGCCGGGGGTGCGCCAGTCGCCCTGGGCCACGGAGACCGTCTTGCCCGGCCAGTTGCCGACGCGCTGATGGGCGCCGGTGAGGGCGTTGAAGAGGGTCGACTTGCCGACATTGGGGTTGCCGACGAGGGCGACGACCGGCGTACCGGTGCCGGTCCCCCGGTCCAAGGTGGCCGTCGCGGCTCCCTCGGCGCCGTGACAGCTCATCGGCCGCACCTCAGTCGGCCGGCGGTACGGGAGTCCAGCGCGACCCGGGTGTCTCCGAGCCCGACGAGCAGGCCGCCGGTGGCGCCCCGGGCGATCACGGTGACATCGGCGCCCGGCACGAAGCCGAACTCCAGGAGCCGGCGCCGGCTTCCGCCGGCCTGACCGGGGTCGATCCCCGTGATGCGTACGGTCGTCCCGGGACGGCTGTCGTTGAGTGACGGCACCGGACCTCCTTCTTCGGCTCCACTTAGGCAAACCTAAGCAGCACTCGGCGCTCCGGTAAGGCGCGCAAAGTCCCTGATCACCAGGGACTTTCAGCCCACCCGTCCCGGCCCGGCATCGGCCGTTCGGCGGAGACGGCCGACGAAGCCCCCCCTACGCCCCGCCCGGCACCAGCGCCCGGGCACGGTCGCGGAGCCAGGCGTGTGCCGGGTCCGCGTCGTGGCGCGGGTGCCAGGCCATGCCGAAGGGCAGCGACGGCAGTTCGAGGGGGATCTCGAAGACCTCCAGCCCCAACTGCGCGGCGAGCGGCGCGGCCTGGCCGGTGATCAGGCCCACGAGGTCGGTCTCGCGGAGCACGAAGAGGGAGGTCGGGAAGGTGCCGACGCTCCCCACCACCCGCCGGGTGAGACCCAGTCCGGCGAGCGCCGTGTCCACCGGACCCTCCAGGCGGCCGCGCCGGGAGGCGATCAGGTGCTGGGCGGCGGCGAACCGGCGCGCGGTGAGCCGCCCGCGCAGCAGGGGGTGCCCGGGGCGCGCGACGGCCATCATGTGCTCGTCGGCGAGGTGTTCGGTCCGTACCTCCGGGGAGCGCGTGTCGATCACGCCGAGTTCCAGGTCGGCGACGCCCTCGCGCAGCGCCGGCACGTCGATGTGGCTCTCCGCCAGGAAGCGCAGCCGCACCCCCGGCGCCTCCCGGGCGACCCGGCCGAAGAGGGCGGCGCCGAAGACGGCGGTGAAGGACTCGTTGGCCAGCACGGTGAAGGTGCGGGTCAGGGTCGCCAGGTCCAGCCGGCCGCCGGCCAGGAAGAGCGCGCGGGCCCGTTCCACCACCGCCCTGACCTCGCCCTGGATCGCGAGGGCGTGCGGGGTGGGGACCATGGTGCGGCCGGCGCGGACCAGCACGGGGTCGCCGAGCGCCTTGCGGATCCGGCCGAGGGTGCGGCTCATCGCGGGCTCGGACAGGTGCAGCCGGGCGGCGGCCCGGGACACGCTCGACTCCTCCAGGAGGACGTCCAGGGCGACGAGGAGGTTCAGGTCGAGGCCGGAGGGGCCGGGGGCCGCGCTGGATTGCGTCACGTGCATGGATCCCTTGCATAACTTGCACTGGAAAGCAGGTCACACCGACCCTACGGTGAGGAGCGCACCACCCCCACACCAAGCCCACCGACTCCGAGGAGGAGCCGTGCTCCGCCATGCCCTCACCAAGCGGGAACCCGCCGGCGCGCCCACCGGCACACCCGACCCCGGACCCGCACCCGGACCCGCACCCGGGCTCACCCGCGCCGCCCTGCTGGTCCTGTGCGCCTGCGTGCTGGTCGCCCAGGCCATGGTCGCCGCCGTCAACCTGCTGATCCCGCAGCTCGCCGCCTCCCCGCTGCACCCCACCCCCGAGCAGCTGCTGTGGACGGTCGACGCGTACGTCATCGTCTTCGCCGCGCTGCTGATCCCGGCGGGCGCCCTCGGCGACAGGTACGGCCGCAAGGGCGCCCTGCTCGCCGGGCTCGGCCTGTTCGCCGCGGGCGGCGCGCTCAGCGCGCTCTCCGCCGGCCCGGCCCTGCTCATCGCCGGGCGCGGGCTGTGCGGGGCGGGCGCGGCCCTGATCATGCCCGCCACGATGTCGGTCCTGATCCACCTGTCCCCGCCCGAGCGGCGCGGGCAGGCGCTGGCCACCTGGACCCTGTCCGCCGGCCTCGGGGGCCTGGCGGGCAACGTCGGCGGCGGCCTCGCCGGGCAGTTCCTGACCTGGCGGGCCCTGTTCTGGGCCGTGGTCCCGCTCGGAGCACTACTCGCGCTAGCCGTCGCGCGCACGGTGCCCCGTACGCCCGCACGCGCCGACGCCTCCGTGGATCCGGCCGGGGCGGCCCTGCTCGCGGGGGCGCTCCTCGCGGTGGTCTACGCGATCATCGAGGGGCCCTCGTACGGCTGGGGCTCGGCGCGGGTGCTGTGCTCCTTCGGCGCGGGCGCGGCGCTGCTGGCCGCCTTCACCGTTTACGGGCTGCGGGCCGCCCGGCCGCTGCTGGATCCGCGGATCTTCGCCTCGCGCAGGCTGCGGGCCGGTGCGCTCGGCATCGGCGCGGCCTTCTTCGGACTGTTCTCGCTGTTCTTCGTCAACGCCCAGTACCTCCAGTACGCGAAGGGCTTCTCCCCTGCCCAGACCGGCTTCGCGATCGTCCCGTTGACCATCGGCATGGCCCTGGTGCCCAAGTACGGCGCCCGGCTCCAGGAGCGGACCGGTCCCCGGCTGCCCGTCGGCGCCGGGCTCGGCCTCATCGGCGGCGGCCTGCTGCTGGTGTCCACGGCCGACGCGGGCACCCCGTACGCCCTCTACGCGCTCTACCTGCTGGTGCTGTCGGTCGGCACCGGGCTGTGCGCGCCCGCGCTGACCCTGACCGTGGTCGCCGAGCTGCCCGCGCACCAGGCCGGGCTGGGTTCCGGTGTGAACACCGCGGCCCGCGAGATCGGCGCGGCGCTCGGGGTCGCGGTGGTCGGCACGGTGCTCGCCTCCCGTTTCCACGGGGTGCCGCAGGACGCCGCGCAGGTCACCGCATTCACGGACGCCATGGGAGTGGCCCTGCGCACGGTGGCCGTGGTGCTGCTGGTGGCGGCGGCCGCGGTGGTGACGGGCTACCGGGACCACGGGCGGGCCGTGTGCGGTGACCGGGTCCCGGGCGCATCCTGAAGGGGTGACGGCGAGACCGGACACCGGCGGCGCCGCCGAGGACACAACGGCCCGGGTGCTCGCACGGGCCGCCCTGGATGCCGTGGTGGCCGCCGGCGGGTACGCGGGCGGGATCTACCTGCGCTCCGACACCGAAGGACTGCTGCGGATGGCCGTCCTGACCGGGATTCCGGGGCCGCTGTTCCGGCCCTGGTGGCGGATGCACGTGAACCGCCCCTACCCCGTCGCGGAGGCGTACCGCTCGGGGCAGTCCGTGCACCTGCCCGACGCGGAATCGGCGATGAGCCGCTTCCCCCAGCTGATGGCCGGGCTGCCGTTCCCCTTCGGCTCGCTGTACGAGCCGGTGGCCCACGGCCGCGAGCGCTACGGCGTGCTGGTGGTGCTGCGCCCGGCAACCCCCGGGATCCCGGTCGGGGCCGGCGACCGCAAGGGGCTGCACGCAGTGGCGGACCGGCTGGCCCGGGAGCTGTCCGCACTCGCCGCGAGCGGGACCCCGGTGACGTGGGAGGGAGACCCGGTGTGCATGCCCGGGCCCGCTCCCCGTCCGCCGGGCGACCCGGCGGACGAAGCCCGCGCGGCCGTGGACCGGTTGGACCTGGCCGTCCTGGCCGTGGACCGAGGGGGCCTGATCGGGTACGCCAACTCCGCCGCCCGGTCCGCCGCCGGGACCCTGCTCGGCGTCGACGGGACGGGACTGAGCGGGCGAGTGCTGTGGGAGGCGCTGCCCTGGCTCGGACACCCCGCCTACGAGGACCACTTCCGGGCCGCGTACCTGTCCCCCGCGCCGGTGCACTTCCAGGCCTCCCGGCGCGGCCGGCAACCGCCCCCGCGGCGGCTGTCGGTGGGCCTGCACCCCGGGATCGACGGGATCACCGTCACCATCGCCGAGTCCGAACCGCCCGGGTACGCGCCCGAGCCGGTGGTGCGGCCCGGCGCCGGGCTCGACTCCCCCGGTCTGCATTCCACCGCCGACCGGGCTTCGGCCCTGTACCGGCCGGTGGCCCTCGCGATCGCGCTGACCGAGGCGGTGACGGCCCGCCAGGTGTCGGCGGTGGTCACCGAGGAGCTGCTCCCGGCCTTCGGCGGGCGCCAGTTGGCGATCTACCTACTGGGCGAGGGGCATCTGCACCTGGCGTGGGAGACCGGTTTCCCCAAGGGCTTCCTCGACGAGTTCGACGGAGTCGCACTGGACGTCCGACTCCCCGGGGTGGAGACCCTCACCACCGGCCGGCCGCTCTTCTTCGAGTCGATGGAACACCTGGCCGACGCCTATCCGGGGATCCCGCTGGACGCCCACCTCGGCGCCCGCGCCTTCCTTCCGCTCATCGCCTCCGGCCGGCCGGTCGGCTCGTGCATCCTCGGGTTCGACGCCCCGCGCGGGTTCAGCCGGGAGGAGCGTACGGTGCTCACGGCGCTCGCCGGGCTCATCGCGCAGGCCCTGGAACGGGCGCGGCGCTACGACAACGAGTCGGAGCTGGCCCGGGGACTCCAGGCGGCGCTGCTCCCGCACCGGCTGCCGGTGCACGAGCAGGTGGTCACGGTGGGCCGCTACCTGCCCGGCACCGCGGGCATGGACGTGGGCGGCGACTGGTACGACGTGATCGAGGCGGACGGCGGGCGCCTCGCGCTGGTCATCGGCGACGTCCAGGGCCACGGGGTGGCGGCCGCGGCCACGATGGGCCAACTCCGCAGCGCGGTACGGGCCTTCACCCTCGGAGGCAGCACCCCGGAGCAGGTGGTGCGCGGCACCAACCGGCTGCTCATCGGCCTCGACCCGGGCCAGTTCGCCAGTTGCTGCTACGTCCTGCTCGACCCGGCGACGGGGAGCGCGTACGCCGTCCGGGCCGGTCACCCACAGCCGCTGCTGCGGCATCCGGGCGGCCGGACCGAGGTGCTGGACCTGCCGGGCGGGGTGGTGCTGGGCGTCGACGCGACGGCCGACTATCCGGTCACCGAGCTCCTGATCGAGCCGGGGGCGGTGCTCGCCCTGTACACGGACGGGCTGGTGGAGACTCCGGGAACCGACATCGACATCGGGGTGGACCGGCTGCGGGCCGCGCTGGCCGCGGCCGGGGTCGGCCCGCTGACGGAGACGGCGGACCGGCTGGTCGGCGAGGCGGGCAACTCCACCGACCGGCCGGACGACATCGCCCTGCTGCTGGCGTCCAGGACCGGGCGCGCAGCCCCGTAGGACCGCAGCCCCGCAGGACCGCGCCCCGTAGGACCCGGCAGCTCTAGCAGTGCTTGCCCGCGGTGGCGCGGGCGTACGCGTCGCCCGCGATCAGGGCGTCCGCGACCATGCCCGGGGTCACCGGGAACGGCATGTTGTGCGTGGTCTCGCCCTCCGCGGTGGCGGCGCGCCCGATGGCGAGGAGCTCCTCGCGGTCCGGGTCGCCGAGGCCGATCTCGGCGAGGGTGGTGGGCAGGCCGACGGCCCGGCTGAAGCGCAGGTAAGTGTCCAGCTCGTCGGTCGGGGCGCCCTCCAGGACCAGCTGGGCGAGGGTGCCGATGTTGACCTTCTCGCCGTGCATCATGCCGTGCGTGCGGTGGGAGACGGTCAGGCCGTTGTGGATCCCGTGCGCGGCGGCGAGGCCGCAGGACTCGAAACCGAGGCCGGAGAGCAGGGTGTTGGCCTCCGTGACCTTCTCCAGCGCCGGGGTGACCACGTGCGCCTCGGCGGCCAGGCGGGCCTGGGGGCCGTACTCGATCAGGGTCTCCCAGCACAGCCGGGCGAGGCTGAGGGAGGCCTCGGTGGCGAGGCCGCCGGCCATGGCGACGCGGTTGGCGGCCACGCAGACACGGGCCTCGTACCAGGTGGCGAGCGCGTCGCCCATGCCGGAGACGATGAAGCGGCTGGGGGCGTTGGCCACGAGCGCGGTGTCGACGAGGACGAGGTTGGGGTTGCGCCGGAAGAAGGAGTAGCGCTCGAAGGCGCCCTCCTCGGTGTAGATCACGGCGAGCGCGCTGGTCGGCGCGTCGGTGGAGGCGACGGTGGGGGCGGACACGACGGCGATGTCGCCCAGCGCGTGGCCGACGGCCTTCGCGGTGTCGATCGAGGTGCCGCCGCCGATGCCGATGACGACGTCCGCGCCGGCGTCCTCGGCGGCCGCGGCCACCCGGTCGATCTCCTTCTGGGTGCAGAGCCCGCCGAAGACCTCCTTGGTCAGCTTGACCCCGGCAGCGGCGAGGGAGGCGGTGACGGCCGTGTCGACGAAGCCCCAGACGCCCTTGTCCGCCAGTACGACGGCGTTCGTCCCGAGGTGCGCGGTGTGCTCGCCCAGGTCGTTCATCGCTCCGGCGCCCTGCACGTACTTCGGCGGGCTGATCATCATTCGGGTACCGACGGTCTTCACGCGAATCCTCCTCATTGCGAATTCATTTCCGCTTGCTCATTCATCCCTATCACGGATTCCGGTGACGGCGGAGATATGCACGGTCCCCTTGCGGACAGGCCTTTCCGCGACCGGTTACGGGACCAAGGACCCGGCTCGTTCCGAGGGTCCGCGCGAGTAAAGTTCCAGCCAAGCGCCCGGGAAGCGGTGGCGGATCGACGGCGGCGACACCGGGTTAATACCGTGCCGCAATTCCAATTTCCGCTCCGGAGCCGTGTTCCGCGCTCCGTGTTCCGCGCCCATGTTCCGTGCCCATGTTCCGCGTTCCGCATTTCAGGAAAGAGGCCCCCGTGAAGAAGCTCATCAATTCCCCCGAGAGCGTCGTCGCCGACGCACTGCGCGGAATGGCCGCGGCTCACCCGGGGCTCCTCGTGGAGGCGGAGAAGGGCATCGTCACACGGGCGGCCGGGGCATCCGGGCAGTCGGCCGGCAAGGTCGCGGTGCTGTCGGGCGGAGGCAGCGGGCACGAGCCGCTGCACGCCGGGTTCGTCGGGCGCGGCATGCTCGCGGCCGCCGTGGCCGGCCCGGTGTTCACCTCCCCGGTGCCGGACAACATCGCGCGCGCCACCTGCGCGGTCGACGCCGGCGCGGGCGTCCTGCACGTCGTGAAGAACTACACGGGCGACATCCTCAACTTCACGATGGCGGCCGAGGACTGCGAGGACGAGGGCGTCAAGGTCGAACAGGTCGTCGTGGACGACGACGTGGCCGTCGCCCGGACGGCGAACGGACCGGGCCGCCGCGGCACCGGCGCCACCCTGTTCGTGGAGAAGATCGCGGGTGCCCTCGCCGAGGAGGGCGCCCCGCTCGCCGAGGTCGCCGCGGTCGCCCGCAAGGTCAACGAGAACTCGCGCAGCTACGGCGTGGCCCTGAGCTCCTGCACCACCCCCTCCAAGGGCAGCCCGAACTTCACCCTCGGCGAGGACGAGATCGAGCTGGGCATCGGCATCCACGGCGAACCCGGCCGCGAGCGCCGGAAGCTGATGACCGCCGCCGAGACCGCCGGGGCGATGCTCGACGCCGTCCTCGACGACCTCCCCGAGGCCTCCGGCGCCCCCGTCATCCTGCTCGTCAACGGCCTGGGCGCGACCCCGCCCGTCGAGCTGTACATCATGCGCGCGGAGGTCCAGCGGGTGCTCGACGAGCGCGGGATCACCGTGGCCCGCTCGCTCGTCGGCAACTACGTCACCAGCCTGGACATGGCCGGCTGCACCCTCACCCTGTGCCGCGCCGACGAAGAGCTGCTGCGCCTGTGGGACGCGCCGGTGGACACCCCGTCCCTGCGCTGGGGCTGCTGACCCCGTCCCGCCCTTCCCCTCAACGACACACCCCAGGAGCCATCCCCATGACCGCCACGCCGGCCGCACCGACCACCCCGACCGCGGCGACCCCCGCGCTGGACACCGCCTACTTCCGCCGCTGGATCGCCGAGAGCGAGCGGCTCGTACGACGGGACGGCGCGCGCCTCACCGAGCTGGACGCGGTCATCGGCGACGGGGACCACGGGACCAATCTGGTACGGGGCTTCGGCGCCGTCGGCGCGGCCGTCGCCGAGCGGCGGCCGGCCACTCCCGGGGCCCTGCTGACCCTGGCCGGCACCACCTTGACGAACACGGTGGGCGGCGCCTCCGGGCCGCTGTTCGGCACCGTGCTGCGCCGCGCCGGCAAGGTGCTCGGCGACACCGGCGCGCCGACCGCCGTGGAGCTGGGCGCCGCGCTCGGCGCCGGGCTGCGGTCGGTGCAGAAGCTGGGCGGCGCCGAGATCGGCGACGCCACGCTGGTGGACGCCCTGGCTCCGGCCGTGGCGGCCCTGTCCGAGGCCGCCGAGGCGGACCGGCCGCTGCGCGAGGCCCTGGACGGGGCGGTCACGGCGGCCCGCGCGGGCGCGGACGCCACCGAGGGGCTCGAAGCCCGCAAGGGCCGGGCCAGTTACCTCGGCGAGCGCAGCATCGGCCACCAGGACGCCGGGGCCAACTCCGTGGCCCTGCTGGTGGAGGCCTTGCGCAGCGCGGTGGACGCCGAGGAGGTCCCGCCGGCGCCCGAGGTCCCGCTCGCGCCCGAGGAGCCGGCCGTCGGGGAGTCCCCGGCGGCGGCCCAGCCGGCCGCGAAGACCCGTACCGGCCGGGTCGGCGTGGTCCTTGTCTCGCACAGCAGGGCGGTCGCGGAGTCCGTGGCCGCGCTGTCGGGCGCGCTGCTCGGCTCGGTGGACCCGGCGCCGCTCGCGGTGGCGGGCGGCACCCCGGACGGCGGGATCGGCACCAGCGCGGAGCTGATCACGGCCGCCGCGCGGACGGTGGACGAGGGTGTGGGCGTGGCCCTGCTGTGCGACATGGGCAGCGCGGTGCTGACGGTGAAGTCCCTGCTCGGCGAGGAGCCTTCGCCGCTGCCGGAAGGCACCCGGATCGTGGACGCGCCGTTCCTGGAGGGCGCCGTGGCCATCACGCTGACCTCGGCGGTCGGCGGCGACATCGAGGCGGTGCTGGCCGCCGCCGAGGACGCCCGGGGCTACCGCAAGCGCTGACGTCCGGCTCCGGCGACCGGGCTGTCGGTGGCACTTGGTAGAACTGTCGTCGGAGGACGGAGGACACCCTTCCGGCCCATCGCCACCTCAGGAGCAGCGCACATGACCATCGGGGAGCACCTGCGTGAACTGGGCGGCCTGCCGGCCTTCGACTTCCCGGAGCCGAAGGACACCCGTGCGCTGCCCGAGGCCGGGTCCGTGGCCTGGCGGATCTCGGTGGACGTGTACGGCGCCGAGGAGGAATGGCAGGAGGTCTTCGCCCGGTTCGCCGACTCCGTGGACACCCGGGCCGTGCGGGCACTGATCGTGGGCGGCTGGTCCGAGGCCTACGACACCTCCAACGACGCCCTGATCGAGGCGCTGGCCGGGGCCGCCGGTCGGTTCCCCGCGTTGCGGGCGCTGTTCATCGGCGACGTCACCTTCGAGGAGTGCGAGATCTCCTGGTTGCAGCAGTCGGACATGGGCCCGCTGCTGCGGGCGTATCCCTCGCTGGAGGAGTTCGGGGTGCGCGGCGGCGACGGACTGCTCTTCCCGCCCGTACGGCACGACGCGCTGCGCGTGCTGCGCATCGAGAGCGGCGGGCTTCCCCGGGAGGCGGTGCGCGGGATCGCGATGAGCGAACTGCCCGCGCTCACCGAGCTCGACCTGTGGCTCGGCACTCCCGAGTACGGCGGGGACGCGGAAGTAGCCGACCTGGAGCCGTTCCTGACCGGCGTCCGGCTGCCCGCCCTGCGCCGGCTCGCGCTGCACAACAGCGAGATCCAGAACGAGATCGCGGGGGCCCTGGCCACCGCTCCGGTCGTCGGGCGGCTGGAGGTCCTGGACCTCTCCATGGGCGTCCTGGACGACGAGGGCGTCGAAGCCCTGCTGGCCGGCGGCCCGCTCACCCACCTCACCAGGCTCGACCTGCACCACCACTACATCAGCGAGCCGCTCCGGGAGCGGATATGCGCGGCGCTGGCCCCGCACGGCGTGGAAGTGGACCTCGGCGACCACCAGGTCCCGGACGAGGACGACGTGGACGAGGACGGGACCGCGTACCGCTACATCGCGGTGGCGGAGTGACGCGTACGGCACCCGCCGCAGCCGCCACACCTGCCTCAGTCACCGCGTCCGCCGTCGGCTTCGCCGTGGTGGGCAATCCGGGCAACCGCCGGGTCGCCCTCTTCCAGGACGCCGTGCGCGCCGCCGGGCTGCCCGGAGCCCGGGTGGTGCCGTGGCTGGACGTCCTGCGCGGCCGGGCCGCCTTCCGGGCGGGCGAGAGCGTACGGATCGACTCGCCCGGCGAGGACCCGGAGGTGGACCGGCTGCTGCGCGGGGTCACCGACACCACGCGGGTCGAGGGAACCGGCCGCTGGTACCGCCGGTTCACCGCGGCCGTGCACGAAGTGGCGGACGAAGTACGAGCGGCCGGCGGGACACTGCTGGGTGATCCGGCGGACCTTGCGGTGCTGTTCGACAAGCGGCTCTGCCACGGAGTGCTGGAGGCGGCCGGCATCCCGGTACCGGCCTCGCCGACCTCGGGCCCGGCCGCCGCGGCCGTCCCCGTGCGCGGCTGGGAGGAGGTACGGGCGGTGCTCGCGCGCCCCGGCTACCGCCGGGCGTTCGTGAAGCTCGCCCACGGTTCCTCGGCCTCCGGGGTGCTCGCCGTCGAAACGGGCGCGGGCGGCCGGATCCGCGCCACCACCTCCGTGGAGCGGGCCCCTTCCGGAGCGCTGCACAACTCCCTGCGGCTGCGCCGGTACGAGGACGAGCGGGTGATCGGCGCGATCGTCGACTCCCTCGCCCCCGACGGCCTGCACATCGAGCGCTGGCTTCCGAAGGCCTCGCAGCGGGGCCGCTCCGCCGATCTGCGGGTCCTCGTCATCGGCGGCCGGGCCACGCACGCCGTGGTCCGCACCGCCGCCGGGCCGCTGACCAATCTGCACCTCGGCGGTGCGCGCGGAGATCTGGCGGCCGCCGTGGCCGCCGTGACGGCGGCGGGCGGCAGCTGGGAGTCGGACGCCCTCGCCGTCTGCGAACGGGCCGCGGCCGCCTTCGCTCGCACCCGGTGCGTGGGCGTGGACCTGCTGCCCGCCGCCGGCTGGCGGAGGTTCGCGGTGGGCGAGGTCAACGCCTTCGGGGATCTGCTGCCCCGGCTGACCGGACTGCCCGGCTCGCCCGCCGAGGGGCTCGACACCTACGCGGCCCAAGTCGCCGCCGTACTACGGGAACCACAGGAACCACAGGAACCACAGGAACACCATGCACCCGCCCATGACTGACTCCGCCGGCGCCCCCGACATGAACGAGGTGGTCGGCCGGGACGACCTGCTACTGATCACCCTCGACACCCTGCGCCACGACGTGGCCGCGCGGCTCGCCGCCGAGGGCCGGATCCCGCATCTGGCGGCGCATCTGCCCGGCGGGGTGTGGGAGCGGCGGCACGCGCCGGGGAGCTTCACCTACGCCTCGCACCAGGCGATGTTCGCGGGCTTCCTGCCCACCCCCGACGGGCCGGGCCCTCACGAGCGGCTGTTCGCCGCCCGGTTCGCGGGCAGCGAGACCACCGCCGGGCGCACCTGGGTGTTCGACACCCCGGATCTGGTGGCGGGACTGGCCGGGGCGGGATACCGGACCGTGTGCGTGGGCGGGGTCGGCTTCTTCAACAAGCTGGCCGCGCTGGGATCCGTACTGCCGGGGATGTTCCAGGAGAGCCACTGGGAGCCGGAGTTCGGGGTGGCTTCGCCGAACTCCTTCGAGGCGCAGGTGGCGTGCGCGGAACGGGTCGTGGCGGGCCTTCCCCGTGACCGGCGGCTCTTCCTCTTCCTGAACGTGTCGGCGATGCACCAGCCCAACTGGTTCCACTCGCCCGCCGGTTCGGCGGCGGCCGGGGACTCGTGGGAGACCCACGCGGCCGCGCTGGAGTACGTGGACCGGCACATCGGGCGGCTCTTCGACGCGATGAGCGCGCGCCGCCGCTGCTTCGCGATCGTCTGCTCCGACCACGGGACGACGTACGGGGACGACGGATACACCGGGCACCGGCTCGCCCACGAGGCGGTCTGGACGGTCCCCTACGCACAGTTCTTCCTGAACCAGAAGGAGCCGACCGGCCGATGAATCACACCGTCCTGAACTCCCCTACTCCATATGAGAGTTACGTCTACGCATATCCGCACAAGACGGCGTACCGCCCGCTGCCCGAGCGGCCCGCGCTGCGCGAGCTGTGGGCGGACCAGCCGAAGGACGCGCTCTCCCTCTACCTGCACATCCCCTTCTGCGAGGTGCGCTGCGGGTTCTGCAACCTCTTCACCCGGATCGGCGCACCGGAAGGCCTGACCACGGCGTACCTCGACGCGCTGGAGCGGCAGGCGACGGCGGTCCGCGAGGCGCTGGGCCCCGACGAACCGGTGCGGTTCGCGGCGGCGGCCTTCGGCGGCGGGACTCCGACCTTCCTGACGGCCTCCGAGCTGGAGCGGCTCTGCGACATCGCGGAGAAGCGCGCGGGCGCCGATCTACGGGCGGTCCCGCTGTCGGTGGAGGCCTCCCCGGCCACCGCCACGGCGGACCGGCTCTCCGTCCTCGCCGACCGGGGCACGACCCGGCTGAGCCTGGGCATACAGAGCTTCGTGGCCGAGGAGGCCCGTACCGCGGTGCGGCCGCAGAAGCGCGCCGAGGTGGAGGCGGCGCTGTCTCGGATCCGGGACGCGTCGATCCCGGTCCTGAACATCGACCTGATCTACGGCATCGACGGGCAGACCGAGGAGAGCTGGCGGTACTCCCTGGACGCCGCCCTCGCATGGCGGCCGGAGGAGCTGTACCTGTACCCGCTGTACGTACGGCCGCTCACGGGCCTGGGTCGCCGGCCGAACGACTCCCCGGCCGCCTGGGACGAGCAGCGGCTGCGGCTCTACCGGGCGGGCCGGGACCACCTGCTGGCCGCCGGGTACGAGCAGGTGTCGATGCGGATGTTCCGGCGCCCGGACGTGCCGGCGCAGGGCGCCGGGGGCCCCGCCGACCACGCCTGCCAGACGGACGGCATGGTCGGGCTGGGCTGCGGGGCGCGCTCGTACACGGCCGAGCTGCACTACTCCTTCGACTACGCGGTGGACATGCGGCAGATCCGCACGATCGTCGACGACTACGTGGACCGCCCGGAGGCGGACTTCGCACGGGCCGACCACGGCCGGTGGATCGACGCGGAGGAGGCCCGGCGACGGCACCTGCTCCAGTCCCTGCTCCAGGCGCGGGGCATGCCGGTGGCCGACTACCGGGGGCGGTTCGGGACCGGCCCGTGGGAGGACTTCCCGGCGGAGCTGGCGGCTTTCTCGGAGCGGGGGTGGCTGGTGGACGACCCCGCGCTGCTGCGGCTGACTCCGGAGGGGCTGGCGCACTCGGACGCGGCGGGCCCGGCGCTGTTCTCGGCGGACGTACGGGCCGCGATGGCCGCGTACGAGCGCAAGTGATGGCGCCGCAGGCGCCGGGGACGGCCTCGCGGGCACCCGGCCCCGGCGCGGCCCTGGAGGCGCCCGGGACGGCCCTGGAGGCGCCCGGGATGGACCTGACGGTCCTCTACCGGGGCCCGCTCGCCTCCTGCGACTACGACTGTCCGTACTGCCCCTTCGCCAAGCGGCGCGACAGCCGCGAGACGCTGACGGCCGACCGGGCGGCGCTGGAACGGTTCACCGGGTGGGCGGCGGGGAACTCCGCCGACCGGCTGTCCGTCCTCTTCACCCCGTGGGGCGAGGGCCTGGTCCGCTCCTGGTACCGGCGCGCGCTGGTGGAGCTGTCGCACCTGCCGCACGTCCGCCGCGTCGCGATCCAGACCAACCTAAGCGGGCGCACCGGCTGGACCGCCGAGGCCGACCTGGACACGCTCGCGCTGTGGTGCACGTACCACCCGGGGCAGACCCCGTACGACCGCTTCCTCGGCAAGTGCCGGGACCTGGCGGCCGCCGGGGTCCGGTTCAGCGTGGGCGTGGTCGGCCTGCCCGAGCACCTCGCGGAGGCCCGGCGGCTGCGGGCCGCCCTGCCGGCCGGGGTGTACCTGTGGATCAACGCGGCCGAGGGCCACACGTACACGGACCCGGAGGCGGCCGACTGGACGGCCCTGGACCCGCTCTTCCCGTTCAGCCGCCACCCCCACCGCTCGGCGGGCCTCCCGTGCCGTACGGGCTCCTCGGTGATCTCGGTGGACGGCGCGGGCACGGTCCGCCGCTGCCACTTCGTGAAGGCGGAGCTCGGCAACCTCTACGACGGCTCCTACCGCACCGCCCTGCGCCCCCGCCCCTGCCCGCTGGCCGTCTGCGACTGCCACATCGGCTACGTCCACCTGGAGACGCTCCCGCTCTACGACACCTTCGCGGGCGGCGTGCTCGAACGCGTCCCGGCCCCCGGCCGTGGCGACCGGATGTGATGACCGGATGTGACGACCGGCCGTGGTGACCGAACGGCGGCAGCTTGGCAAAGCCGAAGGAATTTTCCCCGCGATCACCTGCGGTTATCGCACATGGTGATTGCTCAGCATTTACGCGGTCTTAACGCCGGATAGGGCAACCGGCAGGTGCACGGACGATGGAATCCGTATGTGAACAGCTCTTGACCTGCGGATCTCGTGGAGCTTCCATGACGCTCCGGGAGCCACCGAAACACCTCATGCTCACCACCGCCTCGGAGGCGATACCGCTCCCGCGCTCACTCACCGCATCTGCCGATCGGAACACCGCACGATGTCTGACACGATCAGCGCCCCTCAGGCCCTCGCCCCCGCGACGGGGCCCGTCCCGCAGAAGCTCAAGCGTTCCATCGGCGTGGTCGGTGGCACACTGCTCACGCTGTCGTGCGTGACGCCCGCGTCGACCCTCTTCGTCGTCGTGCCCGACCTGTTCTCCAGCCTCGGCACGTGGACCGCCCTCACCATCGCCATCGGCTCGCTGCTCTGTATCGGCGTCGCGTTCTGCTACTCGGAGCTCGGCACCCTCATCCCCAGCGCCGGCGGCGAGTACGCGATGGTCTCCACCATGTCGGGCCGCCTCGCCGGCTGGCTGGTGTTCGTGCTGTCCCTCCTGGTCGTGATGATCGTGCCGCCCGTGATAGCCATGGGCACCGCAAACTACCTCTCCCCGCTGGTCGACATCCCGGCCCCGGCCGCGGGCGCCGGCGTGATGCTGCTCGCCACCCTCGCCGGTCTCCTCGACCTGCGGGCGAACGCCTGGATCACCGGCATCTTCCTGGTCCTGGAGGTCGTGGCCGCCGCGCTCGTCGCCGTACTAGGCTTCGCCCACAGCGAGCGGGGCGCGGGCGCCCTCATGCACGGCTCGGCGGCCGTGGAGGGCGGCGGCATCTCGACCGTCACCGCGGGGATGGTCATCGCCGGTCTCGCCACCGCCCTGTTCATCACCCAGGGCTTCTCGACGGCCGTCTACCTCTCCGAGGAGCTGGAGAACCCGCGCCGCAACGTGCCCCGGACCGTGCTCGCCACCCTCGCCATCTCCTCCGCCGTCATCCTGGTCCCGGTCATCGCCATCACCATGGGCGCCCCGGACCTCTCGGCGCTGGCCTCCGGTGACATCGGCGCGATGGTGACCGCCTGGTCCAACTCGGCCGTCGGCACCTTCGTCAGCCTCTGCGTGGCCCTCGCCATCGTCAACGCCGGCATCGTCATGGTCATCCAGAACTCCCGCGTGCTGTTCGCCTCCGCCCGCGACAAGGCCTGGCCCGCCCCCGTCAACGCCGCGCTCTCGCGCCTCGGCCGGTTCGGCTCCCCGTGGGTGGCCACCCTGCTCGTCGGCGTCCCGGGTGCGCTGATGTGCTTCGTCAACCTCGACACCCTCTACGGGGTCACCGGCGTCTCGGTGACCGGCATGTACCTGCTGGTCGCGGTGGCCGCACTGGCCAGCCGGCGCGGTGCGCACCGCGAGCGCTCCGCATGGCGGATGCCGCTGTGGCCGGCCGTGCCGATCCTGCTGATCGTGGTGTTCGCGTACATCCTGACCCAGCAGGAGACCCAGTACCTGCTGTGGACCGGCGGGATCACCGCCTTCGCGACCCTCTACTGGGCGCTGTACCTGCGGCCGCGCAAGGACACCCGCTGGCTGGTCAGCATCCCCGAGGACGACGAGGACCAGGCCGACGGGACCCCGGCCGACTCGAACCCGGCCGCGGCCACGGTCGCGGCTCTGTAAGGTCCCACGGCAACGGGACCGCGCGCGGTCCCACAGGATGCGGAGCCACAAGGCTGCGGGGCCACAGGTCTGACCTGTGGCCCCGCAGCCGTTCCCGCCCCGTGCGGGGTCACTCCCCGATCCGGATCACCACCTTGCCGAACGGCGCGTCCCCCGCGTATCCGCGGTAGGCCTCGCGCGCCTCCTCGAAGGGGTGCACCCGGTCTATCAGCGGGCGCAGCCCGCTCGTCGCGATCGCCGCGTTCATCGACTCGAACTGGGTGCGGCTACCGACGAACACCCGGCGGATCGTCGCCAGGCTCGACGCGTACGCGGCGTGCGAGATCTCGATCCCGGACCTCGCGGCGCTGGCGGTGACCAGCAGGGCGATCTGCCCGTAGAGCGAACTGGCCCGGACCGACTGCTCGATGGTGTCGGGGCCGCCCGTCTCCACCACCAGATCGGCGCCGAGGCCCCCGGTCAACTCCCGTACTTCAGCTCCCCATTGCGGGGTCCGTGCGTAGTTCACGACCGCGTCGGCCCCCAGCGCCTTCAGCCGGTCCGCCTTCTCCTCGCTCGAAGTCGTCGAGATGACCCGGCAGCCCAGCAGCTTCGCGAACTGCACCGCGAAGAGCGCGACCGGACCGGTGCCCAGGGTCAGTACGCTCTGCCCCGGCAGCGGCGCCCCGCCCTCCCCGCCGGTCAGCGCGTTCCAGGCGGTGACCGCCGCACACGGCAGGGTCGCCGCCTCCTCCCACGTCAGGTGGTCCGGGACGCGGACCGCCCACTGCTCGTCGAGCACGGCGTACTCCGCGAGCATCCCGTCGAAGGTGCAGCCGGGCTGGCCGACGAGCTCGGGGGTGATCCGGCCGTCCCGCCAGTGCGGGAAGTAGGCGCAGGACACCCGGTCCCCGACCGCGAACCGGGTCACCGCCTCCCCCACGGCCACCACTTCGCCCGCGCCGTCGCTCAGCGGGACCACCCCGGGCGTGGCGGACAGCGGGTAGCGCTCGTGCAGGATCAGCAGGTCGCGCTTGTTGAGGGAGGCGGCCCGGACGCGGACCACGATCCCGGTCGGCCCGGCGGGAACGGGGCGGCTCGGGCCGCCGTCCCTCAGGACGATCCCCTCGATCGTGCCGAACGTCTCCAGGTGGTACGCGCGCATTTCCGCCTCCGGGCCGGTCGTCTTCGTCTCAGATCCGATGACGCCGATCCTCCGGCGCAGGGACACGCGCGGCAATTCCCTGCGGGGAATGGAGACCTCCGCCGGAACGGCGGCTAGAAAGGCTCCATGGCCACCACCACGACAACAACCACCACCACAACCGCAGTCGTGCCGTCCCCGTTCGCCCGCGAGGTGCGCCGACGGCGGGCGCTGCGGCGGATGAGCCAGCTGGAGCTGGCCACCCTCGCCGGAACCACCCAGCGCCACCTCAGCTTCATCGAGAACGGCCGCTCGATGCCGGGGCGGGAGATGGTGGTGCGGCTGGCCGAGTCGCTGGGACTGACCTTGCGGGAGCGCAACTCCCTCCTGCTCAGCGCCGGTTACGCCCCCGTGTACGTCGAGTCGGCACGGGACGCGGAGAGCATCGAGCCCGCCATGGAGGCACTGCGGTCCATCCTGACCGGGCATCTGCCGTACCCGGCGGTGGTGGCCGGACCGCGCGGGGAACTCGTCCTGGCGAACGCCGCGTTCGGCGTCCTCACGGAGGGCGCGGCCGCACACCTGCTCACACCGCCCGTGAACGTGCTGAGGCTGGCCCTGCACCCGGAGGGCCTGGGGCCGCGCGTGGTGAACCTGGCGGCCTGGGGGCGGCACATCACCGAGAGCCTGCGCGCACGGGCCGCGGCCCACCCCGACCCCGTACTCGAAGCGCTGACCGAGGAGCTGACCGGCTACCTCCCGGCGACCGCCCCCGCCCCGGTCGAGCACCTCGGCTTCGCCGTACCCCTACGGCTGCGCACCGCCGACGGGGAGCTGCGCCTGCTGACCACCCTGACCTCCTTCGCGACCGCCGTGGACGTGACCTTGGCCGAGCTGCACCTGGAGGCGTTCCTCCCCGCCGACGCGGCCACCGCCGAGCTCCTGCGACGCCGCGAGGAAGCCCGGACGGCGACCGGCGCCCGCCGCTAGCCTCTGGCCGGGGCCGGGGCCGGGGCCGGGGCCGTCTGCCGTTCAACCGCCGCTGTTGGGCCGTCCCTTCGGCGCGCAGGCCCCCATACCGCCCCCGCTCAGCGTCAGCGCCGTGTTCACCAGCCCGACGTGGCTGAACGCCTGGGGGAAGTTGCCGAGTTGGCGGCCGGCGACCGGGTCGTACTCCTCGGCGAGCAGCCCCACGTCGTTGCGTACGGCCAGCAGTCGCTCGAAGAGTTCCCGCGCCTCCTTCTCCCGGCCGGTCACGTGCAGCGCGTCGGCGAGCCAGAACGAGCAGGCGAGGAAGGTCCCTTCGTCCCCGGGCAGCCCGTCCACGGAGGGCCCCTCGGTGCTGTAGCGGCGGACGAGCCCGCTGCCGCCGAGTTCCGCGCGCACCGCGTCGACCGTGCCGATCACCCGGGGATCGTCGGGCGGCAGGAAGCCGACGCGCGGGATGAGGAGGGTGGCCGCGTCCAGTTCGCGCGAGCCGTAGTACTGGGTGAAGGTGCCCCGTTCGGCGTCGTAGCCGTTCTCGCACACGTCGCGGTGCACCGATTCCCTCATGGTCCGCCAGCGTTCGACGTCGCCGGGCAGTGCGGGGTTGAGTTCCAGCGTGCGCACCGCCCGGTCCGCGGCCACCCACGCCATCACCTTGGAGTGGGTGAAGTGGCGGCGCGGGCCCCGCACTTCCCACAGACCCTCGTCCGGGCGGTGCCAGTTGTCGGCCAGGAAGTCGAGGAGGGCGAGCTGGATCCGCCAGGAGTGGTGCTCGGCGGGCAGTCCGTTGGATCTGGCGAGGTAGAGGGAGTCGAGGACCTCCCCGTAGACGTCGAGCTGGAGCTGGTCGACGGCCGCGTTGCCGACCCGGACCGGCGCGGAGGCCGCGTACCCCTTCAGCCAGGACAGCTCGCTCTCCGGGATCCGCCGCTCGCCCGCGATCCCGTACATGATCTGCAGGTCGGCGGGGTCGCCCGCGATGGCCCGCAGCAGCCACGCCCGCCACGCACGGGCCTCTTCGAGGAAGCCGGTGGCCAGCAGGGAGCCGAGGGCGAGGGTGGAGTCGCGGAGCCAGCAGTAGCGGTAGTCCCAGTTGCGGACGCCGCCGAGCTCCTCGGGCAGGGAGGTGGTCGCGGCGGCGGCGATCCCGCCGGTCGGGGCGTAGGTGAGGGCTTTGAGGGTGATCAGGGAGCGGGTCACGGCCTCCCGGTAGGGGCCCTCGTACCGGCACTGGGAGCTCCACTCCCGCCAGTCGGCGAGGCTCTGTTCGAGAGCGGCGTACGGGTCCAGGGGCTCGGGGCGCGGTTCGTGCGAGGGGTGCCAGGTGAGCACGAAGGCGACGCGCTCGCCGGCGGCGACGGTGAACTCGGAGCGGGTGCTCAGGTCCTCGCCCCAGGTCCGGACGGGAGGCTCGCTGCGCAGCCACACGGAGTCGGGTCCGGCGACGGCGACCCGGTCGCCCTCGCGGGCGCCCTCGCACCGGCGGACCCAGGGGATGACGCGCCCGTAGTCGAAGCGCAGGCGCAGGGTGCTGCCCACGGTGGACACTCCGCCGAGCCCTTCGACGATCCGCATCACGTCGGGGGCGGTGTCGCGCTGCGGCATGAAGTCGGTGACCTTGAACGAGGCGCCGCCCTCGGTCTCCCAGAAGGATTCCAGGACGAGCGTGCCCTCGACGTAGGCCCGGCGGGTGCAGCGCGCGGAGTCGGGCGCCGTGGCCGGGGCGATCCGCCATTGGCCGTTCTCCTGGTCACCGAGGAGCGCGGCGAAACAGGCGGCCGAATCGAAGCGCGGCAGGCACAGCCAGTCGATGGACCCGTCGCGGCCGACCAGTCCACTGGTCATCAGGTCGCCGATGAGTGCGTAGTCTTCGATGGGTTGTGTCATTTATGCCCCTTTCCCCCGAATGCCGCAACTCAATCGGCCCATACGGGTCAGGGATCCTGCGGCTGCCCGTGGCGACGGGGGCGGGCCCCGTGTCGGTCCTGAGCGGCCGGGTTCTGAACGGGCCTTCGGGGGTCGGCCGGTTGTCAGTGCCTCCTTTTACATTGGCGCCATGGAGATCACCGAACGGACGCTCGCAGAGGCCTGGCGGCGGAGGGCCGCACAGAACACCCTGCTCAACGAGGTCGGGCTGCCGCCCGTGGCGCTCTCGTACGACGAGCTGGAGGAGTGGGCCGAGCGGGCCGGGGAGGTTGGGGACGACGACCTGCGCCTCCTCCTGGACGAGAACGGCACGGTGCGCGGCCATCACGGTCCCTACCGGGAGGTCTTCGCCACCCGCGACCTCGAACAGGCGCTGTACCTGATCGCCGAGGCCGCGGTGCGGCGGCGCGGCGGCGGCCCCGGGGAGGTGGCCGACGCCCTGGACCGGATCGATCCGGCGTGGGGTAGACGGTTCCGAAGTGGCGGCCTGGACGACGCGGGCACGGTCGGGGCGTGCGGGCGCGACCCGCTGGAGGGGCTCGCCTGGATAGCCGGGTCCTGGCGCGAGCAGGCCCCGTACACGACCCTCGCCTTCTTCCGCGCGGCACCCGGGCAGACCGTCCCCGCCGAGCGGCTGGCCCTGCTGTTCGGGGCCGATCCCGGGCAGGTCGCGGCCGGTACGCGCCTGAAGGACCTGCGGGCCATGGACGGCGGGGAGACGTACTGGGACCGCCAGTGGGAGAGCTGCTGTTTCGGGCAGGCGGGCGAGTGGACGTTCCTGCTGTACCACGACACGCCGGCGGAGTCCTTCGCCGACGGTGAGGGGTTCGCGGCGCTCGGGATCAAGGAGAGCGTGTGGCTGACCGCCACCTCCGCGAAGGCCATCTACACCTTCGACTACATGCGGGACGGCCGCCGCATCGACGACGACTGGGGCGTGCTGGAGCTGATCTGGTACGAGCGCGGCCGCGCCCCTTATCTGCGGGGTGGCGAGCTGGACTTCCTCAACCGGGCCGTGCGCCGTGCCGAGCTGGACCACCCCGAACTGACCAGCACCTTCGAGCTGTACTTCCACGCCCTGGAGGAGTCCCTCGGCCTGCGCCTGCCGCGCCCGGACTTCGCGGAGGGGGAGGTGCTGGCCGCGTACTGGGCCGGGAAATAGCGGCGCCCACCACGCGCAGACGGCCTAGTTCCGTACGAGGAGCAGCGCGCCCGCGGTCACGATGCCGAGGCCGACGGCGAGGGCGCCGTGGGCGAGGCGGTGGCCGCGCAGGACGGGCAGGAAGCGGTCGACCGCGTACCGGCCGGGGCCGGTGAGCGCGAGGGCGGCGGCGCCGACGGTGAGCAGGATCTCGTACTCGACGCCCTTCGGGGCGAAGAACGAGCCGGCTCCGTGCACGGCGACCGCGTTGATCATGGTGCCGACGAGGGCGGCCCCGGCGAGCGGGGTGAGGAGCCCGGCGACGAGACCGAGCCCGCCGAGGGTCTCGGTCAGGCCGGCGAGGACGGCCATGGCGTCGCCCGCCGGGTAGCCGCTCGCGGTGAAGAACTGGCCCGTGCCGCTGATGCCGCCGCCGCCGAACCAGCCGAAGAGCTTCTGGGTGCCGTGGGCGGCCATGGTCAGGCCGAGGACGACGCGCAGGAGGAGCAGGCCGACGTCGTGAGCCGGGGTGGAGAGGGCGGGGAGGGCGGTGAGGGCGGTTGTGGGTGCGGCCGGTGCGGCGGCCTGCGACTTCGTCGTGGTGACGGAGGGGCTGGTCATGGGGGAGGTCCTTCCGGTCGGGCGGCCCGAGGGGCAGGTTGTTCAAATTCGAACCACTCGCCCGACCCTAACCTCGGATCCTCCCTTGATTCAAATTGGAACCACACATGTAGGCTGACTCCATGGCTGAAACGAGATGGCTGGACGACCGCGAGATGCGCGCCTGGCAGGGCTTCCTGGCCGCTTCCGCCCTGGTCAACCGCCGCCTCGACCAGCAGCTCAAGGACGACTCCGGACTCTCCCACCCGCAGTACGAGATCCTCGTACGACTCGCCAGGGCGCCGGAGGGCGAGCTGCGCATGACCGAGCTGGCCAACGGGCTGATCAACTCCAAGAGCGGGCTGACCTACCAGGTCACCCAGATGGAGAAGTCGGGCCTGGTCCGCCGCCGCACCTGCCCCTCCGACGTCCGCGGGGTCTACGCCGTGCTCACGGAGGCCGGCCGCGCCCGGCTGGCGGAGGCCGCGCCGGGGCACGTGACCACGGTCCGGGAAGTCCTGGTGGACGTACTCACCCCGGAGCAGCTGGACGCGCTCGCGGAGGGACTCGGCGAGGTCAGCCGCCGACTGCGGGCGCAAGGCGCCTGATGGACGCGACGACCGCCTGGCTCGCCGTGGCGGCGGTGGTCGCCGCCGGGCTGGCGGTCACCGCGGCCGTTCTCCTCGTACGGGTCTTCGCGGCCCGGCGGCTCCTGCGCGACGCGGGAATCCCCCTGCGCGACAAGGCCCTGTTCTGGGCCGCCGTGGTGTACACGGTCTCACCACTGGACCTGATCCCCGACCCGGTCTACCTGGACGACATCGGCATCCTCCTCCTGGCCCTCCGCTCCCTGCACGCGGCGGCCTCGACGGCCCGCCGACCGAAGGAACTCGACGCGGCATAGCCCCCGCCATCAGCCCCGGTAACCGGTGTTGGGGGCTCGGCGCTCGTACTGGTCGCAGAGGAAGGTCTCCTGCACCCAGCCGGAGGAATCGGGCAAGACCTCGAAGAGGTCCCGCTTGGTCCGCACCGCGCGGTACGCGTCCTTGCTGTCGCGGAAGCAGGCCATCGTGCCGATGAGGCCGCTCCCTGCCGGGCTGTAGTCCGAGAAGGCACAGGTGATGCAGGCCTGGAGGTGTACTCCCTCGGCCAGTTGACCTTGCAGGTCCAACAGCGCGTCCTCCATCCACCCGTGGGCCTTGACCGTCCCGATGGTCCCAGTCGGCAGATGCAGGGCCAACTCCACCCCGGTCGAGTCCACTCCCCCGCGAGGCTTCGGGTCGCCCAGGAGCAGCCGGACGCCCAGGTCGACGGTCCCCGCCTCGGCTCCCGTGACCTCCACCGGCATCCGCCACTCCACAACACACGAGGCCAGCCCGCCGTCCGCGAGATCGGGCGGCCGCACATGCCCTTCAGGGATGGGCTCCGCAGGCTCCAACCCATCCAGCCAGGGCCCCTGGAACCGGTTCCCGCGCAGCGCGAGCGAGAAGTGCTGCCCGTCGTTGACGAGCACGGTCTCGAACCGGCCCCAGCGGTCGTGGACCACGGCCGGGTACTCCTGCGGAGAGTCGTACGTGAATTCGGCGGTCATCGCGCCAGTATCGGCGGCCCTCGTCTCAGCGCACCCCGCGGGTGCGGTACTGGATGCTGATGCGGGGGCCCACCGCGCGGGTGGTTTTGGGGATGGCGTGTTCCATCGTGCGCTGGCAGGAGCCGCCCATCACGACCAGGTCGCCGTGGCCCAGGGGGAGCCTGAGCAGGGTGGGGCCGCCTTCGCGGGGGCGCAGGGTCAGGTCGCGGGGGTCCCCGACGGAGAGGATGGCGACCATCGTGTCCTCGGTCGCCGAGCGGCCGGTGCGGTCGCCGTGCCAGGCGACGCTGTCGCGGCCGTCGCGGTAGAGGCAGAGGCCCGCGGTGGTGAAGGGCTCGCCCAGCTCGGGGGCGTAGTGGCGGCTCAGCCGCTCGCGCGCCTCGGTGAGGGCGGGGTGCGGGAGCGGGTCGCCTTCCCCGTAGAAGGCGAGCAGCCGGGGCACGTCCACCGTGCGCTCGTACATCTGCCGCCGCTCCGCGTGCCACGGCACGTCGGCGGCGAGTCGTTCGAACAGCGCGTCGGCGCCCGTCAGCCAGCCCGGCAGGTGGTCCACCCAGGCACCGGCGCCGAGCTCCGTGCGGCGCGGAGCCAGTCGGGGGCCGAGCCGGATCTCGTCGCCCTGGTCGAAGAGCGAGCCCTGGAGTGCGTGCATGCCGTGCATGGGTCCAGCGTAGCCTCCCTCACTCGAACATGTGCACGAATGAAAGGGATGGAGGGACGTTCACTTCCGATTACGAAATGTCCCGAGATGGTCGGCGGAAGACTCATGAAGAAAGGTCATTCACGGCCTCCACCAAGCTTTCAACGGGCGTTCCCTGGAAGAGGTCGGAGTGAGACCGGGCACCGGCCCCGTGTACCGCAGCAACCGCGGACGAGAAGTCCAGAACCGGTCATGAGGAAGACGCGATGAGCGCAATCGACGAATTCATCTCCCGCACCGCCCCCGAGGCCGTCCACGAGTCCTACGCCTTCAGCTGCCTCGACTGCGGGTACGGCTGGGAGACGCAGTACGACGTCCGCCACTACATCGACGGCACCGGCATCCAGCGCACGCTCTGCACCGTGGACGGCGACCGCGTCCCCTCCCCCCTGACCCGCTCCGCGTGCGCCGCGTGCGGCAGCTCCGTCATCCGCATCCTGCGCGCCGGAACGGTCTCCCACGCACGCACGGCGATGACCAGTGGCGCCCGTCCGATGGAGCTCCCCTCCTTCTTCTCCCTGCTGCACGGAAGCAAGTGACCTGCCTTGAGCACCGACATCGTCCCCTCCGCCCCCACCGTCCCCGCGACGCCCGCCGCCCTCTCCCCCTCGGCCGGAACGGCCGGAACGGCCGAAGCGGAGGAGCCCGAGGATTTCGAACCGCCGGCCTCCTGGCCGGACGGGCTGACCACCGCCGAGGCACACCGCCTCCTGCGGGAACACGGTGCGAACGAAATCGCCGAGGAGCACAAGAACCCGCTTCGGGAGTTCCTCGGCTACTTCTGGGCCCCGATCCCCTGGATGATCGAGACGGCCCTGATCCTCTCGATCGTCGTCCGGCACTGGGTCGACGTGATCATCATCGGCGTCCTGCTCCTCGTCAACGGAGTCGTGGCCTTCCTGGAGGAGCACGAGGCGGCCAACGCCATCGCCGCCCTCAAGCAGCGCCTCGCCACCGAGGCCCGCGTCCTGCGCGACGGGGTCTGGCGTACGGAGGCCGTCCGCGAACTGGTTCCGGGTGACATCGTCCGGGTCCGGCTCGGGGACGTGGTTCCCGCCGACGTACGGGCCCTCGGCTCCGGCACCCTCGACGTGGACCAGGCCGCCCTCACCGGCGAGTCCCTCCCCGTGGAGCGCGGCCGTGGCGAAACCCTGTACTCGGGCTCGGTCATCGTGCGCGGCGAGACCGACGCCGTGGTCGAGGGCACCGGCGCCAACAGCTTCTTCGGCAGGACCACCGCCCTCGTGGGCGAGGCCGGGACGGTCAGCCACCTCCAGCAGGCCGTCCTGAAGATCGGCAACTATCTGATCCTGCTGGCCGTAGCCCTGGTCACCCTCACGATCGTCGTCTCGGTGGCACGCGGCAACCCGGTGCTCTCCGTCCTGGAGTTCGCGCTCGTCGTCGTCATCGCCTCCGTCCCGGTCGCGCTGCCCGCCGTCATGTCCGTGACCCTCGCGGTCGGCGCCCGCAACCTCGCCAAGCGGGGCGCCGTGGTCTCGAACCTGCCCGCCGTCGAGGAGCTGGGCAGCATCGACGTCCTCTGCTCCGACAAGACCGGCACCCTCACCGAGAACCGCCTCGCGATCCTGGACCCCTGGGTCCCGGACGGCATCGGCCAGGACGACCTGCTCGGCTCCGCCGCGCTGGCCTCCCGCGCCGAGAACGGCGACCCGATCGACCGCATCGTCATCTCCACCGCCACCGACCGGCTCGCCGACCGTGACGCTGGCTGGGACACCGGCTGGGCGCACGGCGTCCAGGTCACCGACTTCGTCCCCTTCGACCCCGTCACCAAGCGCACCGAGGCCACCGTCGGCTTCGGTCCCGGCCCCAACCCCGCCCCCGGCACGTACCACGTGAGCAAGGGCGCCCCGCAGGTCATCGCGCGGCTCTGCGACGGCGACCCGGCCGCCGAGCACGTCGCCGCCATCGCCGACTCCTTCGCCGCCCGCGGCTTCCGCTCGCTGGGTGTGGCCCGCACCGACGAATCCGGTGCCTGGCGCCTGCTCGGCATCCTGCCCCTGGCCGACCCGCCGCGCGAGGACACCGCCGACACCGTGGCCGCCGCGAACGAACTGGGCGTGTCCGTCAAGATGGTCACCGGCGACCAGGTGGCGATCAGCCGTGAGCTGGCCCGTCAGATCGGGATGGGCGACAACATCCTGAACACCCACGCGCTGGACGACGGCAAGCCCGAGGCGGAGCTCGCCGAGCTCGTCGAGATCTCGGACGGGTTCGCGCAGGTCTTCCCGGAGCACAAGTACCGCATCGTCAAGATGCTCCAGGAGCGCGGCCACATCGTCGGCATGACCGGCGACGGAGTCAACGACGCCCCCGCCCTCAAGCAGGCCGACGCCGGCATCGCCGTGGCCGACGCCACGGACGCCGCGCGGGCCGCCGCCGACGTGGTGCTGCTGACCCCGGGCCTGTCGGTCATCTCCCACGCGATCGGCCAGGCCCGGGAGATCATCCAGCGGATGGTCAACTACGCCACGTACCGCATCACGGAGACCATCCGGGTCCTCGGTCTGATCACCCTGACGATCGTCGCGTACAACTTCTTCCCGGTCACCGCGATGATGATCGTGCTGCTGGCGCTCCTGAACGACGGCGCGATCCTGACGATCGCCTACGACAAGGTCCGCGGCTCGCACCGGCCCGTTACCTGGGACATGCGCAGCGTGCTGACCGTGGCCACGGTGCTGGGCGTGGTCGGTGTCGCCGAAACCTTCCTCCTCTTCGTCCTGGGCCGTGACGTCTTCCACCTGAGCGACGGTCTGATCCACTCGCTGGTCTACCTGAGCCTTTCGGTCTCCGGCCAGCTGACGATCTTCGTGACCCGCACGAAGGGCCGGTTCTGGACCTCCCCGGCCCCGGCCAGGCCGCTGCTGATCGCCGTCTGCACGGCCCAGGCCATCGCCACCCTCGTCACCGTGTTCGGTGTGGGCATGACCCCGCTCGGCTGGGGCTGGGCCGCCGCCGTCTGGGGCTACGCGCTCTGCTGCTTCCTCCTGGAGGACCAGCTCAAGCTCGCCGCCCACTGGTTCCTGGACCGGCGCCGCAGCGTCGGCGCCGCCACCGCCCGCTGACCGGAGCCGCCCTCCGCGAGTCCCGCCCGGACCGGTTCCGGGCGGGACTCCCCCCGTGTCGCGCGCCGGGCGGGGGCCGGTCCCGATGGCAGGGTGCTCATACAGCAGGTCAGGAAGGAGGAGCCGTGGAACGGACCGCAGCCGCCCGCGCGCCGCACCGGTACGCCCCCGTCACCTGGGACCGGATCACGGCCGCCGCGTGCCTGCTGGTCACCGTCCCCTTCGAGGTCTACGCCGAACTGGACCACGAGTCCTGGGCCAGCCACCCCGTGCCGCGCTGGCTCGGCATCCTCGTCTCCTGCGCCGCGCTGCTGTGGCGCCGCACCCGGTTCCCGGCCGCCGCTCTCGTGGTGCTGGTCGCGACCGCGCTCAGCGCGAAGTTCACCGCGCTGTTCTTCCTCGCCTACGCCGCCGGCCGCCACCATCGCCCCGGCTACGCCTGGTGGTTCGGGGCGGCGGCCACCGCCGAGCTGATCACGCTGAGCGCGCTGGGCTCCGGCCCGCCGCTGGTACGGGACAACTCCCCTTCCAGCCTCGCCCTGCTCGCCTCGGCCGTGTTCATGACCGTCATGGTCGGTGTGACCCGCGGCCGGCACATGGCGGACCGGGCTCGCGCCGAGCAGGTGGCCCGGGAGCGGGCGGCCGAGGCGGTCAACGCCGAACGGCGAAGGCTCGTACGGGAGTTCCACGATCTCCTCGGCCATGACGTGGCACTGCTGAACATCCTGGTCGAGTCCCTACGGAGCTCCGTGGGCGGCCGTGACGAAGCGGCGGACGGGCTGCTCGACGCGGCGCAGCAGCAGTGCCGGGCGGCCTCGGACCATCTGCGGGGCATGACCGCCGTACTGAGGCTGCGCGAGCTGGAGACCGAGGCCCTGGAGACCGGCGCCGCCCCCGGCCCCGATCCGGCGGCCGCCGAACTCGACGCCCTGGGCCGCTCGCTCGACAGCGTCCGGGCGGCGGGAGTCGACGTACGGCTCGCGGACGGCTTCGCCAAGGGCTTCGGCCGGCTGCCCGCGGCCCACCGGGAGGCCGCCCGCCGGGTGGTCACCGAGGGCCTGACCAACATCCTGCGGTACGCGCCCGGTTCGGCCGTACTGCTGACCCTGCGGGCGGGCCCGGCCGACTGGACCCTCGACGTCCGCAACGGGGCGGCGGGCACCCCCGTACGGTCGCTCGCGCCGGGCACCGGTCTCGGCCAGGCCGGGCTCCGCGGCCGGCTGGAGTCGCTCGGCGGCGGGCTCGAAGCCGGACCGGTCACCGACCCCGGCGGCGGCTACCTGCTGCGCGCCCACGCCACCTACCCGCACGAAGGAGGAGAGCAGTGATCCGAATCGTGATCACCGATGACGAGGACGTCATCCGCGCCGGACTGAGGACCATCCTCACCGTCCAGGACGAGATCGAGGTCGTGGGCGAGGCGAGCACGGGCTCCGAGGCCCTGGAGGTCGTCGCGGAGCAGGTCCCCGACGTCGTCGTGCTCGACCTGGCCATGCCGGACGGACTGGACGGCGCCGAGACCGCCCGGCTGCTGCGCGAGGGCCACCCGGGCCTGGGCATCCTCATCCTGACCACCATCGCGGACGAGGAACAGGTGGCCAGGGTCTGGCGGGCGGGCGCCGACGGCTACCTGCTGAAGACCGCCTCGGGTGAAGAGATGCGCAAGGCCGTGCACAGCGCGGCCGGGCACCGCGCCGTGCTCAGCCCCGATGTGATCTCCAGCGTCATGAGCCGTTTCGCCACTCACCACCACCCGGCGCCGACGCCCGAGGTCATGGAACACATCCACGCCCTCTCCCAGGGCGAGCTGCGCTGCGTGGTCGCGCTCGCCGACGGACTCGGCAACCGGGAGATCGGCGAGCGCCTCGGCCTGGCCGAGGGCACGGTCAAGACCCATCTCTCCCGCGCCCTGCACAAGTTCGGCCTCGACAACCGCACCCAGCTCGCCCTCCTCGCCAACGACCAGCGCGAGCTCCTGACCGGCCTGCTCAACTGACGGGTCCGCTCGGCTACTTCAGGTAGGGGCCGGCGGTGCCCACCCTGCCGGGGCCGCGTTGCGGCCGCCGAGGTCCAGCACGTAGACCCGTAGGTTGCCCTTGCCGGGGGCGGCCACAGACAGCCTGCCGTCGGAGACGGTCCGCACGTCGCCGGTGACCGCGTCCTTGTAGGTGCCGTTGGGGATGCCGGTGTACGTGGCCTCGCCGGTGACGGCAACCAGGGCGAAGCTGTCCACCCCCGTGGCGGCGTCGGTGTAGCGGCGCTTGAAGGCCATCCCGCCCGAGATCCCTTCGGTGGAGTACTGGCCCATCTGGAGCGCCGGGACGGCCCGACGGATCTCGTTCAGCCGCTGGAGGTGCTTGACCAGCGGCGCTTCGAGGGTGGCGGCGACGGGTCCGGTGGCGGACGCGACCTTCGAGAAGCCGGAGGCGGTGATCGAACCCGCGATCTTGTCCCCGTAGTAGGCCCGGCCGGTGGTGGCGAGCGGGCAGGTCGGGCCGCAGTCGATCTGCTTTCCAGCCTGGAACTCGATCTCCGAGCCGTAGTACAGGGTCGGGATGCCGCGGAAGGTCCACATCAGGGCCATGTTCTCGGCCCAGGCGTCGGTGCCGCCGGCGTAGCGGGTGGAGGACTTGCCGGGGCCGAAGTCGTGGCTGTCGACGTAGACGACGTTGTAGGTGGCGTCGTTGTAACTGTCGTCGGAGTCCTTGCCGTTCTGGAAGGCGTTGTTCGCGTCCCCGAAGTTCATGTGCATGCGCATGTCGATGACGTTCATGCCGGAGAACATGCTGTGGTCGGGGGCGTGGTAGAGGTTGCCGCTGAGGAAGGCGTTGGTGCTGGTCGGCTGCTTGGCCGGGTCGTTGTCGGTCGTGTACTGCTGGACGGCGGCGGTCGCGTCGTCGGCGCTGTACGTCGCGGACTCCTTCCACGTGTAGTACTGGGCGGACTGGTTGGCCGATTCGCGGTTCCACTTGTCGTTGACGAAGGAGCCGACCTCGCCGAAGACGTAGAAGTCGTTCGCCTTCTGCGCACCGAACTGCTGGGCCACGCGCTGCTGGATGGCGGGCAGGAAGTGCCGGTTCCAGGTGACGCGGGGGATGTGTACGGCCGTGTCGATGCGGAAGCCGTCGACTCCCATGTCGATGTACTTGTCGTAGGCGCCGATCAGGTAGTTCTGGACGGTCGGGTTCTCGGTGTTGAAGTCGGCGAGGTCCTCGTGGATCCAACAGGAACGGGCGTCCTCACCCTCCCAGTTGCCGATCCAGCACTGGTGTTGAAGTGCTCTCCCGGCCAAGGCCAGGAGATTCCTGCCTACCTTGCGGTGGCGGGCTTGACGCGCTTGGCGCGCCTGGCGACTGCCCTCCCGGCAGCCGGGATGAGCGTGAGGCCCATCCGGTACAGGTGCAAGACGTTGCGGGCCGCGTTGTGGTCGGCGTTGCCCGACCACCCGCAGTCCGGGTTCTTGCACACGAACACGGCCTGGGACTCCCTGCTGCCGGGCGTCGTGAAGCCGCACGCTGAGCAGCGTTGGGATGTGCCGGGGGCCGGGACCTTGTGCAGGGTGCCGCCGTGCCGGGCCGTCTTGTACGTCAGCATGGTGACCGTCCGGCCCCATGCCTCCCCGCTGATCGAGCGGTTCAGCCCGGATCTCTGTGCGACGTTCCTGCCCGGCCGGTCCACCGTGCCCTTGACGGACTTGATCATGTTCGCGATGGTGAGTGCTTCGACCACGACGGCGCCGTAGGCGCGGGCGATCGCGGTGGTCGTCTTGTGCTGCCAGTCGATGGCTCTGCGCTTGGCTTTCGCGCGGAGTCCTGCGATCTGGTCGTAGGTGTGGTGCAGCCGGCGGCTGGTGTGTTCGCCGGGCCTGCGGTGCTGCTTCCGCCGTGCGGCGCGCTGCTCCAGGTGTAGGAGCTTGGCCTGTTCCTTGCCGGTCAGCCACTCGTCGTGCTCGTACGTTTCCCCGTTCGAGAGGACGATGGGCATGGTGACGCCCACGTCGATGCCGACGTCTGGCCCCTGACGGGGTGCGGGCTCGGCCTCCAGGATCTGGATGCGGAAGGCGATGTGCCAGCCGAGCGCGTCCTTGACCAGCCGCGCCCCGGTGATCCGGTTCTCCACATTGGCACGCGCGCCCACCGGCAGGTTCTTGGTCCACCGGAACCGGACCCGGCCGATCTTCGGCAGGTTGACCATGCCCCAGCGGCGGTGCACGCGGATGATGTTCAGGTCCCGGCCCTGCGGAATGTCCACGGACATCACCGTGCGAATGCGGCCCTTGAAGTTCGGGGTGTCGGCACGACCGTCCCAGCAGTTCTTCCACGCCTGGAAGTACGTCTTCAGCACCGCTTGCGCGGCCTGCGCGGGCAGGACGGCGAGAAAGTCGATGTCTTCTCGGGCGTGGCGGATCGCGGCGTCCGCGTTCGTCAGTGTCCGCTTGTCTTTCGGCATCATCTGCCACCAGGCGTGCAGCAGATTCCACATCGTGCGGGCCGCGTGCGCCTGGTTATCGCTCTTCACCACCTCGGCAGGCGACAGCGCAAGCCGGGCACGGTGCGCTGCAACCCTCATCCCGATGTCAGAGCTGGTCACAATGTTGTCTACAACCTGAACGTTTGCTTGGTTTTCGCCACCAAATACCCGCGAAATGCGCTCACCGACGCCTTCACCCCACCGTCGCCGTGCTGTCGGATGCCGCCGCACCGGCTGTCATCGCCGTGTCCGTTGTCGTCGCCGCGGCAACGGACACGGCATGTGGGGCCGCCGGCAGGGCGGTCGCCAGGCACCCCCCGGCGACGGCCAGGGCCAGCGCCGCCGAGCGCCCTCTGAGGCGTGATCGCGTACGTGATCTCAAGGTCTGCTCCTCGAAGCGGGGCCCAACAGCCCTTCGGCTCCACGGCATTGAAAACTTGCCGCAAGGTTTTGCGCGAGGCTACTGGCCATGTCACCAGCACGTGAAGCCCTCGTGAACCAGAAATGTCGCGGCCTTGCCCCCCGCTGCCCGCCCCGGCCCGCCCTTATCGGGAGAAGGTGAGCAATCCCTTGCAGAAAATTCTGAAAACGACGAAGCCCGGTCCGGCTGCGTGCCGGACCGGGCTTCGACTGCTTGCGCCCCTGCCGCTAGCGGCCGCCGCGCAGGTTCTGGATCTCGCGGCGTTCGCGCTTCGTCGGGCGGCCCGCGCCGCGGTCGCGGATGCCGACCACGGCCGCCTCCACGGGGGTCGGCGGCGGCGGGCTGTTGTCGATCATGCATTCCGCGGCGACCGGAGGGCCGACCCGCTTCGTCACCGGGCGCTGGACCACCACGATGCGCTCCCGCCCGGCATGGAAGAGGCGCACCTCGTCCCCCGCCCGCACCGACTGCGCCGGCTTCGCACGCTCACCGTTGACCCGCACATGGCCCGCCCGGCAGGCCGCGGCCGCGATCGCCCGCGTCTTCGTCAGCCGGACCGACCAGATCCACACGTCGACCCGCGCCGATCCCGTCCCCGTGGTTCCCTCTTCAGCCATGCCCCCGACTTTAGCGATCCGGACCGGCGAAAGCGGAACGGCTTTTGGCTGTTGCCACAAGGCGGGTAGCATCTGCCATGTAGTACATCCCAATGGAATTGCAAATGCCGGACAGGTGCCCCTACCTTGTCGCGTATGCAGTCCTACACCATCGGTCAGGCGGCACGCCTGCTGGGCGTCAGCCCGGACACCGCACGCCGCTGGGCCGACGCCGGCCGCGTCGCGACCCATCGCGACGAGGGCGGCCGCCGTCTGATCGACGGCCGCGCCCTGGCCGCGTTCTCCATCGAGGTGGCCCAGGGGGCCCACACCGAGGACGGGGAGACCTACACCTCCGCGCGCAACGCGTTCCCCGGCATCGTCACCGCCGTCAAGCTCGGCGATGTCGCCGCGCAGGTGGAGATCCAGGCGGGTCCCCACCGCTTGGTCTCCCTCCTCACCCGTGAGGCCGTCGAGGAGCTCGGCTTGGAGGTCGGCATGCAGGCCACCGCCCGCGTGAAGTCCACCAGCGTGCACATCGACCGCGCCTGAGGCGCACCCCCGCACTTCCGCTCAGCACGACGCGTCCCCACCCGCTCCGCCCGTCACCGGCGCGGGTCACCACCACGCGGAACCGGCACCAGGCCGGCCGCCGACCCGACCGAGGAGCACCAGCCCATGTCCCCGATCCTGCCCCTGAATCGCCGTACCGCCGCCTTCGCCCTGACCGCCGCCCTGCTCGTACCGGCGCTCGCCGCCTGCGGCAGCAGCGACGACAAGAAGACGGACGCCGGCGCCTCCGCGAGCGCCTCCGCCTCCGCCTCGGCCGAGCCGAAGGCCGCGAACCTCACCGTGCTCGCCGCCTCCTCCCTCACCGACGTCTTCAAGACCGCGGGCGCCGCGTACGAGAAGTCGCACCCGGGCACGAAGGTCACCTTCTCCTTCGCCGGTTCGCAGGAGCTCGCCGCCCAGGTCAAGCAGGGTGCCCCGGCCGACGCGCTGGTCACCGCCGACACCAAGACCATGGACGGCCTGAAGGCCGAGACCAACGACCCGGCGATCATCGCCAAGAACCGTCTGGTCATCGCGACCGGCAAGGGCAACCCGTTCAAGATCGCCGGCCTCAAGGACCTCGCCGACACCAAGATCAAGGTCGTGCTGGCCGCGCCCGAGGTCCCCGTAGGCCGCTACAGCAAGCAGATCCTCGACGCGCAGAAGATCGAGGTCAAGCCGGTCTCCCAGGAGCCGAACGTCCGCGCCGTCCTGAGCAAGGTCGAGCTGGGCGAGGCGGACGCCGGTCTCGTCTACAAGACCGACACCCTCAAGTCCGGTGACAAGGTCGCCGTCGTGGACATCCCGGACGCCGAGAACGCCGTGGCCTCCTACCCGGCCGCCTCGCTCAAGGGCTCCAAGAACCCCGAGGCCGCTGCCGCGTTCGTGGCGTGGCTGAGCACCCCGGAGGCGCAGAAGATCCTCCAGGACGCGGGCTTCCAGAAGGCGTAACGCCGACTGGGTCCGGTGATGGAGAGGGGTTGCCCGGTCCGGGGGGACGGGCAGCCCCTCTCCGCATGTCCGGGCGGGCGCCCCCCGGGTGTGCCCCGTCCCCCGGGCCGCCCCACTACGCGGGACCCCGCCGCCCCCCCGTCCCCAGCCACGGACCCGCTATTTGGAGAGTCCGGACACACCCCG
>NZ_JBHYVM010000007.1:32766-92417 GCF_042750105.1 Streptomyces sp. NPDC059443 | reverse complement strand
CGGCGCCGCCGCTCTCCTGGACGCCCGGGCCGGGGGGCCCGGCCCCCCCCACACCCATTGGCCGGGCGGCCCCCCGCCGTTTGTCCGGCTTCCGCGGGGCGCCCCCACTACGCTTCACCCCGCCGCCACAGCTTCCCCAGCCAGGAACCCGATATGAGCAGACTCCGTACCCACCGCGCCCGGCCCCCCGTGGCCCTCGCGCTCCCCGCGCTGCTCGCCGTGGCGTTCCTGCTGATGCCGCTGATCGGCATCCTCACCCGGACCCGGTGGAGCGAGCTCGGCGCGCACCTCACCAGCCCGGGTGTGGTGGAGGCGCTCAGGCTCTCGCTGCTGGTGTCCCTGTGGGCCCTCGGCCTCTCGCTCCTCCTCGGGGTGCCGCTCGCCTGGCTGCTGGCCCGCGTCGAGTTCAAGGGCAAGGCGCTGGTGCGCTCGCTCGTCCTGCTTCCCATGGTGCTGCCGCCCACCGTCGGCGGTGTGGCCCTGCTGCTCGGATTCGGGCGGCGCGGGCTGCTCGGTCCCTGGCTGGAGGGCACCTTCGGCATCACCCTGCCCTTCCACACCTCGGGCGCGGTCGTCGCGGCCACGTTCGTGGCGATGCCGTTCCTCGTGATCAGCCTGGAGGGCGCGCTCGGCGGCCTGAAGCAGAGCTACGAGGAGACCGCGGCCTCCCTCGGTTCCACGCCGGTCCGCGTGTTCTTCACGGTGACGCTGCCGATGGTGGCCCCGGGCCTGATCGCCGGCGCCGCGCTGACCTGGGCCCGCGCGCTGGGCGAGTTCGGCGCCACCATCACCTTCGCGGGCAACCTGCCCGGCACCACCCAGACCCTGCCGCTCCAGGTCTTCCTGCTGCTCCAGGACCAGCCCGAGGCCGCCACCTCCGTATCGCTGCTGCTGCTCGCGATCGCCATGGCCGTACTCATCGGCCTGCGCGGCCGGTGGACGGGGACCCCCGTCGCCCGCGGCTCCGCCGAAGCGCCCCCGATCGCCGAGGAGGCGCCCGGTCCGCACCCGATGGACGGCGCGGCCCCGCTGAACGGCGCGGCTCCGGCGGATGCGACGGACCCGGCGGGTGCGAGGGACCGGGTGGGCCCCGTAGACCCGTCCGCTCCCGCTGATCCGCTCTCCGCGCCGGCGGCTGCCGCCTGGCCGATGCACGCCGCGGTCACCGGCTTCAACGAGCTCACCCTGGACGCCGAACCCGGCACCACCATCGCCGTGGTCGGCGAGAACGGCGCCGGCAAGACCACCCTGCTCCGGGCCCTCCTCGGCCTGACCCCCCGCGCCCACGCCGAGCTCCGCCTCGGCGACACCGACGTCACCGCGCTGCCCCCGCACAAGCGGCAGGTCGCCTGGGTCCCGCAGGACGGCGCGCTCTTCCCCCACCTGAGCGCACTGGCCAACACCGCCTACGGGCTGCGCGCCCGCCGGGTGCCGCGCGCCCGGGCCCGCGCCGAGGCGCAGGCCTGGCTGGACCGGCTCGGCGTCGGCCACCTCGCCCACCGCAAGCCCGCCCAGCTCTCCGGAGGCCAGGCGCAGCGCGTGGCCCTGGCCCGCGCCCTGGCCGCCCGCCCCCGGCTGCTGCTCCTCGACGAACCCCTCGCCGCCCTCGACCAGACCACCCGCGCCCACGTCCGCCACACCCTGCGCACCCACCTGGCCGGCTTCGGCGGAGTCTGCCTGATCGTCACCCACGACCCCGTCGAGGCCGTCTCCCTGGCCGACCGCGTCCTCGTACTGGCCGACGGCCGCACCCTCCAGGACGCCCCGCCCTCCGAAGTCACCCGCCACCCCCGCTCCCCGTGGGTGGCCCGCATGCTCGGCCGCAACGCCTGGCCCGGGACGGCGTCGGCCGACGGGCTGGCGCTCGCCGGCGGTGGCCGCCTCGTAGTGGCCGAGGCGCTGCCCGAGGGTGCGCAGGCGCTCGCGATCATCGCCCCCGAGGCGGTGTCCGTACACCGGGACCGTCCGGGCGGCAGTCCCCGTAACGTCTGGCCCGGCACCGTACGGGAGATCACCTCGGTCGGCAGCCGGCTGCGCGTGCTGGTCGGCTCGGCGCAGGCGCCCGACCTGGTCGCGGAGATCACCCCGGAGGCAGCGGCCGAGCTGGGCATCGTCGACGGCGCCGAGGTGTGGACCAGCGTGAAGGCGACCGAGGTCACTCTCGTCCGCCTCTAGACGGCCTGGCGCTGCGGCCGGCGTCCCGGCCGGGAAAACGGCTGGCCAGGGCCCCGTACCGGCACGTACCGTGCGTTTCCATGGACCCGCTCAACGACCAACAGATCCGCTCTTCCTTCGTGAACTGCACCAAAGGCGAGGCCGCCCGCCTTAAGCTGCCGGCCGACTTCGCCGAACTCCCCTGGCAGGACCTCGACTTCCTCGGCTGGGTGGATCCGGGCGCCCCGCAGCGCGCGCACCTCGTACGGCCCGCGGCGGACGGCGGCGCCGTCGGCATCTCGCTGCGCGTACCGGCCGCGAACCGCGTGGGCGGCTTCAAGTCGAGCATCTGCCAGATCTGCCTGACCGGCCACGCCTCCTCCGGCGTGACCCTCCTCGTCGCCCCGCTCGCGGGCGCCCGCGGCCGCGAGGGCAACACGGTCGGCACGTACGTCTGCGCCGACCTCGCGTGCTCCCTCTACATCAGGGGCAAGCGGCAGCCGAAGCTGAGGACCAGGGGCTTCGAGGAGACGCTGACGGTGGACGAGAAGATCGCCCGCACCCTCGCGAACCTCGACGCGTTCACGGCCAGGATCACCGGCTGAGTACGGACGGCAGTTCGGGCGGCAGTACGGAGAGCCAGTCGCCCGCCGCGAAGGCGTCCGCGCCGATCAGGGTGCGGCCGGTGCGCGGGGTCGCGAGGGTGAGGACGCCCTCGGTGCGGCCGGCCGCGAAGCGGGGGGCTTCGAGGGTGATGACGGCGGCCCGTTTGCCGGTGGTGCGCCGGAACTCCGCAAGGTAGCGCAGCTCCAGGGCGGCCTCCTTGTGGTCCACGGCCCGCGGCGCGTACGGCTGTACGAGGGCCACCGCGCCCGTGCCCGGCTCCCGGGCGGCGGTCGCGAGAGCGGCGCGCAGGGCCGTGATCCGCGCGAGGCCGCCGCCGTCGAGGGTGCGGAGCCTGGCGTCGAGCGGAAGGAACCGTACTCCCCGGTGGACGAAGGCGGGGCGGCCGGCGCCGGTCAGCGCGAAGTCGGCGCCCGGGGCGGCGGCGTCCGTGGGCTGGACCGCGAACCGCCAGGGCCTGGAGCGCACTTGGGCCGCCGTGGCCACGATCGGATCCGGTGCGCCGACGGTACGGACGAACCCGGTCGGCGGGGTCCGGGCCGTCAGCGTGTCCAGGAGCAGCCGTGCCGGGCGCGGGCCGGCGACCGCCGAGAGCCGGGTCACGGTGTACGGACGCTCCGCCGTCGCCGGGAGCGGGAGGCTGATCTCCCGCCAGCCGGTCCAGTCCACGGCGGGCCCTCGGAGCGTGACGACTCCCCCGTCCGCGTCGGCGAGTTCCACGGCGGGCCGGGCTCCGGAGCCGTCGCCGCCGACCCAGAGGGAGAGCGAGCGGGCCAGCTCCGGCACCTGGAGCGGCCGGGGCGGGACCGCGGCGGCGGTCCGCGCGGGGTCCGGGGCGGCCGGTCCGTCCGCGGCTGCGGGGAGCGTGAGGGCGAGCCCCCGGCCGGGGTGACCCTCCGCCGGGGCGGCCCCCCGGCCGGTCCACCGGCCGGCGTCTTCGAGATCCGCGAGCGGACGGTCCGACAGCCCTACCCCGAGGGCCAGTTCGGCCGCGACGGCTCGGTTTCCCTTTACGCCGGCGCGCAGTTGACCGGTGGCGTGCGGAACCCTGGCGGTCACGGTGAATCCGCCGCGCCCGTCGGCGGCGACGCTCCACTGCGAGCGGTCGAACTCCAGTGACACGTCCCGGGGTTCGATGGTGGCGGCGGCGCCCTGCGCGTCGTACCCGGTCAGGGTGAACCGGGCGCTCTCCCCCTCCTTCGCGAGCCCGATCCGGTCCGGGGTGGCCCGGACCCCGGCCAGCGGGCCGAGGACGTCCAGGCCGAGGGTCCCGTCGGCCGTCCCGCGTCGGGCGTGCACGTCGACCCGGCCGGGGCGCAGCCCGCGCAGCACCCCGGCGGAGTCGATCCGCGCACGGCCTCCCCCGGCGGACCAGTCGGGGGCGGCCCCGGTCGCCCCTGCCGCCCCTGACACGGGGCCGAGCGCGGCGTCGTACGGGGTGGCGGTGAGGGTGCGGCTGAGCCCGGGGAAGAGCCGGGCGGGGCCGTCGCCGCCGCCCAGGGGCTCGACGCGGTACCCGGCGGCCCGGCCGGGACCCGCCGGGGCGGTCAGGACGAGGCCGTTGGGGACCGGGCGGAGGCGGCCGTCGGACGGGGAGTTCTCCAAGGTCAGAGCGGTGTCACCGGTCAGGGCGGCGAGCAGGGTGGAGGATCCGCCGCCGTCCAGGTTGAGGGCCTCGTAGGCGCCGAGCCGGTGCATCATCCGGCCGAGCTCCGTCAGCGTCAGGCCGCCGCTGTCGCGCTGTCGGCCGTCCACGGTGACCAGGCGCAGCCGCCGGCCGTCGCGGGAGAACCCGGCGGCGGTGCGCGGGGCGGCGGTGTTGTTCGGCTCGCCGTCGTGGTTCTGCGCGACCCCGGCCACGACGAGCGCCTCGCGGCCGCCGACGGCGCCGACCGGGAGCGGGCCACCCCCGGGCACGACGGGCCGGGCGGTCACGGCTACCGCGTCCCCGGGGCGCAGGGCGGCGAGTTCGGTCGCCGCCGCGCCGGCGGCGACCAGCAGGGTGGTCCCGGGTGCGGGGCGCTCCCGGCGCGCGGGCCGGCGTACGGCCGCCCGTACGGCGGCCACCCGGCCTTCGCGCAGTTCCACGGCCGCGCCGAGCGCGGGGAGTTCGGCTGCCGGCCAGTCGGCGGTGTAGGCGGCGAAGCCCTCGGCGGGGGGCCGGGCCGTGTTGTATCCGGCGAGCGGGCGGACCGCGCCGCCGGGCAGGGTGACGCTCCCGTCGAGGTCGATGCGCAGCACCCGGCCGGTGCCGTCCGCGCCGAAGCCGACCGCCCGGCCCGCGCCCGGGGAGGCCGCGTGCAGCAGTCGGCCGGCGCCGATGCCGGGGCCGAGGGGGGCGCCCGTGCCCCGGATGTCGAAGAAGTCCCCGTTGACCGCGGCGACCACGCGACGGCCGGGCCCGGCGGGGTGACGGGCGGCGGAGTCGGCGACGGTGGCGACGCCGCGGCCGCCGAGGTACTCGGTGCGTACGCCCGCGCCGGGCCCCGCGAGGTCGACGTCGAGCTCGTCGATCCGGAGCCATCGGTCGGCTTCGAGCCGGTCGTACGATTCCAGCCGGATCCCGGGGGCGACCTGCCGGGAGGTCCGGGCGGTCTCGATCCCGTCGCCGTCCGGGCCGGCAGCGGCGGCGAGGGCCGCGGGGGCGGCGAGGGCCGTCGGCGCGGCGAGGAGCACGGTGAGCAGGACGGGCAGGAGCGGGCGGAGCGGGCGCAGGTTCGGCACCCAGGCAGGATCGACCCGGCGGACACATACAAGCCGACAAACACAGTGCGGGCGCGGCCCGAATCAGCCATTCGCACCCGGTGAGCCCGGCGCGGGCCGGTCCGGGATGGAGAACTCGCACCACACGCACTTCCCGCCGCCCCTCGGCTCCACTCCCCAGGCATCCGCCAGCCGGTCCACCAGCAGCAGCCCCCGTCCCGACACCGCCCAGTCGCCCGCCTCGCGCTGCCGCGGCAGGGCACTGCTGGTGTCCTCGACCTCGATCCGGATCCGCCCCTCAGGGGTCAGCCGCATGCTGACCTGCCCGACCCCGTCCGTGTGGACCAGCGCGTTGGTCATCAGCTCGTCCGCCGCCAGCTCGATCTCGTCGGCCTGGTCCCACGCCCCCCAGGCCGCTACCGCCGCCCGGATCAGGTGCCGGGCCATCGCCGGCGCGTCGGTGTCGCCGGGGTTCAGGCTGTGGCGCAGCGGGCCGCCGCCGCGCGGGGCGGGGGTGCCCCGGCGGCGCAGCAGGAGCAGGGCCATGTCGTCGCCGCCGCCGGAGTCCCCGACCAGGTCGCACAGGAGGTCGGCGAGCTCCTCCACCTCGGCCGGGCCGGTCCGGACGGCCTCCATGAACTCCCGCATCCCGGTCTCGGAGTCCTGGCCGGGCCGGTCGGTCAGGCCGTCCGTGCACAGCAGGAGGGTGTCGCCGGGGTGCAGGTCGAGGCTGGTGACGGGGTATCCCGTGCCTGCGGGGCGGCCGTCCGGCCGCTCGCGCGCCGGCAGCCCCAGCGGCAGTCCGCCCACCACCTGGATCCGGTGGCAGCTGCCGTCGCCGCGCCGGACCACCGGATCGATGTGCCCGGCGCGCACCAGCCTGCTCGCGCCGGTGGTGAGGTCGATCTCGGCGTAGGTGCACGTGGCGAAGCGTTCCGTCTCCAGTTCCCGGAGGAAACCCGAGGCCCGCGCCATGGCCGCGCCGGGGGTGTGCCCCTCGGAGATGTACGCGCGCAGCGCGATCCGCAGCTGGCCCATGACCGCGGCGGCGTCCGTGTCGTGCCCCTCCACGTCACCGATCATCACGCCCACGCGGCCGCCGTCGAGCGGGATCACGTCGTACCAGTCGCCGCCGATGTCCCGCCCCATCCGGGCGGCCCGGTACCGTACGGCGATCCGCGCCCCCGCCACCTCCGGAATCCGGCGCGGCAGCATGGCCCGCTGGAGGCCCTCGGCGAGATCGTGCTCCTGCTCGAAGAGGATGGCGCGCTGGAGGCTCTGCGCTATGCCGCTGCCGAGGGCCATCAGCACGTTCTGCTCCTCGGCGGTGAAGTCGCCGTCGCGCGGGTAGAGCAGTCCGAGGGCGCCGATGGGCCGCCCCTGGGCGATGAGCGGCAAGTAGACCCCGCTGCGGACGTCCAGCGGCTCGATGTACGGCCACAGCAGCGGGTAGCGCCGCTGGAACTCCTCGCGGGAGCCGAGGTAGACCGGCCGCATATCCCGTACGGCCTCGCTCATCGGCAGCGGGGCGTCGATCCGCGTGTACTCGATCTCCGGGACGTACGAGCCGAGCTGCCCCTCCGCGACCAGGTGGATCCGGCCGCCGTCGACCACGCCCAGCATGATGCTGACCGCGCCGAGATGACCGAGGGCCTCGGGGTCCTTGAGGATGTCGGTGACGTCGTTGACCGTACGGGCGTGCGCGAGGATCGCCGTGGTCCGCTCGACGACCCCGGTGAGCCTGCGCCGGCCCTCGTCCCGCTCCCCGCCCGCCCCCGGTTCGCCCGGGTCGTGCGCGGCGTCGCGGATGATCCCGATGATCCGGTACGGGCGCCCCTGCGGGTCCCGCAGGATGTGGCCCTGGACGTGGGTCCAGCCCGGGGAGCCGTCCCGGGCGCGGCTGCGGAGGTAGATCCCGTAGTGACTGCTGCCGGCCTTGAGCGCCTGCGCGACCCGCGAGTCGAGCCGGACCTCCTCGCCGGGGGCGAGGCGGGGGCGCAGCCCGGCGGGGGTGCCGCTGAACTCCTCGGGGCGCATGTCTACGACCCCGAGAGCGGTGGCGTCCAGATACATCTGCCCGCTGTCGAGGTCCCAGTCGAAGGTGCCCATGCGGTTGAGCGCGAGGCTCGTGTCCGGCCGGGCGGGCCACTCGACCTGAGGGGTCACTCCCCTTTCGGCCACGCCTTCAGGGTCTCACCCTTCGGCCGGCCGCGCCGTTCGCACCGTCTGCGGCGTTCCGTGGCGTTCTGTGGCGTTCTGTGGCCTGCGGAGCACGCTGCGGCGTTCGCAATGCGCGCAGGTCCGGTCCGGCGTGTCGAGCGCATTATCACCCTCCGTATACGCTATTCGGCTCCACAATCGGTCTTTTATCTACGAAAAAGGACCAAAGTCCCGGCCTGTCGTGACCTTTGCCGAATGAACGACTTATACGATTTCGCGAAGATTGATCCAATCATGATCATCTTTACCGGCGTCAGAAGCCCTCCGACACAGGGCCGTTGACGCCACGGCTGTGTGGGGTGTGGCTTGTCGCAAGCGCCGAATACGACCGGAGGACCGGCCGACGGAAGGAAGGGAGGGGCGGAGGGAGGGACGGAGGGGCCGAGGGACGGGGCGCCCGGACCGGACCGAATATCCGTCGCGCCCGCCGGTGCCGGTGACACCCTCGACCTCGGCGAAGCCACCGGCGGCGCCCGGACCGGTCGCGGCAGCCTCGTGGTGCGGCCGTACCGGGATCCGCTCGTCCTCGGCCCACTCTTCCGCGACGAGGAAGCGGCCGACCCGCCCGCCTGGGCCGCCGGCGGCGGCAGCGACGGCACCTCCCCCGGCGGGCCCGGGGCCCACGCCTCCTCCGGCGGCCCGTCCCGCGCGGCCGGCCCTTCGGACTCCGGCACCCTCCGCCAGCCCGCCGTCCGCCCGTCCGCCGCACGGGGGTCGATACCCCGGCCCGCTTCTCCGACGGCTCCGACGGCCTCCCCACCCTCCTCACCCTCCCCGCGGACACTGCCCGTCGTGCTCGATCCCGAGCTCAACGAGCGACCCGCGCGGGCCTGTTCCGGCTGGTGGGCCCTGGCCGTCGCCGCGCTCGCCACGGGCGGCGCCGCCGTCCTCGCCCGGTACGAGGACCTCCGCCCCTCCGCCTCCCCCGCCGAGGCCTGGCCGCTCGCCGCCGTCGCCGGCTGCGCGTTCCTCACCCTCGCGGCCCTCTCCGGACTGCGCCGCGGCCGTACCGGCCACGCCTGGTCGCTCACCCTCTTCGGGCGCTACCGGGGCACGATCCGGCGCACCGGCCTCATCTGGTCCAGCCCGCTGCCCCGGCACGCGCGGGTCGACGTACGGCTGCGGCACTGGCGCAGCGAGCCGCTCTGCGTCGTCGACGCCGAGGGCACCGCGCTCCGGTCCGTGGTCCTCGTCGTGTGGCGGGTCAAGGACACCGCCCGCGCACTGCTCGCCGTGGACGACCACACCTCCTACCTGCGCGGACAGGTGGAATCGGCCGTCGCCCGGGTGCTCTCCCGGATGCCCGCCGACTCCTTCGACCCGGTGCCCGCAGAACCGGAGACCCTGCGCGACACCGAGGCCGTGGGCGACGAGCTGACCCGGATGCTCGCCGCCGAATGCAGGGCCGTGGGCATCGAGGTCTTCTCCGCCCGACCGTTGAGCGTCGAGTACGCGCCCGAGGTCGCCGCCGCGATGCAGCGCCGCCGGATCGCCTCGATCGACGCCCGGCACCGGGACTCCGTCCTCACCTCCGTCCTCGACGCGGTCGACGACACCGTTCACCGGATGTCGGACCGCGGGCTCGTGGGGCTGGACGACTACGAACGCAAGGCCCTGGTCAAGGACTTGACCGTGGCCTTCTACACGGCGCGCGGCCCTGCCGCCGACGCCCGCTGAAGAACACCCCCGATGGATAAGGAATCCCGCATGCGCACGCCCGAGTTCACCGAAGAGATACCCGACAGCTGTGACTGCGCCGGCTGCGCCCGGGGCACGACGGCCGTGACGGCCTCCGCCCGCCGCCGCTGCACCGTGCGCGGAGCCGTGGTCGCGGCCGTCGGTGCGACCATGCTGATGGGCACCGGCGTGGGCGCCGCATCCGCCGAGCCGGCCCCGGCCCATGCGGGCTGGGACGGTTCGAAGTACTGGTACAAGGACGCGACCGGCTGGTGGCGCTGGACGTCGCACTACGACAAGTACCTGGCGAACGGCGGCAGTTCAAGCGCCGGAAAGGCCTCTTCCTCGTCCGGCCCCTCGTCCGGCTCCTCGTCGTCGGTGCGCACCTCCGAGCCGACCTTCCGCGGCCGCGCGGGCTGGGACGCGACGGACCGGGTGTACTGGTACAAGGACGGGACCGGCTGGTGGCGCTGGACCAGCCACAAGGACAAGTACGAACGCTACGCGGGCGGTTCGGGTGGCGGCTCCGGTTCCTCCGGCGGCGGCTCGGGCTCCTCCAGTTCCTCCGGCGGCTCCTCGGGCGGGTCCGGCACCCCCGTGCGCCAGGGCACCGAGGGCGCCATCTCCTTCGCGAACAGCCACCTCGGCGACGACTACGTCTGGGGCGGCAACGGCCCGCACGGCTGGGACTGCTCGGGCCTGGTCCAGGCCGCCTACCGCTCCGCGGGCATCTCCCTCCCCCGCGTGGCAGACGACCAGTACCGGGCCACCACACCGATCTCCCGTTCCGAACTGCGCCGCGGGGACCTGGTGTTCTGGACCTCGAACGGCCGCGTCTCGGGCATCCACCACGTCGCCATCTACCTCGGCGACGGCAAGTACATCGAGGCCCCGCGCCCGGGGAAGCAGGTCCGCGTGTCCAGCTTCAGCGCGTACAACCCGAACATGTACGGCCGCGTCCGCTAACGCCCACCCCGTGCGATGACGCTCCCGAAGCCTCCCCGGGGCCACTTGGCCCCGGGGAGGCTTCGGCCTGCCCCGGCGGACTTACGGGACCACCGGAACCGCCGGGACGTCCGACATCGGCGGGCACGAACCGGTGGGCGCACCCGGCTCCGGGGGCGGGGTCACGGAGCCCGACGGCGACGGGCAGGGCGCGGCGGGCGGGGAGGAGGACGGCGGCGCGGAGGACGACTCGGCCACCGCCTGGGACTCGTACGCGGACGGTGACTGCGACGCGGACTCCGAAGGCGACTCCGACGCGTATCCCGAAGCGGACTCGGACGCCGAGGGCGAGACCGGCGGGGACTCCGAAGCCGACTCGGACACCGAGGCCGAGGGCGAGGGTGAGACCGAGGCCGACGGGGACTGCGAAGACGGCGGCGGGGACGTCACCGGAGGCGAGGTCACCGGCGGGGAAGTCACCGGCGGCAGGGTCGGGAGCACCGGCGGCGGGATCAGCTTGTCGTGCTTGCCGCGGTTGTCACCGCGGTCGCGCTCGTACCAGCGGCGGTCGTGGTGGTCGTAGATCACGATCGTGTTCACGATGGTCACGGACGGCGCGATGACCACGACCTGCGCGGGCCGGTACGAGGTCCAGGGCTGTCCGGAGTGCTTGGGATCGGCCCGCAGCGCCACCGGCGACCCCAGCGGGTTCCCGCACGCGCACCGCACCCTCGGCACACCCCGGTCGTCCACGAGCACGGCCGTCCCGGCCTGGAGCACGGCCTGGTAGGCGGTGGCCTTGCCGTCGCGGTAGCCGTGGTTGGTGACCCGGGTGTCCATCCGCAGCTGGACCGCGGTGAGCGAGCGCAGGTACCCGGGTACGGCCGAAGGCTGGAGGCCGAGCGCCGAGGCGAACGCGGCGTTCTTCGCCGGCTGCCCCGACAGCACCTTGATCTGCTTCTCGACGTCGCAGCTGGCCACGTCCTTGGATCCCCCGTAGAGGCCGGGCGAGGAGCCGCTGACGCTCCGCGTGACCGTGGCCCCGGTGGCGGGAGCCTCGGACGGCGGCAGGCCGCTTTCCGCCGGCGTGCTCTCCGGTGGCGGCGTGGCCTGCTCGGCGGCGGTGGACTCGGTGAAGGGGTCCGGCCCGGACGCGGCGGCCGGCTGGAGGAACACCTCGCCGCCCGCGGAGGTGCCGGTACCGCCGCCCGTCGGCCTGGTCAGCACGACGGCCAGGGTCACGGCGGCGGCGAGGGCCACCATCGCGGTGGCGAGCCGGGGAAGGGACCGCCACCAGGGCTTCGGAGGCGGCCCCGCGGAGGCCCCGCTCGAACCGCCCGGACCGCCCGGACCGCCCACGCCCCCCGGACCGCCCGGACCACCGCCGCTCCCGGGAGGTGCGGGCGGCGGCGGTGGCGGGAGTCCTTCACGCCCGCCCGACAGCGGCCCGGAAGGCGGACCCGTGGGGCGCCCGGACGGGGAAGGCCGCGAGGGCGCCCGCGACGGAGGCGGGGGCTGCGGCGGCTGCGCACCGGAGGGTTCAGTGGTCACGGGCTCTTCTTCCCAGGCGGAGGAGTCCGGTCCATATGGATGTTCCGCAGACCGTATACGGACATCTCCGGATTTCTTACGCTCCTGGCGACCATTGTGTGCGCCGTCCGGGTGGTGGCCGCAAGCCGGGGCTGCCTACGGTGGCGGGGTGATCCGTCCCGAAATGACCCACGCGACGACATCGGCACCGGCCGCGCGAGCATGGCGCGACGCCCTGGTGGCCGTGGTCGCGGGCTTCGCCGTGATGGCCGCGGTCTCCGCCGCCGGCCTGTCCCTGGCCGGAGCCGGAGACCTGCCGGGCGGCGGGTTCCCGCACGTGGTCGCCGCCGTCGTGGTGATGGCGGCCGGCGGCTCCGTCGACGTGACGGGCGGGGCGGGTTTCCTGGCCGGAGCCGACGCGAGCCTGTCCGTACTCCCCTTGTCCGTCAGCCTGGCCGGAGCGCTGACCACCGGCGGGCTCTTCCTGCGCCCCCTGCGCCATCGGGCGGTGGCCGGACCGCGCGAACTCCTCGCCCGCGCCGCGCCCTTGGTGATCCTCTGGCTGGCCGCACTGACGGGCAGCGCCTTCCTGGCCCGCCGGGACTTCGCGATCCCCACCGGCGACTCGGCCATCGGGGACATCGGCGAACTCCTCGACTCCGCACCGACGGTGGGATTCAAGGCGGCGGTCCCCGCCACCCTCGGCTTCGGACTGCTCTGGATCCTGGGCCTGTTGCTGATCGTCCTTCTGGTCTCGCGCCGCGCGCCGCTCCCGGCCTCGCTGGTCCGCTTCCACGCGGCGGTCCGGCCGGCGGCGTCCGCCGTGGTCGCGCTGCTCCTGGCGTACGTGGTCATCGGCATCGGCGCCGGCCTGGTCGTGGCCGCGACCCAGGGGCATGCGGGCCGCACCCTGGCGGTGATCCTGCTGGGCCTGCCGAATCTGGTCTGGTTCGCCCTCACGATCGGCTTCGGCGGGGCCTGGGAGGGCAAGGTCCACGGTCCGTTCGGGCTGCCGATGCCGCAGGTCCTGGACCAGGTGCTCCGCGCCACCGGCTCAGGCTCCGGCAACGGCTCCGCCTCCGACCTGTCCACCGTGGACGTCTCCTCGCTCGCGGAGCGGGATTCCCGGGTGTGGTGGCTGGTGGCGCTCACCGTCGTCCTGCTGATCGGCGCGGGCGCGCTGGCGGCCGCCCGTTCCCCGGCCCACGTCCGGCCGTGGCAGCACGCGCTCCACCTGGCCGTGGCCCTGGCACTGGCCACCTTGGCGGTCTGCCTGCTGGGCCGGGTCCAGGCCCAGTTCGGCCTGTCCGTACTGGGCATCGGCGACGTCGCCGACCTCGGCGGCAAGGTGGAACTCCGCGCGGTCCTCTGGCGCACCGTCGGCCTCGCCTTCGTCGCGGGCGCGGCGGCCGGGTTCCTCGGAGCGCTGCTCCCCCGCCGCCGGCACCGCTGACCAATTGCTCCGTACGGGTGAACCGGCAGAAATCGGTTCATCGGGGGATCGTTTCTGCGTGTCACGCTCGCCTCCGTGAACATGACCAAAGGCCTGTTCCGGCCGCTTCACGCCGCGGGCCTGCTCGCCCTCTCCGCGCTCGCGCTGACCCTCTCCACCGCCCTGCCCACCCAGGCGACGGGCCCCGACACCCGCTACCTCTCCGGCGACACCGGCCGCGAGGACGCCAGCGCCGAAGCCGTCTCCGTCAGCCGGGTGTTCTGCCCGCGCGGCACGTCCGTACAGTCCGGCGGGTACTCCACCACGCGCTGGGACCACGCCCGCGACGGCTCGCTCCGGCACACCGTCCTGGCCAGTCACCCCGTCCTCGACGCCGGCGGCCGCAAGGGCTGGTACGCCTCGGCCTCGCACGCCGAGGTCACCGCCCACGTCGTGTGCGTACCCTCCCCGGACGGCGGCTAGCCGACTAGAACACCGGCAGGGCCCACCACGGCGGCGGTGGCGGCGCCGGACCGTCGTCGGCCACGGCCGCGGCCGCCGCCACCCGTGTCGGCGCCCGCACCACACCCGGACCCACCCCGGCCCCCGCCCCCACCCGCCGCAGCGCCCCCGTGAACTCCAGGCAGCTCCCCCACCGGTCCTCCGGCGACTTCGCCAGGGCCCGCGCCAGCACCTCGTCCACCCCGGCCGGCAGGCCCGGCCGCCGCGAGCTCACCGGCGGCGGCGGGTCGTACTGGTGGGCCCACAGCAGGGCCATGTCGTCGTCACGCTGGAACGGCGGGCCGCCCGCCAGGGTTTCGTAGACCACGCACCCCAGGCTGTAGACGTCGCAGCGGCCGTCCACCGGCTTCCCGGAGATCTGCTCGGGCGCCACGTAGTCCAGGGTCCCGACGAACTGGCCGACGCTCGTGAACCCGGTCAGCGACAGCGATTTCTTCGTCAGCCCGAAGTCCGTCAGGTAGACGTGCTCCGGGTGTTCGCTGTCGGTGCCCTCCGCGACGAGGATGTTCCCGGGTTTCACGTCCCGGTGGACCAGGTCGTGGGCGTGCGCCGCGTCCAGCGCCGAGGCGACCTGACCCGCGATCCGCGCCGCCGTCGCCACGGGCAGCGGGCCCGTCCGGTCCAGCAGGGCCCGCAGGTCCTGGCCGGCCACGTACCGCATGGCGATGTAGAGCAGCCCGTCCGTCTCCCCCGCTTCGAAGACGGGCACGATGTGCGGATGGTCGATGGCCGCCGCGACCTTCGACTCGTGCGCGAACCGCTGCCGGAAGGTGTCGTTGCGCGCCAGTTCGGGCGCGAGGAGCTTCAACGCCACCGTCCGGTCGAGCCGTACGTCGTGGGCCCGGTAGACGACCGCCATCCCGCCGCGGCCGATCTCGTCCTCCACGACGTAGCCGGCGATCCGCCGTCCCCGCAGGTCCCCGGCGAGCCCGCGCACCGGGTCGCCGCCCGCCGCCGGCCCCATCACCCCGCCTCCGGCCCGGCCGGAGGGACGATCCGGGTGGGCGGGTGCGCGGGAGGCGCGGGCTCGGCCGGCTCTTGTCGTACGCCGGCCGCTCCTGCCGCGTCCGGTTCCTCCGGCGGCGTCTCCGGCGCGGGCGGAGCACCCGGTCCGGTGACGACCGCGTAGGTCATCAGGCGGCTCCCGTCCGCGTACATCCACCGTCCCGCCGTGTCGTCGTAGAGCCACACGGACTCCCCGTCGACGACGATCCCGGCGCGCACGCCCCGGGTGGAGCGCCGGAAGCCCTCGGCGTCGACCCGCCCGGCGGCGAGTTCTGCGACCGCCCGCCGGTAGCGTTCCAGCAGCTCGGCGCCGCGCGCGAGCAGCGGCCGCGGATCCTCGGTGCGCGTCAGCGGGCGGCCGCCGGTGGGCGGGGGCTGCGGGACGGCGACGAGGAGGCGGCCGTCCACCCAGGCGGACCAGCCGTTGGCGCACAGGATCTCCCCCCATTCGCCGCGCCGGGCCAGCAGCCGCACGGGCAGGAAGGGGTCCAGGGCGGCGGTCGGCCGGGAGGGGTCGGGGGCCTCCCAGGCGGGCAGGCCCTCCGGGGGTACGACATGGGTGGGCCGGAAGTCCGCTGCCCCGCCCGGGATCGTCATGGGCCCTACTTCCGCATGATCGCGGGCTCGTGGCGGCGCAGCAGCCGCAGGACCAGGACCCCGAACAGCACGGACAGGGCCACCAGCATGCCGAGGTTCAGCAGCCACACTCCGGCGCTGTGCGCGAAGAGGGGGTCGTCGGTGAGCCGGCCGGGCACGATCGAGCCGAGGCCGATGGTGCCGGCCATCGCGCCGAGGGCCCAGCGGGACGGCACGAACCATGCCAGCTGCTCGATCACCGGCACCCCGTTCAGCTGGAGCAGGGCTCCGCAGAAGACCACTTGGACGATGGCGAGGAGGACCAGCAGCGGCATGGTGACCTCCTCCTTCTTGACCAGGGCGGAGACCAGCAGGCCCAGCATCATCGCCGTGAAGGACAACAGGGCCACGGCGATGGTGATTTCGATCAGCGGGGGCAGGAACACGCCTCTGCCGTCCGGGGCGTTGTGTTTCACTCCGAACAGTCCGACCAGGGTCAGCACGACGGCCTGGGCCACGGTGACGGCCCCGAGCACCACCACCTTGGACATCAGATAGGCCGACCGGGACAGCCCGACGGCGCGTTCGCGCTGGTAGATGACCCGTTCCTTGACGAGCTCGCGCACGGCGTTCGCCGCTCCGGTCAGCACCCCGCCGACGCACAGGATCAGCAGGGCGTTGATCGCCGTCTCCCGGGTGAGGGCGCTGCCGGCCAGGGCGCGGGCCATCGCGCCCATCACGAACGGCAGCGCGATCATGATGGCGAGGAAGGTCCGGTCGGCGCCGAGCGCGGCGGCGTACCGCCGGATCAGGGTCGAGAGCTGGGAGCCCCAGCTCTGCGCTTTGGGCGGGGCGGCCACGAAGGCCCGCGAGGGCCGCTCCCCGCCCTGGTGGGGCTGGCGGGAGGCGGCCGTCACGTACGTGCGGTGCAGCGGCGAAGCCTCGTACTCCCCGGCCCAGTCGCGGCCCCGCTGGCTCTCGAAGGCTTCGAAGGCCTCGGGCCACTGGCCGAAGCCGAAGAACGCGAGGGTCTCCTCGGGCGGTCCGAAGTAGGCGATGCGGCCGCCGGGGGCCAGGACGAGGAGCCGGTCGCAGACGTCGAGGCTGAGCACGCTGTGGGTGACGACGATGACGGTGCGGCCGTCGTCGGCGAGGCCGCGCAGCATGTGCATGACCGAGCGGTCCATGCCGGGGTCGAGCCCGGAGGTGGGCTCGTCGAGGAAGAGCAGCGAGGGCTTGGTGAGCAGTTCCAGGGCTACGGACACCCGTTTGCGCTGGCCTCCGGAGAGGCTGTGGATGGGCTGGTCGGCGCGCTGTACGAGGCCCAGCTCGCCGATCACCTCGTCGACCCGGGCCCGGCGTTCGGCCTTGGCGGTGTCCTGGGGGAAGCGCAGTTCGGCGGCGTAGGTGAGGGCGCGCCGGACGGTGAGCTGCGCGTGCAGGATGTCGTCCTGCGGGACGAGGCCGATGCGGCTGCGCAGTTCGGCGTAGTCGCGGTAGAGGTCGCGGCCGTCGTAGAGGACGGTGCCGCGGTCGGCGGGGCGCAGTCCGGTCAGCGCGCCGAGCAGGGTGGATTTCCCGGCGCCGCTGGGGCCGACGACGGCGAGCAGGCATTTGGCGCCGACGGGGAAGGAGACGTGGTCGAGGAGGGTCTTGCGGCCGTGGTCGACGGCGACGGCGAGGTCCTGGACGTCGAGGGACACCTCGCCCGTGTCCACGTACTCCTGGAGCTGGTCTCCGAAGAGGCAGAAGGCGCGGTGCCCGATGCCGACGATGTCGCCTTCGCCGATGGCGGCGGCGCCGTCGATGCGGGCGCCGTTGAGGTAGGTGCCGTTGTGGCTGGCGAGGTCGGCGATCTCGTACGTGCCGTCGGCGAGGGCGCGCAGTTCGGCGTGGCGGCGGGAGACGACGAGGTCGTCGATGACCAGGTCGTTGCCGGGTGCCCGGCCGATCCGGACAGCGGTCCTGGCAGCCAGCGGGCGTACCGAGGTCGGCCGGCGGAAGGTGCCGGTCAGGGCCGGGTGGGAGACGGAGGAGGGGCGGACCGGGGCCGGGGCGGGGCCGACGAGGCGTACGCGCGGGCCGTCGGCGGCGCTGCCGAAGCGCAGTTCGCTGCCGACCCCGACCGCCCATTCGTGGACGCGGTGGCCGTCGGCCCAGGTGCCGTTGGTGCTGTCCTCGTCCTCCAGCGTCCAGTGGTCGCCGTCGGGGCGCAGGACCGCGTGGTGCCAGGAGACGCGGGCGTCGTCGAGGCAGATCTCGCAGAGGGGGTCCCGGCCGACGTGGTACGTCCGGCGCGGGCTCATCGCGGTGGAGCCCCGGTCGGTTTCGAGTACGAGCTCGGGCGCGGTCGCCGCACCGTGGCGCTGGACCATGGAGAGATTTTCCCACGATCGGACGGGCTCGGCAGGGCTCGGCATCACCGCAGGTCAGAACGGCGTTATGGGTAATGACAACGGTCCCCGTTGCAGCCTTTGCCCATCTTCGAGAGGTGCGCTTCACTTCAGGCGACGCATCACGAAACGATTGACGGGGGACGCCATGAGCGCGCAGGACCGAGCGCCGCACGAGCACGACGCCACCACCGGCCACGAGCACGAGCGCGACCACGATCACGGTCATGGCCACGACCACGGGCACGGCGGTCACAGCCACGGTGTCTCCGCCGACGCGGACCGCCGCTGGCTCGGCATGGCCCTCGGCCTGATCGTCGGCTTCATGGCCGTCGAGGTGGTCATCGGCGTCCTGGCGCACTCCCTGGCGCTGATCTCCGACGCCGCGCACATGCTGACGGACGCCGTCTCGATCGTCCTGGCGCTGATCGCGATGCGGCTGGCGGCCCGCCCGGCGCGCGGCGGTTTCACGTACGGCCTCAAGCGCGCGGAGATACTTTCCGCGCAGGCCAACGGGCTCACCCTGCTGCTCCTGGCGGTCTGGCTGGCGTACGAGGCGGTACGCCGGCTGCTCGATCCGCCTCCCGTGGAAGGCGGGCTGGTCCTGGTCACGGCGCTCGCGGGCATCGTCGTGAACATCGCGGCGGCCTGGTGCATCTCGAAGGCGAACCGCACCTCCCTGGCCGTCGAGGGCGCGTACCAGCACATCCTCAACGACCTGTTCGCCTTCATCGGCACCGCCGTCGCGGGTCTGATCGTGCTCACCACCGGATTCCGGCAGGCCGACTCGATCGCCTCGCTCGTCGTGGTCGTCCTGATGGTCAAGGCGGGCTACGGTCTGATCCGCGAGTCCGGGCGGATCCTCCTGGAGGCCGCTCCGGCCCATGTGGACCCGGATGCGGTCGGCGACCGCCTCGTCGGGCAGCCGCCGGTCACCGAGGTCCACGACCTGCACATCTGGACCATCACCTCCGGCCAGGCGGCGCTGTCCGCGCACGTGCTGGTGGCCGAGGAGGGCGACTGCCACGCCGTGCGCCGGGACCTGGAGGCCCTGCTGGCCAAGGAGTACGGGATCACGCACACCACGCTCCAGGTGGACCACGCCCAGGACGCCCTGCTCACGGTCGGCCGCGCGGGTGAGGATCCGGCCGATCCGCACTGCGCGGATTCCCACGGTCCGGTCCACCGCCAGGGACCGCACGAGCACTGACGCCCGTACGAGCAGTGACGGCCGCACGAGCACTGACGGTCGCCGCGGGCGGGCATACATGAGCGCATGACCACCAAGCGGAGTGCCGGGCTGCTCCTGTTCAGGGAATCCGGGGCCACGGGCGCAGGCGTCGAAGTGCTGCTCGGCCATATGGGCGGCCCGCTCTGGGAGCGGCGCGACGCGGGCGCCTGGTCGATCCCGAAGGGCGAGTACGAATCCGGGGAGACCGCGCTCGACGCGGCCCGCCGGGAATTCGAGGAGGAGGTCGGGCTGGCGCCGCCCGAGGGCCCGTACCTGCCGCTGGGCGAAGTGCGGATGATCGGCGGGAAGCTGGTGACGATCTGGGCGGTACGGGCGGATCTCGATCCGGCACTGGCGGTACCGGGAACATTCACCATGGAATGGCCGCCGAAATCGGGACGTACGGCGGAGTTCCCCGAGTTGGACCGGGTGGAGTGGTTTTCGCCCCCGATGGCCAGAACCAAACTGGTGGTGTCTCAAATCCCTTTTCTGGAGCGATTGTCCGAACTCTTGAAGAATGAGGGTTGACCCGCCCTTTACTTGCCAACAAACCCCACCTGCGTGGACATTGCACATATGACGAACGTCGTGCTGGTGGGAACCCTGGACACCAAGGGTGTGGAGTACGGCTGGCTGCGCGAGAGGCTGTTGCGCGCCGGCGTCGAAGTGGTCATGGTCGACACAGGAATCATGGACGAGCCCCGCGTGCCCGCCGATGTGCCGCGTGAAGCGGTCGCGCGGGCGGCGGGAACGGAACTCTCGCAGCTACGAGCGGCCGCCGACCGGGGTGCGGCCGTGACCACGATGGCCAAGGGCGCGGAAGCGACCCTCTTACGCCTGCACGCCGAAGGGCGGCTCCACGGAGTCCTCGCGATCGGCGGCAGCGGCGGAACCTCCATCGCCACGAGGGCGATGCGCGCGCTGCCGCTGGGCATTCCGAAGGTGATGGTCTCGTCGATGGCGTCCGGGGACGTGGCCCCGTACGTCGGATCGGCGGACATCACGATGATGTACAGCGTCGTGGACATCGCAGGCATCAACAGTGTCTCTGCACCCGTCCTGGCCAACGCCGTCGAAGCCGTCGCCGGGATGGCCAAGGGATTCCAGCGCGCCTCCATGGAACTGCGGCGGCCGGCCCGGCTGGGCGAGGGCAGCCGTCCGCTGATCGCGGCGAGCATGGCGGGGGTGACCACGATCGGCGTGGACGCCGCGCGTGAACGGCTGACCGAGCTCGGCTACGAGGTGCTCGTCTTCCACGTCAGTGGCGCCGGCGGCCGCACCCTGGAGAAACTGGCCGGCCAGGGGATCTTCGCGGGCGTCCTCGACCTCACGCTCAGCGAGCTCGCCGACGACCTGTGCGGCGGCATCCTCACCGCCGGTCCCGACCGGCTCAGCGCGGCCGGGCGGGCCGGGATTCCCCAGGTGGTGAGCCTGGGGGCGCTGGACATGGTGAAGTTCGGGCCGATGGAGAGCCTGCCCGAACGGGTCCGGTACCGCCGGGTCCGCGTCCACAACCCCTCGATCACGGTGATCCGTACGACCGAGGCCGAATGCGCCGAACTCGGCCGCAGGGTCGCCGCCAAACTCCGTGCGGCCACCGGCCCCACGGCCGTCTGCGTCCCACTTCGCGGACTGTCCACCCTCGGCGCGCCCGGCGGCCCCTACCATGACCCCGACGCGGACCGGGCGCTGTTCTCGGCACTGCGCGACGGACTGCGGGGCAGCGCCGCCCGGCTCTACGACTACGACACCCACATCAACGATCCCGGCTTCGGACGCGCGGCGGCCGACCGGCTGCACGCCATGATCGGCGCGGAGGCCGCGGCGGCCTAGCTCCGCTCCGCCGGGAACCAGCCGTGGCGGGAATGTGTCCCAGGTGGTGGCCGATCGCCTGGGACGACCGGCCCCGGGGCGCGGTCACGCCACGGCAGGGGGAAAGGCATGAACGGCATGTGGTCGGTTCCGGGTTACTCGGAGATCCGCGAGCTCGGCACAGGCGGCAGCGGCCGCGTGGTGCTCGCCGTCCACGAAGGCACCGGCACCGCGGTGGCGGTGAAGTACCTCAACGACCGGATGCTCGAAAACCCGGCCTTCGTCCGGGAGTTCCGGGCCGAGGCCCAGTTGCTCGGCGAGCTGCGATCCCCCTACGTGGTCGGGCTGTACGAGTACGTGCAGGCGCCCGGCGGCGCCGCCATCGTGATGGAGCTCGTGGACGGGATCCCGCTGAACGCGCTGCTCAAGCAGAGCGGGCGGACCGGCCCCGAGGCGGCGCTGGTGCTGTTGAAGGGCTCCCTGCTCGGGCTGGCCGACGCCCACCGGGCCGGCGTGGTCCACCGCGACTACAAGCCGGCGAACGTCCTGGTCGCGGCCGACGGCACCTCCAAGCTCGTGGACTTCGGGATCGCCACTCCGCTCGGCGCGACCCCCGGGGCCGCGGGTACGCCCGCGTACATGGCCCCCGAGCAGTGGCAGGGCCGTCCGGCGTCCCCCGCGGCCGACGTCTACGCCGCGACGGCGACCTTCTTCGAGTGCCTGACCGGCCGCAAGCCCTACGACGGGCAGAGCTTCGCGGAGCTCGCCGTCCAGCACGTCGAGGCGCCGGTCCCCGAGACCGAGGCCCCCGAGCCGGTGCGCCCGCTGATCCGGCGGGGGCTGGCGAAGGACCCGGGGCAGCGGCCGGAGAACGCCGAGGCGTTCGTGGCGGAGCTGGAGGGCGTGGCGCGGGCCGCGTACGGGCCCGAGTGGGAGGAGCGCGGGCAGCGCAAGCTGGCCGCGCTGGCCGCCCTGCTGCCGCTGCTGTTCCCCTCGGCCGGCGCCCCGGCCCAGGGCACCACCGCACTGGCCACGACCACCCTGCCGAAGCCGCCGTCCCCGTGGACCCCGGGCCGGCGCGGCCTGGTCGCGGCCGGGGCGACGCTGGTGCTGGGGGTGGTGGCCGCGCTCGGCTACCAGGCGGTCGGTGCGGAGCCGGGCGGGGCGAAGGCGCTGAACGCGTTCGCCACGTCCAGCGCGTCGGGCGGTGCCCTTGCCTCCCCGATAGCCGTACCGAGCCCGTCGGCCTCGCCGAGCGAGAGCAGCAGCCCGAGTTCGAGCGCGAGCCCGAGCCCGTCGCCCAGTACGACGGCCTCGCCGTCCGCGTCCGCCACGCCGAGCTACAGCGGGCTGCCGTCTCCGACGCCCACACCCACCAAGTCCCCGACGCCCACACCGACCCCGACCCCGACTCCGGGCGTGAGCGTCTCCGCCGTGTCCGTCAGCCTCAAACCCGGGCGCGCGACGGTGGACGCGGCCGTGAGCCTCAACGCGAAAGGCGGCCCCGCCACCGTGACACTCGAATGGTTCCTCGGCAGCGCGCCGAACGACCTCGCCTTCGCGAACGGCACCGACAGCCTCACCGCCCCCGCCGGATCACCGACCGGCGTGTCGCAGTCGCATGCCCGCCCGCGCGGGGGCAGCGCCTGCTACCTCACGGTCCGCGTCTCCACCGTGCCCGCCGCGCCCACGCGGTACGCCTACGCGACCTACCAGTTCCAAGCCTGCGTGCCGGTGCTCCGATGAGCGACTCCCGAGCCCCGCAGGGCGAAGACGACTACAGCGCGACCGTGCTCGGCAGCCACTGGATCACCGGACCGCCCCAGGATCCGGAGCAGGACACGGCGCAGCTCCCCGCGCAGACGAAGCGCTTCGACGTGCCCGGCGACGTGCCCGGTGGGGCCGAACCGGACCGGGTCGAGGGGTCCGTGCTGCGGTTCGGGCCGGGGGTGACGGCGGCCCGGCCTGCGCCGTTCCCGCTGGAGCCGGCACCCTCCCCGCGCCGCCGGCCGGGCGAATGGCGGCGCTACACCCTGGCGGCCGTGGTCCTGCTCGCCGTCCTCGTCTACCTGGGCTGGCAGCACTACGGACCGGCCCTGGAGGTCCGCGACGTGACGGTCGCCACCGACCCCAAGGGCCCCCCGTGCGACACGACCGCCGACGTGGTGGCCGTCGTACGGACCAACGGGCGCGCGGGGGTGCTCACTTACCGCTGGCTGCGCAGTGACGGAACGCGCTCCGCGCAGCTGACGGAGCGGGTGCCCAGCGGGCAGCAGGAGGCCCGGCTGCACCTGCTGTGGACCTTCCAGGGCGCGGGGACCTACCCCGCGAAGGCCGAACTGCAGCTGGTGTCCCCGACGCAGCGGACGGCCGCGGCGGAGTTCACGTACCGCTGCCGCCCGTAGCCGGCAGCCGGATCACCGCGCGGCCCCCGTCGAGGTCCACCCGGGACCGGGGCGGAGCGCCGTCCTCCTCATCGTCGCGCATCACGAGGGCGCTCTGCCTCTCCTTCAGCTCGTTCTGCTTGCCCGGTGAGAAGCTCGCGTGCAGCTGCTCGAAGCCGGTCGAGGACATCTGCCCCTGCCGGCCGCTCCAGCGCCAGGGCAGCAGTCCGGCACGGCCCGCGCGTTCCAGCGTCAGGTCGAGGAAGGCGATGGCGGTGAGCAGCAGCGCCAGCCCCGGGATGGTCATGAAGACGACGAAGGCCATGCCCCGACCCTAGGGCCTGTCCTCCTTTCGGCCTATGGCCCGGCGGGCAGCCCGGTCCTTCCGGCCGCGCGTTCGGGGCCGTCCGGCCGAGGTGTCCGCACCCCCCGCGCTGGTTGACTCGTAGATGTCGAGGAAAGCTCAGGGACGCTTCCCCCGGCACCCTTCACGTCCACGTTCCAGCCGGCGATACACCCCCAACCGGAACGTGGTCGTCCCGCAACGGATCACAAGTCCGCGCGGGAGGCCCGCAGCCGCTTTGGGGAGTGGCTGCGGGCCATTTGCACATCCGGGCTCAGAACCTGGCGTGCGCGGTGATGTCCGCCGCGAACTCCCCCGTCATCGCCGGGGTCACCGTCGGCCGGCACTGCGCGACCGCCGCCAGGTAGTCCTCCGTGCCCGCGCCGAGCTGCGCCGCCGCCGCGCCCCGCGCGCCCACCGCCTCCAGGTCCCGCTCGAAGGACACCTGCGCCGCGATCCGCGCCGCGTGCTCGATGTCGGCCGGGGTGAACAGCTCGCTCGCCTCCACCAGCGCCGCCACGTCCACATCGGCGCGCCCCGCCGTGTAGCGGGCCCAGATCGCGGCGCGGGCGCCCGCGTCCGGGGTGCCGATCGGGATCAGGTAGTCGAAGCGGCCGGGCCGCAGGAAGGCCGGGTCGAGCGAGCGGATGGAGTTGGTCGCGCAGACCAGCAGCCGTTCGTCGCCCTCCCGGAAGCCGGGTATCAGCTTGAGCAGCTCGTTGGTCACCCCGTGGATCCCGCCGGGCTGCGCGGGCTCGGTGCGCACGGGTGCGATCTCCTCGACCTCGTCGATGAAGACGAGCACCCGCTCCAGCTCGGCGATCCGCGAGAACGCGTCGCGCAGCGCGGTGGCGAGGTTGCCCCCGTCGGCCAGGCGGGAGGGCAGCAGTTCCACGAAGGGCCAGCCCAGCCGGGAGGCGATGGCGCGGGCGAAGGTGGTCTTGCCGGTGCCGGGCGGGCCGAACAGGGTGATGGCGCGCGGCGGCCGGACCCCGTGCGCGGCGGCCCGCTCGGGCTCGGCGAGCGGCAGCACCACGCGCCGCTCGATGAGGTCCTTCTCCTTCTCCATGCCGGCGACCTTGGCCCACAGGTCGTTGGGGAGGAACCGGCCGCCGAGGTCGTCGAGGAGGCCCGCGGCCGGTCCGTGCAGCGGCTCGGTCTTCTCGAAGTAGGCGACGGCGGGCTGCCGGGTGTAACCGGCGTTGAGCAGTCCTTCGCCGAGCAGGTCCTCTTCGGGCAGGACGTACGCGATGCGGCCCACGCGGGCGGCGATGAGCCGGCGCTCCAGCTCGACGAGCAGGGCGCTGGCCAGGCCCCGGCCGCGCCAGCCGGCGGCGATGGCGATGCGCATCACCCAGGCCCGTTCGCCGGTGACGCAGGCGAGGGCGGCGCCGATCGGGACGCCCTGGTGGACGGCGACCACGCAGGGCTGCCGGTCGGTGAGGGCGCTGATGCATTCGGCGAGGGAGAAGACGGACTCCTGGCCCAGCTCGGCCGTGGTGTCGATCAGATGGACAACGGCCGCGAGATCGCTCTCGCGGTAGTCGTGGATCAGCCAGTTCACCGGGTACCGCCCCTCGTTCGTACTCCTGTGTGCCTTCTGCGTACCTTCTGCCGCGAGGCTAGGCGCGGTGTGGCCCCGCGATCACGCTCCGTCGTGCACAACAGCGGGTCCGGAAACCGTCCGTGTCGTCCATAGACTGGTGCGTTCCGCCCGAACCCCTGCCCGAGGACCCGTACGCGTTCATGACATCCCACATATCCACCGGCCGCGCTGGACGGCGTACGGGGCGGTCGTGCTGGTCCGCGCCCTGATTCACAGCCGATTCTCAGGGAAGACCAAGCCCCGGCCACAGGTTCGCCCGCGAGGCTCTGATCATGATCCAGCGCATCCCCTCCCGACCGGAACGCCGCCCCCGCGCCCGTGGCCGGCGTGCGACCCGGATCCTGCTGGCACTGGCCTCGATGACGGCCCTGCTCAGCCTGAACATCCCCGCGGCCCTCGCCGAGCCCCCGCTCGGAGTCACCACGGCGGCCGCCGCCGACGCCACGGCCGGACGGGTCGGCGCGCTCTTCTCGGGCGGCCTCGACGGCGGGCACTTCTGCACCGCCGCCGTGGTGCGCAGTGACGACCACGATGTGATCGCCACCGCCGCGCACTGCCTGGACAACGTGGACGGCACCTACTTCGCGCCCGGCTACCGGGACGGCGAAGCCCCGTACGGGCTGTGGAAGCTGACCGGCGCGTACATGGCCCCGGACTGGACGAACGGCCAGAACCCGGACGACGACATCGCCTTCGCGACGGTGGTCCCGGCCGACGGCCGACAGGGCGAGTCCGTCGAAGACGTGGTCGGCGCCTTCCCGGTCGCCGCGGAGCAGCCGGCCGGTGCCACGTTCTCCATCGTGGGCTACCCGAGCAGCGACGACTCCCCGCTGTACTGCGCCAACACCACGACGCTCTTCTCCGAGACCCAGCGCCGCATCGACTGCCCGGACCTCAGCGGCGGGACCAGCGGCAGCCCCTGGCTCGTCGACGGCGCCCTGGCGGGCGTGCTCGGCGGCTACGAGGCCGGCGGGGACGTCCCGGAGGTCTCGTACAGCGCGGTCATGGGCGACCAGGCGGTGGAGCTCTACCGCGAGGCCTCCGACAGCGACTGAGACCCCCGGCTACGCGGCGGGCTCGGACTCCGGCCCGGACTCCGCCGTGGCCGCCGCGCCGGGTGCCTCGAACCAGGTCGGCTCGTCCCGCAGGGCCCGGTGGATCCGGTCCACGGCGAAGGCCTCCAGCGGCTCGGGCAGCTCGTCGGGCGCGAACCAGGCCACCTCCAGCGACTCGTGGTCGTTGACCCGCGCCCGGCCGCCGGTGGCCCGGCAGCGGAAGGTGATGTCCTGGAACTGGCAGACGTCCCCGTTCGGATAGGTGATCGGCGGCAGCATCTGCACCAGCACCACCCGTTCGGGGACGCACCGCACGGCCGTCTCCTCGAACACCTCGCGCACCGCCGTTTCGGCCGGCTGCTCCCCCGGCTCGGCGATCCCGCCGACCACCGACCACCGCCCGGTGTCGGCGCGCCGCCCGAGCAGCACCCGCCCCTCGTCGTCGACGACGATGGCGGTCACCCCGGGGAGCAGGAGCAGCTGTTGCCCGGCGGTGGCGCGCAGGGTCCGGATGAAATCGGGTGTGGTCATCCCCCGACCCTACGAGGCCTCCGCCCCTACGAGGCCCTGCCGATCCGGCGGACGAGCGTCCAGCCGAGTCCGAAGGCGGCGACGGCCAGCAGGAGGTACTCGGCGAGCGGCCCGAAGCGGGTGGCCGGGGTCTGGCTCGACCGCAGCGGGATCTTCTCGACCAGGGCGTCGGCGGTGAACAGCTCGGTCTGACTGACGACGGTGCCGTCGGGGCGGATGACGGCGCTGACCCCGCTGGTGACCGGGACCAGCACGGTCCGGCTGTGCTCGACGGCCCGGACCCGGTCCATGGCGAGCTGCTGGTAGGTCATCTCGGTGCGGCCGAAGGTGGCGTTGTTGCTGGGCACGGCGATGACCTGGGCGCCCGCCTGGACGGTGGAGCGGACGGCGTCGTCGAAGGCGGCCTCGTAGCAGGTGACCATGCCGACTCCGCTGCCCCCCATGTCGAAGACGCCGGGCTCCTTGCCGGGGCCGAAGTCGCGCCGTACCCGGTCCACGTCGGAGCTGAAGAGCCGGACGAAGGACCGCATCGGGATGCGCTCGCCGAAGGGCTGGATCTTGCGCTTGTCGTAGGTGTCGACGGGGCCCTTGACCGGGTCCCACAGGATCATCGTGTTGCGCAGCGGGCCCGTCTCCGGGACCAGTACGGAGCCGATCGCGACGGGAACCCCGATGGTCCTGACGGCGTTGTCGATCACCGTGTAGGCATCGGGCTCGGCGAACGGGTCGATGTCGGAGGAGTTTTCCGGCCAGACGACGAAGTCCGGCTTCGCCACCTTGCCGAGCCTGACGTCCTCGGCGAGCTGGAGCGTGCGGTTGGCGTGGTTGTCCAGGACCTGGCGGCGCTGGGCGTTGAAGTCGAAGCCCGCCCGCGGAACGTTGCCCTGGATGACGGCGGCCGTGACGGTGCCGTCCTCGGCCGCGTCCGACACCAGCGGCCGGGCCGCGAGTGCCCCGGCGAGCGGGACGGCCACCGCGGTGGCGGCGAGCAGCGCGGCGGTGGCCCGGCGGGTGTCCGCGCCGACGCGCACGACCTCGTAGAGCCCGAATCCGCACAGGGCCACGGCGAAGGAGAGCAGCGGGGTGCCGCCGAGCGCGGCGAGCGGCAGGAAGACCCCTTCGGGCTGGCCGAAGGCGAGCTTGCCCCAGGAGAAACCGCCGAAGGGGGCGCGGGCTCGCAGCGCCTCGCCGGCGATCCAGACGGCGGCGCCCCACAGCGGCCAGCCGGGAAGCCGGCTGACGAGGGCGATCCCCAGGGTCGTGAGTCCGATCAGGACCGATTCGAGGGCGACGAGGGCCAGCCACGGGACCGGGCCGACGCCCTCGCCGGTCCAGACGAGCAGCGGCAGCAGGAAGGCGAGTCCGTGCAGGAGGCCCAGACCGAAGCCGGCCCGCGCGCGGCGCCCGTACAGGCAGAAGCCGAGCAGGGCGAGGGCGAAGGGGGCCAGCCACCACAGGGGGCGGGGCGGGAAGCTGAGGTAGAGGAGCACGCCGGAGCCGACGGCGAGCGCGGGCCGCTTCAGCCGCCCGCCCCACCGCCGGAGGCGGCCCGATCCGGGTTCCGATCCGGGTTCCGCTTCGACTTCCGCTCCGGATTCCGCTTCCGGTTCCACTTCCGGTCCCGCCTTGCTGGGGTCGGCGGGCTTCGGGGGCTCGTTCCCCGCCGCGCGGGTCGCACTGCTGCTCATCTGGCGGAGTGTACGTCCCCCTGCTGTGCGGGCGGGCTGTGCCGGTTGACCGTGCGGGTGGACGGCTCAGTGGGCGAGGGCGCGCAGATGGGTGCGGATGACGCGTACCGCGTTCTCGGCGTCGTCCACGGTGACGGTGAAGAGCTTGCCGTCCCCGAGCCTCAGTTCCAGGCCCTCGCCGCGCCGCACGATGACGGCGGTCCCCTTCTCGGGGCGCCAGCGATAGCCCCAGCCGCCCCACTGCTGGGGGGTGATGCGGGGCAGGAACTCGGCGGACGTCACTTCGGCCAGCCGGATCTTCCGGCGGGGCAGCCCGATGTGCCCGCAGCGCACCTCCATCACCTCGGCGTCCACGGTGACGGCCACGTGGACGAAGGCCAGGGTGCCGAAGAGGATGAGCAGGCCCACGGCGAGACAGCCGATCACCGCCATGAGGAGCGCGACGATGCCCGCGTCCCAGGCGTAGTCGACGGCGAGCTCGACGCCGAGCGCCAGGCAGGCCGCACCGGCCCCGGCGAGCAGCCACTGCACGCGGTTTGATGCCCGGCCCGTCCAGAGCGGACCCGGGGGGTGAACCGTCATGTGTAGCAGCGTACTCACGTTCCGCATGTACGCCACCGACCTTCGGCGGCACGGCCCAACCGGGCGGAAGCCCGACGCGGTCGGCCTGGACGCCCTCACGGGCGGCCTGCGGACTCCGTATGCTCCTGCTCCTGCTCCCGCTCAGACGCACGTTCGCCCCGAACCGCACGGGCACGAGGAGGAACCTATGACCACCACCCGGCTCGACCGCGCCGTGGGAGCCGTGCTCGGCTCGGCGGCCGGTGACGCGCTCGGCGCGCCCTACGAGTTCGGCCCCGCCGGGCAGCTGAGTGCGCGCGGCGAGGAGATGCGCGGGGGCGGCGGCTGGGATCCGGGCGAGGCGACCGACGACACGCAGATGGCGGTGCTGGTCGGCGAATCCCTCCTGGAGTGCGGCGGGCTCTCGCTGCCGGACGTCTTCGACCGGTTCCGGCGCTGGGCTGCCGGGGATCCGAAGGACATCGGGCTCCAGACGGAGGACGTGCTGACGAGCGGCGACGCCTGGGACCTGGCGGCGGCCCTGCACTTCCAGACGAACGTCCGGGCGGCGGGCAACGGTTCCCTGATGCGGGCCTCGACCTCCGCGGTGTACTTCGCACCGTCGGGGCGGACCGCGACGATGGACGCCGCCCGGCGGATCGCGGCGCTCACCCACGGGGACCGGGCCGCCTGGGAGGGTACGGCCGTCCTGCACGATCTTGTACGGGTGGCCCTGGACGGAACCGATCCGCTGGCCGCGCTTCCCGCGACGCTGGAGGCCGTACATCCGGACCACCGCGAGCGGTACGCCCGGATCCTCGCTCCGGACTGGCATCCGGAGCTCGCCACCGAGTTCAACGGGGCGGTCTGGCCCTGCCTGGGCTCGGCGGTGTGGGCGCTGCGCACCACGACCGGCTTCGCGGATGCCGTACGGGCCGCCGTGGACCTGGGCGGCGACACCGACACGGTGGCCGCGGTCACCGGCACCCTGGCCGGGGCCCACTACGGGCAGGCGGCGATCCCGGACGCCTGGACCGCCCCGCTGCACGTCCCCCTGCCGGGCTTCGCGGACCAGACCCTGGACGCGGCCGATCTACGCGACCTGGCCCGGCGCCTCGCGGAGGCGGGCGGCGCCGTAGCAGAGCCCGGCGGCCCGGGGCGGGGTCAGGGCTGCTGACCGGCCCGGACGTGTCCCCGGGGGAGCAGTTCGGCCGTGCGGTCGGAGCTCATCGGGGTCATCCCCCGACGGCCGCGTTCTGACCGGCAAGCAGCCGGCCTTCGGCGTACTCAAGGGCGGCTTCCGGAAGGGCGCCCGGACGGCCGCTGAGTAGGACGGTCAGGCTGCCGGTGCGCGGCAGGCCCGGTTCGGGCCGGGCGCCGAGGCGGCGCAGCGCCTGCACGGCGACGGGCTCGGCGGAGCCGTGGAAGACGAGACGGGCGCCACCGGTGCGCGTCGCGAGGGCGGCCCGGATGGGGGCTTCGACCAGCTCGTAGTGCGTGCAGCCGAGCACCACGTCGGTGACGTCGGCCGGGGTCAGCGCAGCGGCCGCGGCGACGGCCCGTACGACGGCGGCCTCGTCGGCGGCCTCGACGGCGTCGGCCAGCCCGGGGCAGGGCACCTCGGTGACCCGCGCCCCGTCGGCGAAGTCACGGATGAGCCCGCGCTGGTAGGGGCTGCCGGTGGTGGCGGGGGTGGCCCAGATCGCCACCCGCCCCCCGGCGAGCGCGGCGGGCTTGATCGCCGGCACGGTTCCGATGACCGGGATCAGGGGCTCCAGCTCGGCGCGCAGCGCGGGCAGCGCGTGGACGGAGGCGGTGTTGCAGGCCACGATCAGCGCGTCCGGCCGGTGCGAGGCGGCGGCGCGCGCGACGCCGAGCGCCCGCCCGGTCAGGTCCTGAGGGGTCCGCGGACCCCAGGGCATCCCGTCGGGGTCGCACGACAGCACCAGCTCGGCGTCCGGCCGTAGCCGCCGCATCGCGGCGGCCGCCGCGAGGAGGCCGATGCCGGAGTCCATGAGGGCGATCTTCACTTGGTCACCTTAATCGATGCCCCCGCCGGCCCAGGGCCGACGGCACCGCGAGCGCCACGAGCGCGGAGGGTCAAACGAGGTGTTCGCCGACGCCGGGGGCAGCCGCCGGCACCCTTCGGATCTCGCAGATCTCGCCCCGCCCGCCGTCCCGGCCGACCCGTGGTGCGCGGGAAACCGTCAATGCCCCGACTGGCCGGTGTCCCCGCCCGCCGCAGCCCGCTCCGCGCGGCACACTGCCGGGATGGGTCCCCTCCTCGTCGCCGCCTGCGTCTCGCTCGCCGTCTGGCTCTGGCTCACCTTCGGCCAAGGCATGTTCTGGCGGACCGACACCCGGCTGCCTCCCCGGCACGCACCCGCCCACTGGCCGTCCGTCGCGATCATCGTCCCGGCCAGGGACGAAGCCGCGGTCCTGCCGCTGAGCCTGCCCTCGCTGCTCGCGCAGGACTACCCCGGCGAGGCCGAGGTCATCCTGGTCGACGACGGGAGTTCGGACGGCACCGCCGCCCTCGCCCGCCGGCTCGCCGACGCGCATCCCGGGCTCCCCCTCACCGTCCTCTCCCCCGGCGATCCCGACCCCGGCTGGACCGGCAAGCTCTGGGCGCTCCGGCACGGCATCGCCCACGCCGTGACCCCGGCCCCCGCCCGGTCGGACCCGTCCGCCCCCTCCACCCCACCCCCCGTCTACCTCCTCCTCACCGACGCCGACATCGCCCACGAGCCGGACAGCCTGCGCGAGCTGGTCGCCGCGGCCACGACCGCCGGTCTCGACCTGGTCTCTCAGATGGCCCGGCTGCGCGCCGTCAGCGCGTGGGAGCGGCTGATCGTTCCCGCCTTCGTGTACTTCTTCGCCCAGCTCTACCCCTTCCGCTGGATCAACCACCCGACCGCCCGGACCGCGGCCGCCGCCGGCGGCTGCGTCCTGCTGCGCACCGAGGCGGCCGTACGGGCCGGGGTGCCGGACTCGATCCGTCAGGCCGTCATCGACGACGTCTCCCTCGCCCGCGCGGTCCAGCGCACCGGCGGGCGGATCTGGCTCGGCCTCGCGGAGCGGGTCGACAGCGTGCGCCCGTACGACTCCCTCGCCGACCTGTGGCGGATGGTCTCGCGCAGCGCCTACGCCCAACTCCGCCACCAGCCCGCACTGCTGGCCGGGACGGTGGCCGGGCTGGTCCTCGTCTACCTCGTGCCGCCGGCCGCCCTCCTCTGGGGCCTCGGGGGCCTCGGGGGCCTCGGGGGCCTCGGGGGCCTCACGGTCGGGAGGCCCGCCGTCGCCTGGGCCGGCGGTCTGGCCTGGCTGCTGATGACCGTCACCTACCTGCCGATGCTGCGGTACTACCGGCAGCCGCCCGCCCTCGCGCCGCTGCTTCCGCTCACCGCGCTGCTCTACCTCCTGATGACCGTCGACTCGGCCGTGCAGCACTACCGCGGACGCGGGGCGTCATGGAAAGGCCGTACCTATGCCCGCCCCGGCGACGCCTGAAACCGGTCGTCCCCACCCGAAACCATGTCATCCGAGGTCACCGCGTTGTGACGCTCTGTCAGCGCGGAGTCGGTGCGCGGCCGGCGGGCATCCGGCCCCACATCGGTGCACCGGCCAACCGGCGAGTACGAGTAGGACGAAGACGGGGCGCAAGTGGCGAATCGTGCACGTGAACGTGAAGTGAAAGCTGTGGCCCTGACCTGCGAATATGCAGGTCAGGGCGGTGTTGGGGGCACCTCGCTATGGACCCGGTGAAGTCGTGGGCTTAACTTAGGTCCCATGACCTCCCCCCGCTCCACTTATGGCGGCGGTTACTACTCCGCGCCCTCCTTCCCGGACACCCCCATCTACGACTCCCTCGTCGCCGAACGCGGCACCCCGCAGATCGCTCCGATCCGCGTCCCTGCCGCCTACGACTCCCCGAGTTCGGGCTATTCGAGCGGTGGGTACCTGCCGGCCCTCCCGTCCGCGCTGCCCGCCCTGCCGGCCGCGCTCCCGCCGGCCGTGTCGCAGCAGCACCAGCCCGTCCCGGCGTACGGGTACCAGTACCAGCAGCAGGGCGCGCCGCAGCAGCCGGCGTACCAGCAGATGCAGCAGCAGATGCCGCTCCAGCAGGCGCCCGCCCCGTACATCCCGCCGCAGCCGTTCGCGGCCCGCTCGGGGTACGTCCCCCAGCCCCAGCCGCAGCAGCCCCGCCCGGCCGCCATGGGCACCGGCTACGAGGCCATGCGCCCGGCGGCGCCGCGTCCGATGCAGGCGCAGCCCGCACCGGTCCCGGCCGCCTCGTACGAGGATCCGTACGGCCGCCCGTACCAGCCGCAGGGGCGCGGCTACTGACCCGCGGCGCGGAGGTCTTCGCGGAGGCCCCGAGGGCGGCTGGCAATATGCCCTCATGTCGAACATGTATGTCCAGGCGCTCCACGTCCATCCCGTCAAGTCGGTAGCGGGGACAGCTCCCGACGAGGTGGCCGTGGAGCCCTGGGGGCTGTCCGGTGACCGCCGATGGGCGGTGGTGGACGGCGAGGGCACGGTCATCACCCAACGCCAGCAGCCGAGGCTGGCCTTGGCGAGCGCCCGTCCGCTGGGGGGCGGCGGGATCGCTCTGTCGGCGCCGGGCATGGCGGACCTGACGGTGGAGGTACCGGAGCCTGGGCCGCTGGAACCGGTGACGCTGTTCGGGAAGAAGATCGAAACCGTGGTCGCGGCGCGCGCGGCGGCCGACTGGTTCGGCGCGTACCTCGGAGTACCGGCGCACCTGGTGCACATGGACGACCCGGCCGTACGTCGGCCCGTGGATCCGGATTACGCGCTGCCCGGTGAGACCGTGAGCCTCGCCGACGGCTATCCGCTGCTGATCACCACCCTCGCTTCGCTGGACGCCCTCAACTCGCTGATAGCGCGGGGGGACCACCCGGGCGAGGGGCCGCTCCCGATGAACCGTTTCCGCCCCAATGTGGTCGTTTCCGGTGCCGAGGCGTGGGCCGAGGACGACTGGCGGCGCATCGAGATCGGCGACGCCGTCTTCCGCGGGGTGCGCGAATGCGGGCGCTGCGTCGTCACGACCACCGACCAGGCGACGGCGGAGCGGGGGAAAGAGCCCCTGAAGACCCTGGCCAGGCACCGTCGGATCGGAAGGTCGCTGGCCTTCGGACGGCAGCTGGTGCCGGTGCGGCTGGGCACGGTTCGCGTGGGCGACGAGGTCCGCGTCACGGACTGACGAACGGGGCGACGGAGAGCGGAACGAACGGCGGAATGACACGTTCGGGGGGCTCTTCGAAATCCCTGGAACCAACCACCGCGACCTGCCCGTTGGAGCATTCGAGACGTACGGGGAAGCTGGGAGAAAGGTGCGAGGAGGGCCGAGCGGGTGCGGGGATGCGGGCGAGGGCTCTGCTTCGTCCATCGACATGTACCGGATCGGGTGACACAAGTCTCGCGAGTCCCGGAATGCGCACGATCGGGGCATGCGGGAGGCTGGAACGGCAGGCAGACGGAGACTGGCACAAGTTGGGGGAGCCGGACCGTGCGGACAGCATTGGGTGTGTGGCGTTGGCGGCGCAATCCGTTGCGCCGGCAGACTGATCTCTTCGAGGCGTGGGTGGCGTTCGCCGCGCTGGTGTGTGTTCTGCTGGTGGCTCCGGCCATCGGCTGCGCCGCCGGCCTGCGGGTGGACGGGACCCTGCAGCGGGCCGCGCGCGAACAGCGGCAGGAGCGGTACCTCGTGCCGGCGGTGGTGGTCCGGCCGGCCCCGGATGCCCCCGTGGGTGCGGCCGTCGATCCGGCGGCGCAGCGGCAGGCCCCGCAGCGCACGCAGATCGTCGCTTCGTGGACCGCTCCCGACGGCAGCAGCCACCAGGGCGCGGTGCCGGCCGCGGAGGAACCGCCGCATACCGGCGACCGGTTCCGGATATGGACCGATACGCACGGCCGGCTGGTCGGGCAGCCCCTGGACCCGTCCTCCGCGAGCTTCCACGCGGGGATGGCGGGCCTGGCAGCGGCCCTCGGCATCGCCGGACTGGTGGAGACGGTCCGCCGCCTGGTCGTACGAAGGCTCATGCATCGGCGGTACATACGGCTGGACCGCGCCTGGGCCGCGGCGGGACCCGACTGGGGTCGGGCGGGCGCGGGCAGCTGACCTGGCAACTCACCGGCCCCGCGCGCGCTACGGTGGGGCGGCCGGAACCGTCGCCACGGTCTCGACCGTCTGTCTCTGCAGACAGCGGCGCGGGAAGGCGAACACGCGCAACGGAACACGCGAACACGAGGGTGGGGGCACGACAGCACCATGGCTCAGGGCACGGTCCAGGTGACGCACGGCGGGTCTTCGCGGTGGCGGCGCCGCTCCGGTGAGTATCCGACGCTGACCGCCGCGCTGGCCGTGGCGGGTGACGGGGACGTCCTGTCCATCGCCCCCGGCACCTACCGGGAGAACCTGGTGCTCCACCACGCGGTGACCCTGCGCGGTCCGGAGGGCGCGGTGGGCTCGGTGCGGATCGCTCCGCTCGACGGGGTCGCGCTGACCGTCCGCGCCTCGGCCGTGGTCCAGGACCTGCACCTGGAGGGCCAGGACCGGACGGCACCCGCGCTGCTCGTCGAGGACGGCTCCCCCGAGCTCACCGACCTGCGGGTGAGCACCCGGTCCGCGGCCGGCATCGAGGTCCGCGGCAGCGGGGCCCGGCCGCTGGTGCGCCGCTGCACGGTGGAGAATCCGGCCGGGGTCGGGATCGCCGTACTGGACGGCGGTGGCGGGGTGTTCGAAGAGTGCGAGGTCGTGGCCGCCGGGCAGGCCGGGGTCTCGGTGCGCGGCGGCGGCCGCCCCCGGCTGGAGCGCTGCCGGATCCACCACGCCACGGGCGCGGGCATCGGGGTGACCGGCGAGGGTTCGGGCCTGGAGGCGCTGGGCTGCGAGGTCTACGAGATCAAGGGCGCCGGCGTGCAGATCGCCGCGCGGGCCAGCGCGGTGCTCACCGACTGCTCGGTCCACCGCACCTCCGCCGACGGGGTCACCCTCGACACGGACGCCGTGCTCACCCTCGCCGGCTGCGACATCCACGACATCCCGGAGAACGCGGTGGACCTGCGCTCCCGGTCGGTGCTCACGCTCAGCCGCACCACCGTGCGCCGCTTCGGCCGCAACGGCCTGTCCGTGTGGGATCCGGGCACCCGGGTGATCGCCGAGTCCTGCGAGATCCACGACAGCACGGGCGACTATCCCGCCGTCTGGATCAGCGACGGCGCCAGCGCCTCACTGGACTCCTGCCGGGTCCACGACGTGCCGGACGCGCTGTTCGTCCTGGACCGGGGTTCGCGCGCCGATGTCGTCGACAGCGACCTCTCCCAGGTGCGCAACACCGCGGTCTCGGTGAGCGACGGGGCGACGGCCCAGCTGGACGACTGCCGGATCCGGGAAGCCGCGACCGGGGCCTGGTTCCGCGACCACGGCAGCGGCGGCACCCTCGCCAACTGCACCATCGACTCCGTCCAGACCGGTGTGATCGTCACCAAGGGCGCCGATCCGGTACTGGAGCGGTGCACGGTCACCTCCCCCGCCGAGGCCGGGTTCTACGTGTCGGCGGGCGGCCGCGGCACCTTCACGGCGTGCCGGGTCACGGGCAGCTCCGGCTTCGGGTTCCACGTGATCGACGGCTGCCGCACCACCTTGAGCCGCTGCCACACCGAGCGCTCGGCGCGCGGGGGTTACGAGTTCGCGGAGGACGGCCCGGTCGCCGAGGACTGCACGAGCGACGAGTCGGGGCCGCGGCTCGCCGCCCAATCGGCCTCGGGGGCGGCCGCGACCGGGGAGCGCGCGGGGATCCGTACGGTCACGGCCGCGCAGAGCCCCGTAGCGCAGTGGTCCGCGGCGGATCGGGTGCCGGCCCCGCGCCCGGCCGACGAGCCGGACCCGGCCACCGACGGACCTGCCCCGGCCGGGCGGGGCTCCGGCGAGGTCCTCGGGCAGCTCGACGCGCTGGTGGGGCTGGACAGCGTCAAGCGCGAGGTCCGCGCGCTCACCGACATGATCGAGGTGGGCCGGCGGCGGCAGCAGGCGGGCCTCAAGGCCGCCTCCGTCCGCCGCCATCTGGTCTTCACCGGCTCCCCCGGCACCGGCAAGACCACCGTGGCCCGGCTCTACGGGGAGATCCTGGCCTCCCTCGGCGTGCTGGAGCGCGGCCACCTGGTGGAGGTCTCCCGGGTGGACCTGGTCGGCGAGCACATCGGGTCCACGGCGATCCGCACCCAGGAGGCCTTCGACCGGGCGCGCGGCGGGGTGCTGTTCATCGACGAGGCGTACGCGCTGGCGCCCGAGGACTCGGGCCGCGACTTCGGGCGCGAGGCGATCGACACCCTGGTGAAGCTGATGGAGGACCACCGGGACGCGGTGGTGGTGATCGTCGCCGGATACACGGCCGAGATGGACCGCTTCCTGACCGTCAACCCGGGCGTCGCCTCGCGCTTCTCCCGGACCATCACCTTCGGGGACTACGGGCCGGAGGAACTGCTGCGGATCGTGGAGCAGCAGACGGAGGAGCACGAGTACCGGCTCGGGGAGAAGACCTCCGAGGCGCTGCTGGCGTACTTCACCGATCTGCCCAAGGGTCCGGCCTTCGGCAACGGCCGCACCGCCCGCCAGACCTTCGAGTCGATGGTCGAACGGCACGCGGGGCGGGTGGCGCAGCTGTCGGAGCCGAGTACGGACGATCTCACCCTGCTGTTCCCGGCGGACCTGCCGGAGTTGCCGCTGGTGCCGGTGGTGCCGGTGGTGCCGGCACCGTCGGTCTGACGGGAGGGGGCTTCCGCCCACCGCTCACAGGTCCCGGCGCATGCACACCCGGGGCCAGCGGTCGAGGCCGTGTCCGGCCTCCCGGTCGCGGATCTCGCGCAGTCCGGGCCCCAGGGCGCTCTCGCCGAGGGTGCGGAAGCCGCAGCGGACGTAGTAAGGGGCGTTCCACGGGACGTCGGTGAAGGTGGTGAGCGTCAGCGCGGGGACGGATTCCGCGGCGGCCCGCCCCGCGAGGTGTTCCAGCAGGGCGCGCCCGATGCGGCGGCGGGCGCTGTCCGGATGCACCGAAACCTGCTCGACGTGGAGGTTCCCGTCCACCCGGTCGGCGACGAGATAGCCGACCGGTGTGCCCTTGCCCGTCCCGTCGGCCGCGACCCAGGCCAGCCCGGCCTGCCGGTAGCCGAGGAGTTCATCGAGCGGGAGCGGTTCGTCGTCGGCGATCTCCGGCATGCCGATGGCCCGGAAGCATTCACCGGCGGCCCTCTCGATGTCCTGGAGGAGGGGCAGTTCGTCGATGTGCGCTGCTCTGATAAGCATGCACGCATTGTCCAGGTTGTCGCCGGGTCCGGGAAACGGGTATGCCACCCCGCCGGCGGACATCTGACGGCCCGCCAGCTAGGGTGACTGCCTCACCTTCGCGCCGCACGCCCCACCGACCTTGGGAGTACCGCCATGACTCGCCGACTCCGCCCGGTAGGGCTGGATTTCCTCGAAGACGCCCCGGTCCGCCTGTCCTTCACCGCCCGGAGCACTGCGGGGCCCGAGGCCGTGTACCGGGCGCTGGCCGAGGAGGTCGAGGGCTGGTCGAGCTGGTTCAGGGCGGTCACCCTGGCCCGGCCCACGCAGGGCGGCGCGGGGCGCGAGATCAGGCTGATGGGCGGGGTCCGCTTCCAGGAGACGATCATGGCCGCGGATCCGGAGCAGCGCTACGCGTACCGGGTCGACGAGACCAACGTCCCCGGCGTACGTGCCCTGCTGGAGGACTGGCGCCTCACCCCCGCCGGCACCGGCACGCACATCCGGTGGACCTTCACCGCGGACGGCCCGGCCGCCTTCCGCTTCGCCCTCGCCGCCGCCCGTCCGGGCCTCGGGCACTCCTTCCGCACGGCGGTCCGCACCCTGGACCGCCGGCTGGCGGATCGGCGCGGAGCGGATCAGTAGGCGGCCGGAAGAGGGCCGGTGGGCGGCCGGAAGGAGGCCGGCCCTGTCACGGATCAGATCGCGGGATGCCTCACGGCGAGGTCTCCGTAGCCGCCCGCCGACCAGACGCGGACCCGGAACTCCTGGAGGCTCATGGCCCGTTCGCCGGAGAAGTGGACCGTGCCGCACCGGTCGCAGTACCAGGCTTCGGACCAGACCCGGTCGGCGGCCGCCCGGCCCGGTTCGGTCCGGCGCCGCCAGGCCCGCAGGGCCCGGCCGGACAGGGCCATGAGGAGGACGCCGATCACCAGCGCGGTGCCGGAGATCCAGCCCAGGTAGGCCCCGGAGGTGACGCCGAGCGAGGATCCGTCGGACGCGGTCCCGGGGACGAACCGCACCGCCGTCTCGGTGTCGAACCACTTGCCCTCGATCGCGCCCCACACGAAGGCTCCGACCGCCACCAGGAGGAGCACCGCCCCCCAACATCCCATATTGGAGTCCGGTTCGGTCGGGGCGACGGAGAGGGCCTTGCTCAGTGCGGAGTTCTCCTGGCGGGTCGTGGTCTTCGCGTCCTCGCCGCTGCCGGTCTCCTCCTTGAGCTCGGCCTTGGCCCGGAGGTACGCGGCGGCCACGCCCCGCACCCGGTCCTCCCGGCCGCACCGGGGGCAGGCCAACGACCCGCCCCCGCCCGCGCCTTCGCGACCGCCGCCGCCGACACCGCCGCCCCCCGTACCGCTGCCGGCGCCGCCGGTCCCCGCGCCGTCCACGATCTCCGCCATGGCTCCCCGCCCCTCGCCGCACCCAAAGTCCGCACAGCGTAACCACCTTGGATCAACCCGGGCCAGGGCCACGGGCCGTCAGGCGGCGGGCTCGGTCCACACCCCGGTCGCCAGGAGGGTGTCGATCGTCTCCAGGTACGGGGCGACGTCGAGACCCTGCCCCGCCAGCCACTCGTCGGAGTAGTACTTGTCGAGGTAGCGGTCGCCCGGGTCGCAGAGCAGGGTGACGACGCTGCCCGTGCGGCCCTCCGCCACCATCTCCGAGATGATCTTCAACGCGCTCCACACGCCGGTGCCGGTGGAACCGCCCGCCTTGCGGCCGATCGCGGCCTCCAGCGCGCGGCACGCCGCGACGCTCGCCGCGTCCGGGACCCTCATCATCCGGTCGATGGCGCCGGGGACGAAGCTCGGCTCCATGCGGGGCCTGCCGATGCCCTCGATGCGCGATCCGCAATCGCTGGTCGCGTGCGGGTCGTTGTTCGTCCAGCCGTCGAAGAAGCAGGAGTTCTCCGGGTCCGGGACGCAGATGCGGGTGTCGTGCTGCATGTAGTGCACGTAGCGCGCGATGGTCGCGGAGGTGCCGCCGGTGCCGGCCGTGGCCACGATCCACGCGGGCTCGGGGAACCGCTCCAGGCGCAGCTGCTGGTAAATCGATTCTGCGATGTTGTTGTTGCCGCGCCAGTCCGTCGCCCGCTCCGCGTACGTGAACTGGTCCATGTAGTGTCCGCCGGTCCGCGCCGCGAGCTCCGCCGACTCCTCGTACATCTTCATCGAGTCGTCGATGAAGTGGCATTCGCCGCCGTGGAACTCGATGAGCCGGCACTTCTCGGGGCTCGTCGTACGCGGCATCACCGCGATGAACGGGACGCCGATCAGCTTGGCGAAGTAGGCCTCCGAGACCGCCGTGGAACCGGACGAGGCCTCGATGACGGGGCGGCCGGGGCGGATCCAGCCGTTGCAGAGGGCGTAGAGGAACAGGGAACGGGCGAGGCGGTGCTTGAGCGAGCCCGTCGGGTGGGTGGACTCGTCCTTGAGGTAGAGGTCGATGCCCCAGGCCTCGGGGAGCGGGAAGCGCAGCAGGTGGGTGTCGGCGGAGCGGTTGGCGTCCGCCTGCACCTTGCGGACGGCTTCCTTCAGCCAGGCGCGGTAGTCCGCGTCACTGCGGTCGACGTCGATGGTCGTGGCAGTCGTACCGGTGGTGGTGCTCATGCGCCGTGCTCCTTCGTATGTCCCGATGTCCCGAGTGCTCGGCGGGCGCCCGGCCCGCGTCTCGTGTGCATCACATGCCTCTTGCGCAGCGTGCGTCTCTCCGCTCCCGCATTCGCAATGTACCCCCCTCACCTGCACAAACAGTCGCTTTGGGTATCCATGCGAATCACTTTCGATCGCGTTCGGTTGCACGCGGGCCCACAGTGGGTGACCCTGGGGAGGCGTCACCGAGGGTGCAGCACCCGTAACACTGATGTCGGGGAGTCGCAGCCGTGATCAGTCATTCCCGCAGGCACTGCGTCGTCGAACTGCAGGCCTTGCCCTTGCGGATCGGACAGATCCGCCGAATCGTTTCCGCGCAGTTGCGCCACTGGCAGCTCGATCCGCTCATAGACCGGGCTGCGCTCGGCGTGACGGAACTGCTCAGCAACGTCCACCGCCACGCGCAGCCGGACAAGACCTGCACGGTCGAGATCGAGTTCCGCCTCGGCCGCCTGACCGTCTCGGTCTACGACAGCGATCCCCGCCTGCCCGTCCTGCGGGCGACGGCCGGGGCCGGGGCCGAGGCCCAGGCCGACAACACCGACGCCGGCGCCGGGGAGGTCTGGGAGGCCGACGCGCTGGAGACCTCCGGACGCGGTCTCGCGCTCGTGGCGGCCGTCAGCGAAGCGTGGGGGGCCCGGCACCGGGCCGACACCCCGGGCAAGCTGGTGTGGTTCTCCCTGCGCGCCGCACCGGACCCGGCGGCTCTGACGCCCCGTCCGGCGCACCTGGCCGAGAAGCCCGTACGGAGCCTTGCCCCGGCCCCGTCCGCCGCCGTTCCCCCCGAGCCCGTGTCCGCGGGCCTGCCGGTGGCCGCCTCGGTCGGCGTCCGGCCCGGGTAGGGCTCCGGCCGGCCGTCGGAGCCCGCCCCAGGCGCCGCGCGGGTGTCAGGCCGCCGCCCCCAGGGCCCCGAGCGGGTCGTCCAGGACCGGCTGCCACGCCAGCTCGGCGGCTCCGACCAGGCTGTTGTGGTCGAGCGTGCAGGGCAGGATCGGCACGCCTCCGCTGCGCCCCCACAGGCTGCGGTCCGCGACCACCGCGCGCAGCCGCTCGGGATCGGCGTGGAGCAGCTCGCGGTGGAGCCCGCCGAGGATGATCCGGTCCGGGTTCAGGATGTTCACGAGCCCGGCGAGGCCCAGGCCGAGCCGGTCGATGAGCTCCTCGGTGGCCGCCCGCACCCCGGGCTCCGCGTACTCCTCGCGCAGCAGGTCCCGGGCCTGCTGGAGCAGCGACACCTCGGGGCCGGGGGTGCGCCCGGCCGCGGTGAGGAAGGCCAGCGGGTCGGCTTCCACGTCGAGACAGCCGCGGCTGCCGCAGTGGCAGGGGCGCCCCTCCGGATTCACGGTGAGGTGGCCGACTTCCAGGGCCAGGCCCGAACTCCCGCTGTGCAGGCGGCCGTCCAGCACGAGCGCGCCGCCGACCCCGCGGTGGCCGGTGGCCACGCACAGCAGGTGCTGCGCGCTGCGGCCCGCGCCGTGCCGGTGCTCCGCGAGCGCGGCGAGGTTGACGTCGTTGCCGGTCAGCGCCGGTCCGTCGATCCCGGCGGCCTTCACGCACTCGGCGAAGATGGCCCGTACGGGAGAGCCCGCCGGCCACGCCAGGTGCAGTGGGTTCAGCGCCGTGCCCTCCGGCTCCGCGACCGCCGAGGGCACCGCGAGGCCGGCGCCCACGCAGCGCCGCCCGGTCTCCGCGAGCAGCGCGGCGCCCGCTTCGACGACCGCGCGGAGCACCTGCGCCGGGTCGGCCGAGACCGGCACCCGGCCGGGGGCGGTGGCCACGATCCGGCCGCCGAGACCGACCAGGGCGGCCCGGAACCCGTCCGAGTGCACCTGCGCGGCGAGCGCCACCGGGCCGTTCTCGTCCACGGAGAGCCGGTGCGAGGGACGGCCCTGGGCTCCGCCGGCCCCGCCGGGGCGGGAGTCGACCCGGATCAGGCCGAGCGCCTCCAACTCGGCGGCCACCGCTCCGGCGGTGGCGCGGGTGACGCCGAGCTCGGCCGTCAGGACCGCGCGGGTCGGGGCCCGACCGGTGTGGACGAGCTCCAGCGCCGGCCCGAGCGCGCCGCGGCCCCGCTCCAGCTTGGTTCGCGCGGAGCCGGTGGGCGCGGAGCCGGTCGGCGCGGCCGTCGTGGTGGGCCCGGTGGCAGCCGACGCGGCGGCCCCTTCGATCCCGTCGGTCCCCTCGGTCCCGGCGGACACCGTGGTCACATCCCCCACCCGCGGCGGGGCCCCGTTGCCGTTCATGACAGCGATCCTCGCACGACCGGAGCCCCGCGAACGCCCGGTGTTAGCCGAGCCCGCCGACCCGGAGTGTGATGTTCAGCCGCCCGGTCAGCCCGAGTCCGGGCGGGGCGGTGCCGGGCAGGACCTTCGGCACCCCGTGATAGGCCCGTCGGACCGGTCCGCCGAAGACGAACAGATCGCCGCTGCGCAGCTCAACGTCCTGATACGGACGCCCGCGCGAGGCCGTGTTGCCGAAGCGGAAGAGGCAGGAATCACCCAGGCTGAGCGAGACGACCGGGGCCGGGGAACGCTCCTCGGCGTCGCGGTGCATGCCCATGCGGGAGTCGCCCGCGTAGAAGTTGACCAGGGCGATGTCGTACACGGCGGGCCCGGACCCGGGCCCTGACCCGGACCCGCTCCCGTCATCGAGGCTCCGCGTGTCCCCGTAGGCGGCGGCCACCGCCTCCCGCCCCAGCCGCGCGAGCCAGTCGGGCATCGGCTTGACCGGGTTCCCGTCCCCGTCCACGGCGGTGGGGGCGTACCCGTACGGATACCAGTGCAGCCCCAGGCACACCTGCCGGGCGGTCATCGTCCCCCCGCCCGGGGTGTGCACGGTGCGCAGCCCGGCGGGCGGTCTGGCCCAGGAGCGGCAGGCGTCCAGCAACTCCCGCTGCCGTGAGGGACCGAGCCAGTCGGGCACGTGCACGGCGCCCGGGACGATCTCGGTGCGCTCGCGCGGGACGAGCGGGAAGAGCGGGAAGAGTTCGCCGTCCATGGAGTCCATTGTGCGTCCCGGCTGGCAAACTCCGGATATGGAGATCATCGAACATGTGAAGACCCTGGCCCGCGAGGGGGAGCTGCTCGCCTCCTCCGCCGAACGGGCGGGTACGGACGCCCCGGTGCCGACCTGTCCCCAGTGGGACGTCGCCGATCTGCTGCGGCACACCGGTTCGGTGCACCGCTGGGCGGCCGGTTACATCAGGGAGGGTCTGGCGGAGCGGGCGCCGTTCCCGGACGCACCGGACATGGCGGGCGCGGAGCTGCTGGCCTGGTTCCGCGAGGGCCACACCGCGCTGGTGCGGACGCTGAGCGAAGCTCCGGCCGACGTGGACTGCTGGACCTTCCTACCGACGGCGCCGCCGTCGCCGCTGGCGTTCTGGGCGCGCCGCCAGGCCCATGAGACCACCGTCCACCGGCTGGACGCGGAGGCGGCGCTGGGGGCGGCATTCGGGCCGGTGGAGCCCCTGTTCGCGGCCGACGGGGTGGACGAGCTGCTGACCGGCTTCCACGCGCGGCCCACGAGCCGGGTGCGGACGGCGGAGCCGCGGGTGATGCGGGTGCGGGCGTCGGACACGGGCGCGGTGTGGAACGTACACCTGTCGCAGGACCCGGCCCGCACGGTGCGGGGCGGGGCCGACGGCGGGACCGACGGCGAGGCGGCCGACTGCACGCTGACCGGCGAGGCGGCCTGGCTGTACACGGCGCTCTGGAACCGGCTGCCGCTGACCGGGCCGGGCGTGACCGGCGACGCGGAGCTGGCACGGCTCTGGGCGGACGAGGCCGGGATCTGACGCGACGCCGGGCGGGGCGCCCTTGTGGCGGGGCGCGGGGCGCTGTGACACTGCGGGCATGGGGCGACGCAGCCAGGCGGACCGGGACGCGATCACCATCGAGATCGCCTACGCGTTCATCAGCGGCTCCTTCGCGGCCGCCCTCACCTTCGCCGCGGTCTACGGCGGCCCCGCCCTGGCCTTCGACCTCTCCCCCACCACCGCGCGGATCCTCGCGATGGTGGGCGGCACCCTGGCCGGAACGGTGTTCCTGGTCAGGGTCACGCACCTCTTGTGGCGCTTCTCCCGACCCCCGGAGAACGACGACCGCAAGTAGGGCACGTCACGGTGCTCAGCCGAGGGAGGACGCGTACGTGGTCTGGGCGCGGTACTTCCAACTGGGCTGCGCGTTCCACGGGTTCGGCATCTCCGCGCTGGTGGCGTACGCGTAGCCCGCACCCCTCTCGAAGGCCGTACGGAGCGTGGCGCGCATCGCGGGGGCGTCCGGGACGTCGTGGACCAGGTGCCAGAACGCCGTTCCGCTCGGGTCGAGTTCGGCGCCCGCGCGATAGCCGGTGAGGTCGTTGAACACGTTGCCGCCGAGCCAGCCGCCGCCCGTGTAGGCCGCGTACGTGTCCTCGTACGTGACGAAGACGTCGGCCGTGCGGTGGCCCGGCTCCAGGTAGCAGTCGGCGATGGCGGTGCCGGGGTTGTTGACGACCAGCTCGGGGGCGTTGGGGGCAATGGCCTCCATGGTGTCCTGGACGTAGCGGCGGAGCTCCGCGTAGCGGTCGCGGAGGGCGTTGGCGGGGCCGCAGTCGCGGCTGACGACGTCGAAGAAGATGCCGTCCACGTGGAGGCGTCCGTCCGCGCCGTCGACGGGCTTCAGATAGTTGTCCACGGAGGCCTTGACGGCGGCGAGGTCCCGGTTGCCGTGGTCGGTGTGGACGTACCCGAGCACCTTGGTCTTCTCGCCGGTGGCGGTGGTACCGGAGCGCAGGGCGTCGGCCCGGGCCTGCCAGGGGGCGTCGAACGGGGAGTCGCCGTTGCCGGGGTTGAGGACGACGACGGAGGCGGCCGGGCCGGTGGCGGTGAGGTCGGCCAGCATCGGGTCGTCTGCCCAGACGTACGCCGGGACGGCTATCTCCAGGCCCCGGACCCCGGGTATCCGGGGAGTCGGGGTCACGGCGGGGGCCACGGCGGGATTGGGGCCCGCGGCGGACGCGGAGACCGGGCCCGAGGTCGCCGAGGCGGTGACGGCGGGCGCCGGTGCGGCCACTAACAGGGTGGCGACGACGGCGTACAAGGCCTTCGCGGCGCGGGTCATGACTGCTCCTCGGGCGACGGCGGGGAGGCCGGGGACGGCGGGGGCGCAACCCGAGGAACACTAGACGGGAGGCCGGGCACGCCAGGCCGGAATCCTCCGCTTCGGTATGAGGAACTGACAAGCGAACTTTCGCCTCGCCCTCACACGACGGGCAGCCCCACCCCGTGCGCCAACTGGCCGGCGGCGTGCGTGAAGAACGCGTCGCGGTCCTCTACGACGCGGTTGAACTGGCCGAACAGCTCGAAGGAGACGAGCCCGACGAGCTGCGCCCAGGAAGCGACCAGGGCGGCGGTGACCTCCGGGGGCAGGCCTTCGGCGAAGTCCTCGGTCATCCGGACGGCTTCGGGGCGCAGCTCGGCGGGGAGCGGCGGGAGTGCGAGGCCGCGGCCCTCGTAGGCGGCGCGGAGGATGCCGATGAGGGCGTTGCCGACGCGGGAGGCGGGGCCGACGGTGTCTTCGGGGGCGCTGTAGCCGGGAACGGGGGAACCGTAGATCAGCGCGTACTCGTGCGGGTGCTCCAGCGCCCAGGCGCGGACCGCCTCGCAGACCGCGATCCAGCGGGCGCGGGGAGTGCCGCCGGCGGCGGCCGTGCCGGCGGCGGCTCCGGCGGCGGCGAGCGCACGGGCGTCGGCCGCCTCCGCGGCGGCGCCGACGCTGTTGTAGGCGTCGACGATGAGCGCGGTGAGCAGATCGTCGCGGCTGGGGAAGTAGCGGTAGAGGGCGGAGGAGACCATGCCCAGCTCGCGCGCGACGGCGCGCAGCGAGAGCTTGGCCGCGCCCTCGGCCGCGAGCGCGCGGCGCGCCTCGTCCTTGATGGCGGCGGTGACTTCGATGCGGGCCCGTTCCCTGGCCCCTCGCACGGTGCTCATGGAGGTCAGTGTGGCACGCAGGTAGAGCAGTGCCCAAAAAAGGGAGCACCGATCCATTCAGAGAGCACTGCTCTTGCTTTGGATCGGCGCTCCGTGCACACTGATCTCAAGCGAGAGCAGTGCTCTCGCAACCTTCTCCTCGACGCCCTGGAGGCTGCCATGAACACGCCCACGCCCTACTACATCCAGGGCAGCCCCCTCGGCATCCGCTTCAACGCCCTCCTCGGCAGGCTCGCCCGCCTCGGCATCAGCCTGGCCGGCACGGCGGAGCTGTCGGTGCGCGGCCGCACGTCCGGCCGGATGCAGCGGATCCCGGTGAACCCGTACACGCAGGACGGCGTGCAGTACCTGGTCTCGGCCCGCGGCCACTCCCAGTGGGTGCGCAACATGCGCGCCGCCGGCGGCGGTGAGCTCCGCCTGGGCCGCAAGGTCAGCACCTTCACCGCCACGGAGCTCACCGACCCCGCCGAGCAGGCCGTGGTCCTGCGCGGGTACCTGAAGAAGTGGGGCTGGGAGGTCAACCGGTTCTTCGCCGGCGTCACCGTGAACTCCCCCGAGGCCGAGCTCCGGGCCGCCGCCCCCGACCACCCGGTCTTCCGCATCACGGTCACCCGCTGACCCGGCGTCGCCCCGGAAAACGCTCCGGAAAACACGGCGACGGCCTCGCCGGGACATCCGGCAAGACCGCCACATCGCGCGGCTCCACACGCCCGCTCCCCCACCGGGAAGCGGGCCCGGGCCCCGGCGCCGGTGTCAGCCCTGGGATCCGCCGGGCTCGGCGTCCGAGGTCTCGCCCTGCGCCGCCCCCGGCTTCGCACCACCCTGACCCGGGCCCTGCACCTGACCCGGGCCCTGCACCTGGCCCTCACCCCGGCTGCGCGCCTGCCTGGCGTCGAGCAGGTGCAACGCCTTGCGCGCCAGCGGGTACGTACGCACCATGTCGGCCAGCGTCATCGATCCCCGGGTGATCCGCGCGAAGGCCAGCCAGGCCGGCCGGAGGCCCGTGATGGCCGCGTGCAGCATGCCCGGCTTGGACTCGAAGACGGTGAGCATCCGCTTGCCGACGCCCATCTCCACGCCCAGTCCGGCCTTGACCGCGAAGGCGTAGTTGAGCGCCTGACGGCGCGCGTCCACCGCGTCCTGGGCCTCGGAGATCTTCACCGCCCACTCACCGGCGAGCCGCCCCGAGCGCAGCGCGAAGGAGATGCCCTCCCGGGTCCACGGCTCCAGCAGCCCGGCCGCGTCGCCCGCGACCAGCACCCGGCCGCGCGAGAGCGGCGATCCGGGCTTGCGGCAGCGGGTCAAGTGACCGGAGGAGATCGCCGGTTCGAAGCCGGACAGGCCCAGCCGGGCGATGAAGTCGTCCAGGTACCGCTTGGTCGCGGCGCCTTCGCCCTTCGCCGAGATGACTCCGACCGTGAGGGTGTCGCCCTTGGGGAACACCCAGCCGTAACTGCCCGGCATCGGGCCCCAGTCGATGAGGACCCGGCCCTTCCAGTCTTCGGCGACCGTGTCCGGCACGGGGATCTCCGCCTCCAGACCGAGGTCCACCTGATCCATCTCGACCCCGACGTGCGCGCCGATCCGGCTCGCGCTGCCGTCCGCGCCGACCACGGCCCGCGCCAGCACGGTCTCGCCGTCGGAGAGCACCACGGCGACGGTGCGCCGGTCGGGCACGGAGGCCCCGTGCTGTTCCACCCGCGATACGGCCGTACCCGTACGGACGGTCGCGCCGGCCTTCTCCGCCTCGGCGACCAGCGCCGCGTCGAACTCGGGACGGTTGATCAGCCCGAACAGCATCTGCTTCGAGCGCCGAGTCCGGGTGAACTTCCCGTCGAGCGAGAAGGTGACCGCGTGGATGCGGTCCTTGAGGGGCAGCACGAATCCCGGGGGAAGGGCGTCGCGCGAGGGACCGATGATGCCACCGCCGCACGTCTTGTACCTGGGCAGTTCGGCCTTCTCCAGCAGCAGGACGCGCCGCCCGGCGGTGGCCGCCGCATGTGCGGCCGAAGACCCGGCGGGTCCCGCCCCGACCACGATCACGTCCCACACCTCGCCGGTCCCCCCGGCCGTCTCCGCGTCCGCCCCCTGAGCGGCCTGCCCTGCTGCCGCGTCGCGTACGTCGCCGCTGTCGCTCTCGTCGCTGCTCACGATGTGCTGCTGCTCCTGATCCTGCGGTTCATGCCATTGCTCCGATGCCGGGGAAATCCTACGGCGCGAGCCGGGTCGCCCCGCTGTGCGAGGATCGGCACTGTCTTTTGCCGTAACCCGCATACGCCCACCCCGCGGCTGCGGGAGGCGTACACGTACACCAACGTCGCACCCAGTAGGAGCGTGCCCATGTCTTCGCACCCGATCGCCGAAACCATCGCCTCGCTGATGCCCCGCGCCAAGCAGGAGCTGTCCGAGCTTGTGGCTTTCCAGTCGGTGGCGGACTGGGCGCAGTTCCCCAAGAGCGAGAGCGAGGCCGCGGCCAACTGGGTGGCCGACGCGCTGCGCGCCGAGGGCTTCCAGGACGTGGCCCTCCTCGACACCCCCGACGGCACCCAGTCCGTCTACGGCTTCCTGGCCGGTCCGGCGGGCGCGCCGACCGTGCTCCTGTACGCGCACTACGACGTGCAGCCTCCGTTGGACGAAGCGGCCTGGATCTCCCCCGCCTTCGAGCTGACCGAGCGCGACGGCCGCTGGTACGGGCGCGGCTCGGCGGACTGCAAGGGCGGGTTCATCATGCACCTGCTCGCGCTGCGCGCCCTGAAGGCCAACGGCGGTGTGCCGGTGAGCGTGAAGGTGATCGTGGAGGGCTCGGAGGAGCAGGGCACGGGCGGTCTGCAGCAGTACGCGACGGCCCACCCCGAGCTGCTGACCGCGGACACCATCGTGATCGGCGACGCGGGCAACTTCCGTACGGGCCTGCCGACGGTCACGGCGACCCTGCGCGGGATGACCCTACTGAAGGTCAAGATCGACACCCTGGGCGGCAACCTGCACTCCGGCATGTTCGGCGGGGCGGCCCCCGACGCGCTGGCCGCCCTGATCCAGGTGCTGGCCTCGCTGCGCGCGGCGGACGGTTCGACCACGGTGGACGGGCTCGCCTCGGACGCGGTGTGGGAGGGGCTCCAGTACCCGGAGGCCGACTTCCGTGCCGACGCGAAGGTGCTCGACGGTGTCGAGCTCATCGGCGAGGGCACCATCGCGGACCGCCTCTGGGCCCGGCCCGCGGTTACCGTGCTGGGGATCGACTGCCCGCCGGTGGTCGGCGCGACCCCGTCGGTGCACGCGAGCGCGGGCGCGCTGATCAGCCTGCGGGTGCCGCCGGGCGTGGACACCGCGGACGCGATCAAGCTGCTGGAGGCGCACATGGTGGCGCACACCCCGTGGAAGGCGCGCCTGGAGCTCGAAATCGTGGGCCAGGGCCAGCCGTTCCAGGCGGACACCGACAGCCCGGCGTACGCGTCGATGGCGGAGGCCATGAAGGTGGCGTACCCGGGCCAGGAGATGCAGATCAGCGGAATGGGCGGATCGATCCCGCTGTGCAACACGCTGACCTCCCTCTACCCGGAGGCCGAGATGCTGCTGATCGGCCTGAGCGAGCCGGAGGCGCAGATCCACGCCGTGAACGAGAGCGTCTCCCCGGAGGAGCTGGAGCGCCTCTCGGTCACCGAGGCGCTGTTCCTCGTCAACTACGCGGAGTCCAAGCGCGCCTGACGGCCGCCCGGCGCTCCGCTACGGGCGAACCCCGCTCTCGGCGTATCTCGGCCGGGAGCGGGGTCACCCCGATTACGTTCGGATGATGGATCTTGTCGAAGTCATCCCCGAACGGCTCCACATGCTCCGCTTCCCCATTGGCCAGGCCTACCTCTGGCGCGACGGAGCGGACCTGACCCTGATCGACGCGGGCCACGCCGAGTCGGCGGCCGCCATCGAGACGGCGATACGCTCCCTCGGGCTGCGCCCCGAGCGGCTGCAGCGGATCGTGCTGACCCACTGCCACCGCGACCACATCGGCGCGGCGGGCGAACTCGCCGCCCGCTGGGGCGCGGAGGTACTGGCGCACCAGCTGGACGCGCCAATCATCCGCGGAGACCTCCCGGTGCCGGAGCCGGTGCTCCTGGAGTGGGAACGGCCGCTGTACGCACACGGCCTGACGGTCCCGGCGGCCCCGCCGACCCGGGTGGACCGGGAACTGGCGGACGGCGAGGTGCTCCCCTTCGGCGGCGGCGCCGTCGTCGTCCACGCCCCGGGTCACACACCGGGCAGCATCGGCATCCATCTCCCTTCGCACGGCGTACTGTTCACCGGCGACTGCGTCGCCGGGGTCGGCCAGGTGATGCTGGGCGTCTTCAACGTGGACCGCGCCGAAGCCATCGCGACCTTCGGCCGGCTGGCCTCCCTGTCCCCGTCCGTGGCCTGCTTCGGCCACGGCGACCCCCTCACCTCCGACACGGCCGCCGTCCTCCTCGCGGCGGCCGAGGCAGCGGCGGCGGCCGAGCCGGCTCCGGAAGCGGAGCCGTCCTCCGCGTCCGGCCACTCGGGCTGACGGCTTCCCCGGCGGCTCAGCCCTGACTGGGCTGCTTGCCCCGCGTCCAGGCTTCGAGCTGACCGAAGGCCTCGACGAACGAGGGCAGCATGGGCCGCAGGTTCTGCTCGTCTATGGGCACCAAGCCATCGGTGTGGGTACCGCCGGGAACCTTTATGTAGCGGTGGAGGTTGCCGCGGCCGGCATCGGTGACCATGCGGTCGTACACATCACCGAAGGTCGCGGGCGGGGTGAGGGCATCGAGGGTGCCCTGGATGCTGATCAGGGGCTTCTGTATCCGCCCGGTCAACGAGACCCGCACCACCGCGCGGTGGACGGCCCGGGGCCGGGAGGCGAAATCGTAGTCGGCGTCGCAGCCCGCCCCGCTGCCCGCGGCGCAGAACGGCGTCCCTCCCTCGGTGGCGCCGTCATATCCGGGGTCGAGTTCCTCGCGCACCGTCCGCTGGAGCGAGTCCCACAGGTTGGTGTACTGGTATCCCCAGAGCTTCTCGGAGCCCGCGGGGTACCCCGCCGCGATGATCGCGTCATGGGCGGCCTTGTCTCCCTTCGCGGCACTGGGGTAGGCGCGCAGGGCCGGTGGGAGGGTGGTGAGCAGGCTGCCCTCGGAGGTGAACGTGAGGGCGTTCCAGTCGATGCCGCCCGTGTACAGCGAGGCGTAGTGCTCCAGTTGCCAGCGGACCAGGTACCCGCCGGCCGAGAGGCCCGCGGCGTACGTCTGGCTCGGGGTGCGCCCGTACCTCTGGTTCGTCACCTTCTTCGCGGCGACGGTCAGTTCGGCCATGCGGCGGTGCCATTCCATGATTGCGTCGCCCGGCCGCTCGCCGTCCTTGTATATCTCGGCCCCGGTGTTGCCCTTGTCGGTGGCGGCGTACGCGTACCCCTTGGCGAGGACCTGGTCGCTGATGATCCGGTCATTGGCGTACTGCTCGCGGGTGCCGGGCGGGCCCGCGACCACCAGTCCGCCGTTCCAGTGGTCGGGCAGCCGGATGACGAACTGCGCGTCGTGGTTCCAGCCGTGGTTGGTGTTGGTGGTGGAGGTATCGGGGAAGTACCCGTCTATCTGGATCCCCGGGACGCCCGACGGAGTGACCGTCCTGGGCGCTTCGAGTCCCGCCCAGTCCTTGGGATCGGTGTGTCCGGTGGGGATGGTCCCCGTGGTGGTCAGATCCGCGAGGCGCGCGGTGACCGTGTACTCGGCTCCGGGGACCCTCAGGTCGGCGGGGGCCGACCGGGCCGCCGCGGGAGCCGTCAGAGCGGTCGCGAGCAGCAAGGGTGCGATGGCCAGGCTGCGCAGCATGGGGGTCTCTCTTCCTCGAGTTGTGGTGACCCTCGAAATGTAGGAATCGCAGGTCACCCCGAGTAAGTGCGAGTCGGCCAGGCCTCGGCGGCCAAAGGGCACATGACCTCTGGCCAACCCTCGAACTCCCTGTCCACAGGCCGCCGGAACGCCCCCGCCCGCCGCGTACGCTGCACCGAAACGCACGATGTGAAGGAGGAGCGATGCCACGCCCGGTGCCTTGGATTCCCACCGTTCTGTACGGGGCGGTGCTGCTCGGCGGTGTCTACTACTCCGCGATCGGCCCCGGCCCGGACGGCCGGACGGCCGGATTCGCGGCCGTCCTCGGGCTGCTGGTGGCGCTCGACCTCCGCGAGCGCGGCATCGCGCCCCGGTCGGTCTTCGCCGTCAGGACCGGCCTGTTGTGCGGGGTGGCGGCACTGGACGTCTCCGGGCTCTCGCGGATCCTGTTCGTCCTCGTCCCGTTCCTCGGGTACTTCGCCTTCGGCCCCACCGCGGCCATCGTTCTCGGCGTCGGCTGCGTGCTCCTGCTGGCGGGCGCGTTCACCCTGTGGATTCCGCACTGGCAGGTCGAGGCCGCCTACATCTCGGACCTGCTGATGTTCGCCCTGGGTGTCGTGCTGGCCGTCGCGATGGCCGCGGTGGCCGTCCGCGAACAGCGGGCCCGGGCCCGGCTGGAGGGCACCCTCGCGCAGGTGGCGGAGCTGTCGGCGGCCCGTGAGCGCAACCGGCTCGCCCGCGAGATACACGACAGCCTGGGCCACCATCTGACGGCGATAGGGATCCAGTTGGAGAAGGCCGAGGCCTTCGCCGCCCTGGACCCGGACGGTTCCGCGCGGGCCGTGTCCAGCGCCCGCTGGTCGGCGGGCCGCGCCCTGGACGAAGTACGGGCCTCCGTGCGCACCTTGGGTCCCGAGTCGGAGTCCGAGCCGCCCGGGCTCTCGCGGGCGCTGGCCGATCTCGTCCACCACCTCGACGGCGGGGAGCGCCGGATCTCCCTCGACATGTCCGGCACCGAACGCCGGCCCCTGCTGGTGCTCTACCGGGCCGTCCAGGAGGGTCTGACCAACGCCTGCCGGCATTCGGGCGCCACCGAGATAGACGTGGCGGTCTCCTACGACGACCGCGGGGCCCGGCTGCGCCTCGCGGACAACGGCACCGGATTCGGCGGATCGGCCGAGGGCTTCGGGCTCGCGGGGCTGCGCGAACGGGTCCGCCTCGCCGACGGGACGGTCGACATAGACACTTCGGCGTCCGGAACGGTCCTCACGGTCGGAGTCCCCTGGTGAACGTACGCGTCTATGTGGTCGACGACCAGGACCTGGTCCGGGAGGGCATCACCGCGCTGCTCGGCATCCAGCCGGGCATCGAGGTGGTCGGCAGCGCCCGCGACGGAGAGCAGGCCGTCGAGGAAGCGCCGGACTTCCTCCCGGACGTGGTGCTGATGGACGTCCGCATGCCCCGCCTCGACGGCGTCGCCGCCACCGCGGTGCTGCGCCGCCGGCTGCCCACGTGCAAGATCGTGATGCTGACGACCTTCAACGACGACGAGTACGTCAGCCGGGCCCTGAAGGCGGGCGCGGTCGGCTACCTCCTCAAGAACCTGCCCGCCGCCGAGCTGGCGCAGGCCGTCCGCCTCGCCCACGCGGGGGTCGCCCAGTTCGACCAGACGGTGATCGCCGGCCTGGCCGCGGGCCTCCCCGTCCCGGACACCCTCACCCCCCGCGAGACGGAAGTCCTGCGCCTCATCTCCGCGGGCGCCACGAACAAGGAGATCGCCTCCCGCCTCTACCTCAGCGAAGGCACCGTCAAGAACCACATCTCCCGCGTCCTGACCCGCCTGGGCCTGCGCGACCGCACCCAGGCCGCGCTGTACGCCCGCGACAACGGACTGATCTGAAATGGACCGGCCCGGACCGCGCAAGGGGACGCGAACCCGGGCCCGCGTCCTCCCCCGCGATCCGGTGGACCCTTCCGGTCACGCCACTAGGGGACCGCCCGCCCCGCCTCCAGGTACACCGCGCGTCCCCGCTCCCGGGCCTTCAGCGCCCACCTCAGCCGCTCGTACCGGACCTCCGGCAGGAGCCCGGCCGCCTCCTCCTCCGTCACGAACCGCCATGCCCGCAGCTCCGGCCCCGGCAGCCGCAGCCGCCCGACCTCCGCCGACGGCAGCCGGCCGCCGTCGAACAGGAAGCGCAGTCCCCCGTACCCCGCCGGAGGTCCGGGGGCCTCCCAGTCCACGACCAGCAGTTCCGGCGGTCGGGCCAGGACGAGCCCCAGCTCCTCCTCGACCTCCCGCATGCCCGCGCACGCCGGCGCCTCGCCCGCCTCGACGACGCCCCCCGGGAACTCCCATCCCGCCTTGTACGTGGGATCCACCAGTAGCACCCGGTCCGCGTCGTCGAAGAGCAGCACCCCGGCGGCCACCGTCTCCCGCGTCGGCTGCGGCGTCTGCACGATGTCGCAGACCCGGGCCGCGTCGGTGCGTACGGCTTCGGCGATCCGCTCCGCCGTCTCCCGTACCGTCAGCACGCCGTTGTCGACCACGTGCGCGTCGGCCGTCAGCCAGCCCAGCGCGTGCTGATAGGCGGGTATGTGCTCGTACGCCCACTGCCGGTCCCGGGGGTCCCCGTCCTGTCCGGCCCGGCTTTCTTCCCGGGTCGCGATCCGCTCCCGAAGGATCGTTTCCTCCGGAGCCAGCAGCACGTGCCGCACCGCGATCCTGCGCGCCGCGAGCCCGCCGAAGATCTCGTCCCGGTACTCCTGCCTCAGCAGGGTCATCGGAACCACCAGCACCCCGCCCACCTCCGCGAGCATCGCCGCCGCCGTGTCCACGACGAGCCGCCGCCAGCTCGGCAGGTCCTGGTAGTCGGAGACCTCCGCGAGTCGCTTGCGCGGCAGGAGCACCCGTAGCGCGTCACCGATGAACTCCGGGTCGAACAGGGTGCTGTCCGGCAGGAGCCCGGTCAGTTCACGGGCCGTGCTGCTCTTCCCGGCGCCGAAGGTGCCGTTGATCCAGACAATCACGTCTACCCCTCTCCCGATGCCCCCAGTGGCTTGCCCGCACCACCCTGCCACGGAAACCCCGCCGTCCCCGCGAGTGCTTATCCTCAAGGTCAGGGCCTCGCAGCTCCGCCAGACCGCCCACCGTCCCGGAGGCTTCGTCACCGTGCCCCACACCCGCCGCCCCTCCGAACCCCGCTACGGCAACCGGCCGACCATGAAGGACGTGGCGGCTCGGGCCGGCGTGGGCCTCAAGACGGTGTCCCGGGTGGTCAACGGCGAGCCGGGGGTCACCCCGGACACCGAGAAGCGGGTCCAGGACGCCATCGACGCCCTGGGTTTCCGGCGCAACGACAGCGCCCGCGTGCTCCGCAAGGGCCGTACCGCCACCGTCGGCCTGGTCCTGGAGGACCTCGCCGACCCCTTCTACGGTCCGCTCAACCGGGCCGTCGAGGAGGTGGCCCGCGCGCACGGCGCTCTGCTCATCAACGGCTCCAGCGCCGAGGACCCGGACCGCGAGCGGGAGTTGGCGCTCGCGCTGTGCGCCCGCCGGGTGGACGGCCTCATCGTGATCCCGGCCGGGGACGACCACCGCTATCTGGAGCCGGAGATCCGGGCCGGGGTGGCCACGGTGTTCGTGGACCGCCCGGCGGGCCGGATCGACGCGGACGTCGTCCTGTCCGACAACTTCGGCGGCGCCCGGGACGGGGTGGCCCACCTGATCGCGGCCGGTCACCGCCGGATCGGATTCATCGGCGACCACCCGCGCATCCACACGGCCACCGAGCGGCTACGGGGCTACCGCGCGGCCATGGAGACCGCCGGCCTGCCGGTCGCCGGATCGTGGGTCTCGCTCGGCGCGACGGCCCCGGACCGCGTCTCGGCCGCCGCCCACACCATGCTCTCCGGCCCCGAACCCGTCACGGCGGTCTTCGCCGGCAACAACCGCGTGACGGTCACGGTCGTACGGGTCCTCGCGGCCCGGCCGCTCCCCGTGGCGCTGGTCGGCTTCGACGACTTCGAACTCGCCGATCTGCTGAGCCCCGGCATCACCGTGGTCGCCCAGGACGCGGCGGCCCTGGGCCGGGTGGCCACAGACCGCCTCTTCCAGCGCCTCGCGGGCGCCGCCCTCCCCCCGTCCCGCATCGAACTCCCGAACCGGCTCATCGCCCGCGGCTCGGGCGAACTCCCGCCGGTCACCGGATGAGCGACCGCAGCCCGGGCACGGCCCCGCCGGCGGCGGTGAGCCCGGCGAGGACGGACAGGGCCGGGGGGACCCCGCCGAGGTAGCTCAGCCCGCCGGTGACGAGGCCGGCGAACAGGGCGCCGAGGAGCACGACGGCGGCGTGCAGGGTCAGGAAGGACGGCTCGGTGTCCGAAGGTGTGGTCATGCCCCGATTGCACCGCCCTTCGTGCCCGCGCGCCGCCCGCACCGAACGACCCGGACCGCCTCCGAACACCGCCGGACACCAGCGCTGACCGGCGCTGTTCCGCGCTGTTCGGGATTGTCCGACGGAGCGCCCGGCACGGCCCTAACCTGTGCGGTGATGGACAGCGTGCGTGCATTCAGCGAAGAACTGGAGTCGTTCGCGGCGGACTTGCGCCGACTGCGACTCGACCGGGGCAAGCCGTCGTACCGCGAACTGGCCGCGCGTGCGGCGAAGTCCCAGACCGGCATCCGGCTTCCCGTGTCCACCCAGAGCGACGCGTTCCGCGGGGACCGCCTTCCCGGCCTGGACCGCCTCATGGGCCTGGTCCGAATCCTCCACTCGTACGACGAGTTCGGGCAGGAGCGGCCCGTCCCTCCCCACAACTCCCCCGAGCTGGAGCCCTGGCGGCGCCGCTGGCGCGAACTGGCCGCCCTGGATCCGGTCCGGCGCTCTCCGACACCTGGGCCCCTCACGACCCGGCGAGCCCCCGCTTCGGGGCCTTCACCCGCTCCCGCCGGCGGGACCGGCTTCGTCGTGGCCCACGTGCTCACCACTTGGGCGGACAACAACTGGTGTGCGGCGTTCTCGCCCGACGGCCGGATCCTCGCCGTGTCCGGGGTGAACGAGGAGGACGCAGCGGTCCAACTGTGGGATCCCGTCCTCGGAGTCCCCGTCGGCTTACTCGAAGGCGGATGCGCTGCCGTCGCATTGGCGTTCTCCCCCAGCGGGCGCCTCCTGGCTGTCGGAGACGACGACGGCACGGTCACCCTGTGGGATACCGAGACACTTGAGCAGTCAGGGCCGCTCATGCTCGGCCACGAAGGCTACATCGACGTGGTCGCTTTCGCGGCGGACGGCCGGACACTGGTGACTGCCGATGACGATGTCGTCCGCCGGTGGGACACGGCGACCGGAGAGCCCGCCGGATCACCTCTCATCTGCGAGATCAAGGCGATGTTCTGTCGCGCCGACGGCGGCATCCTGGCCGCGCTCAGGACCAAACACACGCTACGCCTATGTGATCTGACGACCGGTGCGAGCATCGGCAAGCCCCTCATCGAGAAGGTCACCGAGACCGAGGCCATCGGGGCCGCATTCTCCGCCGACGGCGCCCTGCTGGCCACGACCTTCAGGGAAGAGACCCTGCTGTGGGACACCGCGACCGCCACCGTCGCGTACAAGCTGCCCGAAGCGGCCCGCCACGGGGACACCGTGGCCTTCTCCCAGGACGGCCGCCTGCTGGCCACCATGCGCGACCGCGGCACCGTACGCCTGTGGGACCCTTCGACCGGTACCCTCCTGGCCCCGCCCCTGGCGGGGCACAAGGGCCCTTTCGACCGGTTGGCCATATCCCCCGACGGCCGAATGCTCGCCGTCTGCGGCGAGGCCGACACCCTGGTGGTGTACCACGACGAGCCGTACGCGGCGCCCTTGCCTCCTACGCCGCTCGCGGCACGAGCCCTCGCATCCGCCTTGCGCACGCATCAGGCCGTGGCTCTGCCTGCCCTGTCGACGGAGAGCGGAGTCGCTCTGCGCGGGCTGGCCTTCTCGCCGGACGGCACCCGTCTCCTGGTCCGAACCAAAGACGGCCGGATCCTCACCTGGGACCCGGCGGCACGCGTCCGGCTGCCCGAGTCCCTGCCCGCGCCGACCGGTCTGGCCCCCTGGGGGCTGGACTTCCCCGCCGATGGCGGGCCGGCCAGGCTGTGGACCCCGGTCGGGCCGCCCGACCGTCCCGAGTCCCTGGTACAGCACGTCGCGTTCCGCGCCGCTGCCCGGCAGGCGGCCGTGATCGGGGCGGAGGGGCAGGTACTGGTCCTTGACTGGTCCGACGGCCGGGGGGCCGCCGCACGCGTTCCGGACCGGGTGTCGGACGTGTTCGCCCTCGCCGCCGCTCGGAACGGGGGCATGCTGGCCGCCGCCATGGGCGAGCGGGTGGTGTTGTGGGATCCGGCCGCCTCGGAAGGGTCCGACCTGGAGCTGGAGGCCCATTTGAGCACCGTCGGCGCCATGACCTTCTCCCCGGACGGCCGTCTGCTGGCGACCGGCGATGCCGACGGACACATCATGCTGTGGGACGTGAGCACCCCCACGGCCCCCGCGCGCCACCTCTCCGGACACACCGGCCCGGTGTACGACCTGGCGTTCTCCCCGCAGGGGCACCGGCTCGCCAGCGCGGGCGCGGACGGCACCGTGCAGCTGTGGGAGCCCGCCACGGGCAAGGCCGCCACCGGCCTGCCGTTGACCGGTCACAGCGGAGCCGTCCGCGGTGTCGCCTTCTCCCCCGACGCGAGCCTGCTGGCCGCTTCCGGGGACGACGGCACCCTGCGCTGCTGGCTCCTGCCGACTCCGCACACGCCGGCGGGGGGGGGCGCGCGTGCGGGGCGGCCGGGGCGCGGGGGGGGGCGTGGAACGGGGGCGGCCGCGGGCCGGGACGAGGGCCGGGGGGGTGATGGGGGGTGC
>NZ_JBHYVM010000007.1:0-32756 GCF_042750105.1 Streptomyces sp. NPDC059443 | reverse complement strand
CGCCCGCCCCGGCGGGGGGGGGCTGCGGCGCCCGCCCCCCCCGCGCGGGGCCGCGCGCGGGGGGCGCGGGGGCCGGGCCGCTGGTGTCGGTCAGGTCAGGCGGTCGCCGTCAGCGTCGCCGAGCGGCGCGGGATGGCGAAGGCGTCGAGCTCCGCGCGGGTCAGGCCGGTCAGGGCGGCGACCTCTTCGGCGCCGACGGCGCCGCAGTCGAGGCCGCGTACCAGGTAGCCGGCCAGGGCCTTGGCGGTCGCGGGCTCGTCCATGACGTCGCCCTCGATCTTGGCGACGTACGCCTTCAGGCGCGCGGCGGCCGCTTCGAGGCCCTCGCGGTAGAAGACGAAGACGGCCGCGTAGCGGGTCGGCAGGTGCGCCGGGTGCATGTCCCAGCCCTGGTAGTAGGCGCGGGCCAGGGCGCGCCGGGTGAGGCCGTAGTGCAGCTTCCAGGCCTCGTGGACCTGCTCGGTGGTGCCGACGGGCTTGACGTTGGTCGAGCCGTCGGAGACCCGTACGCCGGTGCCGGCGGCCGCGACCTGCATGACGGCCTTGGCGTGGTCGGCGGCGGGGTGGTCGCTCGACTGGTAGGCGGCGGAGACGCCGACGCAGGCGCTGTAGTCGAAGGTGCCGTAGTGCAGGCCGGTGGCGCGGCCCTGCGAGGCCTCGATCATCCGGGCGACCGCGGCGGTGCCGTCGGAGGCGAGGATGGACTGGCTGGTCTCGATCTGGATCTCGAAGCCGATGCGCCCCGGGCGCAGGCCGCGGGAGGTCTCGAAGGCCTCCAGCAGCTTCACGAAGGCGGTGACCTGCTCGGGGTACGTGACCTTGGGCAGGGTCAGGACGAGGCCCTCGGGCAGGCCGCCGTGGGCGAGGAGGCCGGAGAGGAAGACGTCGGTGGTCCGGATGCCGCGGTCGCGGACGTTGGACTCCATGCACTTCATGCGGATGCCCATGTACGGGGCGTTCGTGCCGTTGGAGAAGGCTTCGGAGATGAGGCGGGCGGCGCGGGCGGCGGCCTGGTCCTCCTCCTCGTCGGAGCGGACGCCGAAGCCGTCCTCGAAGTCGACGCGGAGGTCCTCGATCGGCTCGGTGGCGAGCTTGGCGCGGACGCGGTCGTAGACCGGTACGGCCAGCTCGTCGGAGATGCCGAGCACCTTGGCGAAGGTGGCGGCGTCCGGGGCGTGCTCGTCGAGGGCCGCGAGGGCCTGGTCGCCCCAGGAGCGGATGGTGTCCGCGTCGAAGACGTCACCGGGGACGTAGACGGTGTGGATGGGCTGACGGGTGCCGGGGTCGCCCGGGTAGTGACGCGCGAGTTCCGCGTCCACCGGCGCGAGGGAAGCGCTGATGCCCTCGCTGACCGCGCCTGCGAGGCTCGTCGCCACCTTCTCCTGCTGACCCATCGTGCACACTCCTCTTTTCCGCTTCACGGAATCTTAGATCCGCATAGCAGAATTTAGTCACGGGGTTCCGCTCCGTCAATGGTCCCTCGGCCGTCCTGGACAAACGACTCGGGGCCGTGCGGTGAGAAACACCACACGGCCCCGGAGAACGCTTCCCGCAGGTCAGGCCTGCGGACGAGGGACTAGCCCTTGCGCGCCTTGATCTCCTCGGTCAGCTGCGGGACGACCGCGAAGAGGTCGCCGACCACGCCGTAGTCGACCAGGTCGAAGATCGGGGCCTCGGCGTCCTTGTTGATGGCCACGATGGTCTTCGAGGTCTGCATGCCGGCGCGGTGCTGGATCGCGCCCGAGATGCCGGAGGCGATGTACAGCTGCGGGGAGACCGACTTGCCGGTCTGACCGACCTGGTTGGAGTGCGGGTACCAGCCGGCGTCCACGGCGGCACGCGAGGCGCCGACGGCCGCGCCGAGGGAGTCCGCGAGCGCCTCGATGATGTGGAAGTTCTCGGCGCCGTTGACGCCGCGGCCGCCGGAGACCACGATCGCGGCCTCGGTCAGCTCGGGGCGGCCGGTCGACTCGCGCGGGGTGCGGGAGGTGACCTTGGTGCCGGTGGCCAGGGCGCCGAAGGTGACGGCGAGGGCCTCGACGACGCCGGCGGCCGGAGCGGCCTCGACGGGGGCCGAGTTCGGCTTCACGGTGATGACCGGGGTGCCCTTGGAGACGCGGGACTTGGTGGTGAAGGAAGCGGCGAACGCGGCCTGCGTCGCGACCGGACCCTCGTCACCGGCCTCCAGGTCGATGGCGTCGGTGATGATGCCCGAGCCGATGCGCACGGCCAGGCGTGCGGCGATCTCCTTGCCCTCGGCGGAGGACGGGACGAGCACGGCGACCGGGGAGACGGCCTCGTACGCGGCCTGGAGCGCGTCCACCTTCGGTACGACGAGGTAGTCGGAGAACTCGGAGGCGTCGGCGGTGAGGACCTTGACGGCGCCGTGCTCGGCGAGCACGGCGGCGGTGGCCTCGGCGCCGGCGCCCAGGGCCAGGGCGACGGGCTCGCCGATGCGGCGGGCCAGCGTCAGCAGTTCGAGAGTGGGCTTGCGGACGGCGCCGTCGACGTGGTCGACGTAGACGAGGACTTCAGCCATTGGGGATGCTCCTGCGAATGCGAAGTAGTCAGGGGGCGTTTGAGGAAGGGGCCGAAGCTCTTAGATGAACTTCTGGCCGGCCAGGCAGTTCTTAAATGAACTTCTGCTCCGCAAGGAAGGCGGCCAGCGCCTTGCCGCCCTCGCCCTCGTCCTTGACGATCGTGCCGGCGGTGCGGGCCGGACGCTGGGTCGCGGAGTCGACCGCGGTCCAGGAGCCTTCGAGACCGACCTCGTCGGACTCGATCTCCAGCTCCTCCAGGTCCCAGGACTCCACCGGCTTCTTCTTGGCGGCCATGATGCCCTTGAAGGACGGGTAGCGGGCCTCGCCCGACTGGTCCGTCACCGAGACGAGCGCCGGGAGGGAGGCCTCCAGCTGCTCGCTCGCCGAGTCGCCGTCGCGACGGCCGGTGACGACACCGTCCTCGACCTTGACCTCGGAGAGCAGGGTGACCTGCGGGACGCCCAGGCGCTCGGCCAGGATCGCCGGGAGGACACCCATGGTGCCGTCGGTCGAGGCCATGCCCGTGATGACCAGGTCGTAACCGGCCTTCTCGATCGCCTTGGCCAGCACCAGCGAGGTGGCCATGACGTCGCTGCCGTGCAGGTCGTCGTCCTCGACGTGGATGGCCTTGTCGGCACCCATCGACAGCGCCTTGCGCAGCGCGTCCTTCGCGTCCTCGGGGCCCACCGTCAGGACGGTGATCTCCGCGTCGTCAGCCTCGTCGGCGATCTGCAGCGCCTGCTCGACGGCGTACTCGTCGAGCTCCGACAGCAGGCCGTCGACGTCGTCGCGGTTGACGGTCAGGTCTTCGGTGAACTGCCGGTCGCCAGTGGCGTCGGGCACGTACTTCACACAGACAACGATCCTCAGGCTCACGCCGGCTCTCCTACCGCATCGACATTTCTGGTACCGCCTTGTTCAGGCAGCATAGGCGCCATCTCGGGCCGTTCCCGCCGGGGCGGCCCGCGCCCCGAAGGGAATGTTACTCGTCAGTACACAGCGGGTCCCGCCAGGTTGCAAGGCCCGTGAACTGTGATCTGGCCAACGCGGTCGGAACCCGTCCCAGCAGGGACGATTCAGTCGCGCAACGCGTTGAAGCGCCCCTGGTGGTACAGCAGCGGGCGCCCCTCGCCCGCCGGATCGCCCGCCGGGTCCCCGGCCACCGCCTCCGCGATCACCACGCGGTGCGCGCCGGCCGGCACCCGCGCCACGACCCGGCATACCAGCCAGGCCAGCACTCCGTCCAGCACCGGGACCCCGTGCGGTCCGGGCGCCCAGTCGGTGGCCGGACCGAAGCGGTCGGCTCCGTTCCGGGCGAACAGGCCCGCCAGGTCGCTCTGGTGCTCACCGAGTATGTGGACGCCGAGGTACTCGGAGTCCCGCACCCCGGGCCAGCTGGAGGACCCGGTGCCGATGGTGAACGACAGCAGCGGCGGGTCCGCGGAGACGGAATTGAGCGAGGTCGCGGTGAAGCCCACCGGCCGGCCGCCGCTGTCGGCGGTGATCACGGCGACGCCCGCCGCGTGCCGGCGGAACACCGAGCGCAACAGGTCGGGCGAGCCGGGCAGGCCGGTGCCGGATCGGGGGGACGGAGCCGTCGGAGCCGTCATGAAGGGGTTCCCCATCCGTAAAGCAGGAGTTCATACCGCATGTCGCCAGCCTGGCGATCACCCGTGTACACAGTCAAGCCGCAGCGGACAGATGTAGGGCGCGTCACTCTGCGTGCGGGCGCGCGTACCGGCGCTCGGGACCCCGCCGGGAGGACCCGCGGACCTCCCGCGATGCCCTCCGGGTCCCGCGCGACCCTCACTGCGACCGTCATACGGCCTCGCCCAGGGCGGCGATCACATCGACCGTGCGCGGCATCCCCACGCCCCGCCGCACGATCCGGCCGGCCGCGTCCAGGACGAGCACCGTCGGGGTCTTCTCGATCCCGAGGGCCCGTACGAGGTCCAGCTTCTCCTCGGCGTCGATCTCGATGTGCGCGACGCCCTCGACCATCCCGGCCACCTGGGCCAGGATCCGCCGCGTGGCCCGGCAGGGCTGGCAGAAGGCGCTGGAGAACTGCACCAGGCTGGCCCGCTCCCCCGGCTCCGCGCCCAGCTCCGCGGCGCCCAGCCTCAGGCCCGCACCGTCGTCCCCCTCGTGCTCGCGCACGCCCGCTCCCGTCGCCGCCGGCCTCGTACCGCTTCCGCGTCCATACGCTGCCCGTATGTCTGTCGGTACATCATCTCGGTACGTTCGTACGCTGATCCGAGCGCCCCGCGGGCGCGCCGCATTCCCGGCGTGACGAGAATCTCGCCGGGCGCAGGCGTCTGGGCTGGCCTGCGGCTCCCGTATGGGGCACGATCCCCATGGCCGCGTACCTACGCTGCCGTAACTTCCGGCCGGGAGCACCTCCAGGCAGAAAGCGGGGTCTCCCCACCATGGCTGAGCTCGTCTACCCCCCGGTGATCGGCGCCGCACACACCCTGTTCCGCGCGCTCGACGTCCGCATCGACATGAAGGGCACCGAGAACATCCCCCGCAAGGGCGGAGCGGTTCTGGTGTCGAACCACATCGGCTACCTCGACTTCATCTTCGCCGGGCTGACCGCCCGCCCGCAGAAGCGCCTCGTGCGCTTCATGGCGAAGGAATCGGTGTTCCGGCACAAGGTGTCCGGTCCGCTGATGCGCGCGATGAAGCACATTCCGGTGGACCGCGCGCAGGGTGAGACCGCGTACCAGCACGCGCTCGACTCGCTGCGCTCCGGCGAGATCATCGGCGTGTTTCCGGAGGCGACGATCTCCCAGTCCTTCACGCTCAAGAGCTTCAAGTCGGGCGCGGCCAGGATGGCGCAGGAGGCCGGAGTCCCGCTGATCCCGGTGGCCCTGTGGGGTACGCAGCGGATGTGGACCAAGGGCCGCCCCAAGGACCTCAAGCGCAGCCACATCCCCGTGACGATGCGCGTGGGCGAGCCGCTGGAGGCGCCCTCCGACCAGTACGCCGGGGCCATCACGCGCCGGCTGCGCGAGCGGGTGCAGGAGCTGCTGGACGCCGCGCAGGCCGCCTATCCGGCCAAGCCGAAGGGCGCGGACGACTCCTGGTGGCTGCCGGCCCACCTCGGCGGCACCGCACCGACCGCGGCCCAGGTCAAGGAAGCCGGCTGAGGCTTGCGAACGGGTGCGGCGCCGCCGGGTGGCGGGGCCGCACCGCACCTCACCGCAACGTGCCGGTCAGTTCGGGTTGTCCGCGTGGGTCAGCGTCTCCCACGCCTCGAAATGGTTTTCGGTACCTGCCGGGCGCCTGCTCTCGGTGAGCCTGCCGGTGCTCGCCATGGCTACGCCCAGCCGGTTGTGCAGGGCGTTGTAGCCGACCTCGGTGGCCGGGCCGAGGCCCTTGTTCAGGCTCCCCCCGCACAGCGAGGCCGGCACGGCCTCGCCGAGCTCGTACTTGGCGTGGAAGCCCAGCGCGTACCGGAACCGGTCCTTGAACTCCGGGTACAGGTCCCGTCCTTGGATGCGCGAGGTTTCGGCCACGTGCATCGTCGCGGCGATCGCCATGCCGGTGTGGCCGAAGTCCCGGCAGGTCTCCTGGGCCAGGCCGTCCACGAAGGTGCTCTGGCCGTGCCAGTAGTCGATCAGCTCGCTCTTCGTGTCGATGGTGGAGCGCGGCGGGTACTTGGGCTGCGGGCCGTCGGAGGCGAGGTAGAAGTAGGCGGGGACCCTGCCGAGGTAGATCGCCATCGCCTTGTCGTAGGCCGCGCGGTCGTCGAGGTGGACGGCGATGCCCACGGCCGCGTCCATCATGATCAGTTCCCAGTTGCCGTTGCTGTTCGGCCTCCCGTCGATCACCTCGGGCAGGTACACCTCGCGCAGCATCGTCGCGAAGCGCCCCTGGTTCGCCCACCCTCCGGCGTACGTGTACTTGATGATCTCGGCGGCGCGCGGCCAGGTGGAGCCCGCCCAGCCGCTCTGCAGCGGGGCGTTGCTGTTGGTATGGCCCTTGATCCGGGCGGACCAGGCGTCCATCAGCTCGATCGACTTCTTCGCGTACCTCGCGTCGCGGGTGATGTACCAGGCGAGCGCGTCGGTGTACGCGGCGATCGCGTCCTCCCGCTCGTCGGAGCAGCCGATGTCCGGATTCGAGTAGGAGCCGCATTCGACGACGGCACGCGGCTTCGGCGTCCGTGACAGGGAGCCGTACCGGCTCGCCAGCATGTCGTCGAACGCCGCCTTCCACGGCTGCTGCCCGGCCTGCACCTTGGTGCGCACGAAGTCCAGCTGGGCGCGGCTGTTGAGAACTCCGGGGTGGGTGAAGGCCGTTGGAGCGGCGGCGGGGGCGGGAGCCGCGGCCCGTGTGGCGGGGACGGGGTCTGTGGCGCGTGCGGCGGGAGTGGCGGTGAAGGCCAGTGCCGCGACCAGGGCGAGGGCCGTGGCGGCCGGCCCGGCGGGAACTCGGAAACGCATGGAAGCGCCTTCCGGTCGAAGGTGGGGGGAGGGATGCGGGGTCCGCGAGGAGGGTGCGGAGGTTCCGCGAGGAGGGTCCGTGGGGGGATCCCTGCGGCCGAAGATACCCATGCCCATGCCAAGCCGACAACGATGTCAGACAGGAAAGTTTCCTATTGACCGAAAGCCCGCGGTCAGCCCGCCGCCCCGGCCCTCTTGCGGCGCCGGTGCGCGGCGACCCGGGCCCGCGTGGCGCAGGTGGAAGTGCAGTGCCGGCGGGGGCTGCCGGGCCCAGTGCCGAGGAAATAGCGGCCGCAGCCCTCCGCGGCGCAGGCGCCCCAGGCGACCCGCCCGTACTCGGTGAGCAGCCCGGCCAGCACCAGCGCGCCCGAGGCCAGGAACCAGCCGTCCCAGCCGGCCCCCTCCCCCCGGTCCACGTGGAGGTGCCAGGGGTGGCCGTCGTGCCGGGTGAGCCGGGGGCGGGTTCCGTACTCCTCGAAGAGGGCGTTGAGGGCCTGCGCCGCGCGGTCCTCGCCGCTCTCCCCGAGCACCTCCCCCATCCGCCGGGCGGCGGCGCGCAGCGCGGCCGCGTCGGCCTCGGTGAACGCCCGGTCGGTGAGGTCCCCGGGGCGCTCCCCGTGCCGCGCGAGCAGCGACACGAGCTCGGCGCGGGGCAGTTCGGGCGCCACGCGGACCGCCTCGGCGAGATCGACCAGCCGCTGGGCCGCCGAGAATCCCGACCCGGAGTCAGCCATGCCTCGATCCTTTCGCCCTACACTCGAATGACGTAACGTCTTGTTCCTCTATGACGTTACCGACGTTACCTGACGCAGGGGGGCCTGGGATGCAGGGGTTCGGGCGGTACCTGGCGGCGGCGCTGGCCGCGCGCTTCGCCTCCGAGGGCATGGGCATGGCGGTGGTGTTGCTCGCCCTGGAGCGCACCGGGAGCGCGGCGCACGGGGCCTTCGTACTGACCGCCTGGCTGGCCCCGCACGTACTGGCGGCTCCGCTCGCGGGCGCCGCCGCGGCCAGGTCGCGCCGCCCCCGGCTGTTCCACGTGGGCGCGCTGGCCGGATTCACCGCGGCCGTAGCCGCCCTGGCCGTCCTGCTCGGGCGGGCTCCGACCCCCGTGGTGCTGGTCGTCGCGGTGCTCGGCGGGACCTGCGGGCCGATGGTGACGGGCGGGCTGTCCAGTCTGGTGACGGGCCTGGTCCCGGCCGGTCCGGAGCGCGACCGGGCGTACGCCTGGGACGCGTCGACCTACAACGGCGCCGCGGTCACCGCACCGGCGGCGGTCGGCCTGGTGGCGGCCTTCGGCTCGGCCGGGCCGGCGATGGCGGTCCTGGCCGCCTCCGGCGCACTGGCGGCGGCGCTGGCGGCCACCCTTCCGTACGGGAACCAGGAGGGCGCGGGCCCCGCCCCCGGAGCGCCCCGGGCCGGGCTGGGCGCGGGGCTGGCGGCCCTGTGGCGGATCCGGGAACTGCGGGCGGTCACTTCGGCCACCACCCTGGCCTTCGTCGGCATCGGCTCGCTCACCACCACGTCGGTGCTCCTGGCCACCGCGCTCGGCAGCCCGGGCGGCGGCGGGGTGCTGATGACGGCCTTCGCCCTGGGCGCCCTGACGGGCTCCCTGACGCTGGGCCGGATCACGGCCGTGGCGCCGGGCACCCTGGCCCGCTGGGCCATGGCGGCGACCGGGGTGGCCCTCACGGCGGCCGCCTTCGCCCCGTCGGTCGCCCTCACGGCGGTGGCGTTCGCGGCGGCCGGGGTGTGCGACGGGCCGCTGCTCACGGCCACCCTGCGGATCCGCTCGCAGTACGCACCGGACGGGGTGCGCACCCAGGTGTTCACCCTCGGCGCCGGGCTCAAGGTGACGGCCGCGTCGACCGGCGCCGCCCTCGTGGGGCTCGCGGCCGACGCGCCGCCGTGGATCCTGCTGCTCGGGATCGCCGGACTCCAGCTGGCCGGCGCCCTGCTGCACGCCTTGGTGACCGCACGAGGCTCCGTACGAGGCCCCGCACCAGGCCCCGTACCAGGTCCCGCGAAGGAGGCGGCCGCAGCCGACGGTCCCGCCGCTACAGCCCCGTCGGCAGGTTCCGCCACAACTGCGGCCGGTCCGCGGAGTCCTGGAGCGCCTTGAGCGCGGCGGGGTGCGGGGCCGCGTACAGCCCGGGGTAGTCGATCTCGCCGAGCTCCGGGCGGACCGGGAAGGCCAGTTGTTCGCGATCGAGGGTGAACTGGGCGTCCACGCCGGGCTTGTTGCCCCGGGGGTCCACCCGGGACCACTCGTCGCTGCCGGGCAGGCGGAGCGCGACCAGGCCGTGGACGGCCAGGTTCGACCCGTCGTCGTCGCCGAGGAGCTGGTAGCAGAGACCGGCCGGGATGTCCCGGGCGCGCAGCAGGGCGGCCAGTGCGTGGGACTTGGCGTAGCAGATGCCGTTGCGCGTGCCGAGGACATCGGAGGCGCGCCAGGAGACGCGGTCGTCCCCGGAATCGGCCGAGTGCGGGATGGTGTCCCGGACGAACTCGAAGGCCACTTTGGCGTATGAATATGCGTCGCCCGTGGCGGTCCACAGGGCGTCGGCGGTCTCACGGACCAGTGGATGGCCGTGATCGACCGCTTCGTCGGCCGCCAGATAGGCGGCAAGGTCAGTATGCTCCTGGATCAATTCCATGATCCAGGAGCATACTCATGCAGACTTCTGCATGCCTATAGATTTATAGAAAGAGGCCGGACGGAAGGAGGCGGGCTAGCGGGCCAGCTCTTCCTTGAGGGCCTGGAGGAAGCCGTCCACGTCCTCCTCCTGGGTGTCGTAGCTGCACATCCACCGGACGTCGCCGGCGATCTCGTCCCAGAAGTAGAAGCGGTAACGCTCCTGCAGCCGCCGCGAGACCTCGTGCGGAAGCCGCGCGAACACCGCGTTCGCCTGCACCGGGTAGAGGATCTCCACCCCGTCGGTCTCGCGCACCCCGGCCGCCAGCCGCTGCGCCATCGCGTTGGCGTGGCGGGCGTTGCGCAGCCACAGGTCCTTCGCGAGGAGCGCTTCGAGCTGCACCGACACGAAGCGCATCTTGGAGGCGAGCTGCATCGACATCTTGCGGATGTGCTTCATCTGCCGGACGGAGTCCGGGTTCAGCACGACGACGGCCTCGCCGGCCATCATCCCGTTCTTGGTGCCGCCGTAGGACAGCACGTCCACGCCGACCGCGTTCGTGAAGGCGCGCATCGGCACGTCGAGCGAGGCCGCGGCGTTGGCTATCCGGGCGCCGTCGAGGTGCACCTTCATGCCCTTGCCGTGCGCGTGCTCGCAGATGGCCCGGATCTCGTCCACGGTGTAGACCGTGCCGAGCTCGGTGTTCTGGGTGATCGAGACGACCTGCGGCATCGCCCGGTGCTCGTCCTCCCAGCCCCAGGCCTGCCGGTCGATGAGCTCGGGGGTGAGCTTGCCGTCCGGGGTGGGGACGGTGAGCAGCTTGAGCCCCGCCATCCGCTCGGGCGCGCCGCCCTCGTCGACGTTGATGTGCGCCGACTCGGCGCAGACCACCGCGCCCCAGCGGTCGGTGAGGGCTTGCAGGGCCGTCACGTTGGCGCCGGTGCCGTTGAAGACCGGGTAGGCCTCGGCGTGCGGGCCGAAGTGGCCGCGGAAGACCTGCTGCAGGTGCTCGGTGTACTCGTCGTCGCCGTAGGAGACCTGGTGGCCCCCGTTGGCCAGCGCGATGGCCGCCAGGATCTCCGGGTGCACCCCGGCGTAGTTGTCGCTGGCGAAGCCGCGCACCGCCGGATCGTGGTGCCGGCGGGCGTCGGTCTTCGCTTGGGACTTCCTGATCGCAGTCCTCACAGCAGCGGTCTTCACGGTTGGGGAGTGAGCCACAGACGCTGTCCGTTCACATCGGATGCGGGCCGCTCCCAGACGCCGGCGATGGCCTCGGCCAGCTCCTTCACGTCGGTGAAGCCCGCGAACTTCGCAGTGGGACGCTCGGCGCGCATCGCGTCGTGCACCAGTGCCTTGATGACCAGGATCGCAGCCGCGGCGCCCGGGCCGTCCTCGCCCCCCAGCTTGCGGAAGGAGTCGGCCATCGCGAGCGTCCAGGCCTCGGCGGCCGCCTTGCCCGCGTTGTACGCGGCGTTGTTGGCGACCGGCTTGTGCGCGCCTGACTGGCTGACGAGGACGTAGCGGCCCCGGTCACTGCGCAGCAGTCCGTCGTGGAAGGCGAGCGAGGTGTGCTGGACGGTGCGGATGAGGAGCTTCTCCAGGAAGTCCCAGTCCGCGAGGTCGGTGTCGGTGAAGGTGGTGCTGCCGCGCCAGCCGCCGACGAGGTGGACCAGGCCGTCGACCCGGCCGAACTCCTTCTCGGTCTGCTCGGCCCAGGCCTTGGTGGCGTCCAGGTCGAGCAGGTCCACGGTGTCACCGGTGATGGTGGCGCCGCCGTGGGCGTAGCGCGCCGCGTCCACGGCCTCCGCGAGCCGTGCCGGGTCGGCGTCGGACGCGATGACCACGGCGCCCGCCTCGGCGAGGCGGAGCAGGGTGGCGCGCCCGGCGGGGCCGCCGGCCCCCGCCACCGCCACCACCGCGCCGTGGAGCTTGCCGTTTCCGTTACCGGAGCCGTTCATCTGTGCAGCCTCCTGTGGACGAGTGCTCACGCGGCGACCCGCGCGATGCTCTCGCGTTCCGCGGCGTTCCCTGCCGTGATGCCCTTGGTCGAGGCGATCACACCCTTGAGCTTCTTGGCCAGGGCCTCATAGAACATGCTCAGCGGAAACTCGTCCGGAAGCACGTCGTCCACGAGCTTGCGCGGCGGCTGCGTCAGGTCGAGGGCGTCGGGGCCCTTGGCCCACTTGGAGCCCGGGTGGGGGGCGAGGTACTCGGCGACGAGCTCGTAGGCCTTGAACCAGTGGACCAGCTTCGGGCGGTCGATGCCGGCCCGGTAGAGGTCCTCGATCTCGGCGCACAGCTGGTTGGTGACCTGCGGGGCGCGCATCCAGTCGATCTTCAGCTTGTTGTCCGTCCAGCGCACGACGTCGTGCTTGTGGAGGTACGCGAAGAGGAGCTGGCCGCCGAGGCCGTCGTAGTTGCGGTTGCGGTCGCCGGAGACCGGGAAGCGGAACATCCGGTCGAAGAGGACGGCGTACTGCACGTCGCGGCCGTGCTCGTTGCCCTCGGACTCCAGCTTCACGGCCTCCTTGAAGGCGGTGAGGTCGCAGCGCAGCTCTTCGAGGCCGTACATCCAGAACGGCTGGCGCTGCTTGATCATGAAGGGGTCGAACGGCAGGTCGCCGTGGCTGTGGGTGCGGTCGTGGACCATGTCCCACAGGACGAAGGCCTTCTCGCAGCGCTCCTGGTCCTCGACCATCCTCGCGATGTCCTCGGGCAGCTCGATGCCCAGGATGTCGACGGCGGCCTCGGTCACCTTGCGGTAGCGGGCGGCCTCGCGGTCGCAGAAGATCCCGCCCCAGGTGAAGCGCTCGGGGGCCTCGCGCACGGCGATGGTCTCCGGGAAGAGCACCGCGGAGTGGGTGTCGTAGCCCGGGGTGAAGTCCTCGAAGGTGATGCCGAGGAAGAGCGGGTTGTCGTACCGGGTGCGCTCCAGCTCGGAGAGCCACTCGGGCCACACCATCTTCAGCACGACGGCTTCGAGGTTGCGGTCCGGGTTGCCGTTCTGGGTGTACATCGGGAAGACCACGAGGTGCTGGAGCCCGTCGGCACGCTCGGCCGCCGGGTGGAAGGCCAGCAGGGAGTCGAGGAAGTCCGGCACGCCGAAGCCGTCCGCGGCCCACTTGCGCAGGTCGCCGACGAGGGCCCGGTGGTACGGGGCCGCGTGCGGCAGCAGCGGCGACAGCGACTCGACGGCCTCGACCACGCGCTCCACGGTGGCCAGCGCGGCGTCGCGGGCGGGCGCGCCCGCGGCCTCGAAGTCGATGGAGCCGTCGGCCGACTGCCAGGGCCGGATCTCCTCCACGGCGGCCTTGAGCTCGGGCCACGCCGGGTGGTCCACCACCCGTACACCGGCGGTTATCACGGCACCGCCGATACCCGGCACAAGAGTTTCCGTCATGTCACTTCCTCCACAGGAGAACCTCACGTTAAGACAGCGTATGCATGTGAGGCTCTCCTACTCAAGAGGGAATCCGGGAAATTATCCTGCGTCACCCCTAGTTTCACCGGAAGTCTTCCCGTTCTTATGCCTGGAATCGAGGACTCCGCCCAGTCGCGCCAAGGCCTGGCGGGCCCGCGGGAGCACCCCGCCTGATCACCGCCCCGCCGGATCACATCGGTCACACCGGCGTCACACCGGCGGCCCTACGGGTGCCGGAAGTGCGGGATGACCTTCTCGCCCCACTGCCGCAGGGTCTCCAGACAGGCCTCCTGGGGCACGGTCCCCATCTGGATCAGGCACATGATCTCGTCGGCCCCCGCCTCCCTCAGCCGCTCCACGTAGGCGATGGCCTCGTCCGCGCTCCCGTAGGCGTGGTCGGCGTTGAAGGTGGCGGTGGACGTGGGCCGCACCGGGATGTCCAGCTCGTGGAGGCGGGCCACCACCTGCTCGGCGGCCTTGCGCAGCTCCGCCTCCTCGTCGGCGCCCGCGACCACCGCCTCGTCCGGGATGCCCGCCCCGCCGTACCAGTGGCCGATGGACTGGGCGAAGAACCGCTGCCCCCGGACTCCGATCCGGCGGGCCTCCGCCGGGTCGTCGAGCACGATGGTCGGGCAGAGCACCGAGAAGTGGTCGTTGACCACGGTGGAGACGAAGCGGCCGCCGTCGCGGCCGGCTATCGCGGCGTCGTACACCGCCCGCATGCCCGCGATGGACTCGGGCCCGGCGAAGCCCATCACCAGCGCCCCGACGCCCAGCTCGGCGGCCTGCACCAGCGTCTCGCCCCGGCTGCACGCCAGGAACAGCGGCGGGTGCGGGGTCTGGCTGGGCCTCGGCAGGATCGGATGCGGATCGATGTCCAGCAGCTCCCCGTGGTGTTCCAGCTCCTCGTGCCGCCAGGCCTTCCCGATGATCCGCAGCGCCTCCTCCACCTCCGCCGTGGTGCGGTCCTTGTCCACCCCGCACAGCGAGGTCTCCTGCGCGGTCCCGCCGCGGCCCGCACCGAGGTCCACCCGCCCGCCGGACAGCAGGTCGAGCATGGCGGCCCGCTCGGCGACCCGGACGGGGTGGTTGAAGTTGAAGGGCATGCACACGACTCCGTGGCCGATGCGTATGGTGTTGGTCCGGGCCGCGACGAAGCTCAGGAAGATCTCTGGGGCGCTCATATGGGCGTACCACTTCAGCGAGTGGTGCTCCACGGCCCAGATCCGGTCGAAGCCCATCCGCTCGGCGAGCACCGCCTGCTCCACGCAGTCGCGGATGACCTGGTGCTCCCGTTCCACGGTCGGGTCGGCCAGTTGAGCCTCGAAGATGACGGAGAATTTCACGGTGCCTCCAGGGTTGCGTCCCGTACCCGGTCTCACTTCAATTCGAAATATGACTAGTAGTCAGAAGTCGAAGAAGCAAGAGCTTCCGCCGACCGCGTGGGCCGTACTGGGTCTGCTGTCCTTCCCCGGCGAGCGGACCGGCTACGAGCTGAAGAAGTGGGCGGACTCCTCCCTCCGCTTCTTCTACTGGTCTCCGGCGATCAGCCAGATCTACGCCGAGCTCCGCCGCCTGGAGGAACTCGGCTACGCGGCATCCGTGCGCTCGGGGCCCGAGGAGGCCCGGGCCAAGCGCCGCTACGCCATCACTCCCGCCGGGCGCGAGGCTCTGGCCGGCTGGGCCCGCGACTCCGCCGAGGCCGGCCCGCCGGTGCTCAAGCACGGGCTGCTGCTGCGGATCTGGCTCGGGCACCTGGCCGAGCCCGAACTGCTGCGCCGGATGGTGACGGAGCACCTGGAGCGCACCACGGGCGAGTTGGCCGCCGTACGGGAGGCCATGGCGCACGCGGCCGGGGAAGCGGACTGGGCGTTCCCCACCCTGGCGCTGCGCTGGAGCGAGCGCCAGCACCTGGCCGAGCTGGAGCTGGCCCGGGCACTGCTGGCGGACCTGGCCGACCTGCCCGCCCCGGCCGATCTGCCCGATCCCGCCGAGCAGGCCGAGCCCGCCGAGCAGGAACGTCAAGGCAGCGGGGACGCGCCCACGCCCGGGTGACGCGGCCGGACCCCGCCCCGGGCTCCGGAGCCCCGGCAGGCCCGGCGGGAAGCGGCCGGACGGCGTTTCGGAGCCCTTGCACGGACGGCTCTCTCGCACGCGCGGCGCACTAGCATGCGTCCTCACCGCGCGCGGCCGGTCGGGACACCGCGACCGCGCGGGGAGCCGCCGTCGACGGAAGCGAGAGAACCTTGACTTTCCTCACCATCGGTCACCGCGGGGTCATGGGTGTCGAACCGGAAAACACCTTGCGGTCGTTCGTCCGCGCGGAACGTTCCGGCATGGACGTCATCGCCCTCGACCTGCGACTCAGCAAGGACGGCACCCTCGTCGTCCTGCACGACGCGGAGGTGGACCGGACCACCGACGGCTCGGGAGCCGTCGCCGATCTGACCCTGGCCGAACTGCGCGGGCTGGACGCCGGAGACGGCGAGCACGTGCCCGTCCTGGAAGAGGTCCTGGACACGGTCCGGGCGCCGCTCCAGGTCCAGGTCCACGACCTGGGCGTCGCCTCGGCCCTGGCGGAGCTGCTGCTCGGCCGCGATCTGACCGGGCGGGTGGAGGTGGCCTCGTTCCGCGACGAGGTGCTCGGCGAGACGATCCGCCTGGTGCCGGGCGTACGGACCGTGCTCTACGCCGACCAGAGCGCGGCGGACGCCGAGGCCACCGTCGGCCGGGCCCTGGACGCGGGTGCGGAGACGGTCGCCCTCAACATCCGCCATCTCACCCTGGACACCGTGGAGTCGGCGCACGAGGCCGGGCTCCGGGTGACTGGCTGGACCGTCAACTCCCTGGACAAGCTGCGCCTGGCGCGCGCGCTCGGACTCGACGGCGTGGTCACCGACTTCCCGGAGATCCGCTCCACGGGCCGCTTCACCGCCTGACGCGGCCCGGGAGACGGCCTACAGCGACTTGACCAGCAGCTCGAAGGCCAGGCCCTCGACGAGCGGGAGGCCGAAGCGCTCGTCCCCGTAGGGGAAGGGGCTCATCTCGCCGGTGCGCTCGTAGCCACGGCGCACGTAGTAGGCGATGAGCTCCTCCCGTACGCTGACCACGTTCATCCGCATCTCCTTGGCCGCCCACTGCTCGCGGGCGCGGCGCTCCGCCTCGGCCATGACCTCCTTGCCGAGGCCGCCGCCCTGCAACCCGGGGCGGACCGCGAACATCCCGAAATAGACGTGGTCCCCGCGGTGTTCCAGGTGACAGCAGGAGACGAGCTCGCCCGCGCGCTCCGCGACGAGCAGCATGCCGTCGGGGTGTGCGACGATCCCGGCGACGCCCTCCTCGTCGGTGCGCTGCCCGTCGAGGTAGTCCGCCTCGGTGGTCCACCCCGCGCGGCTCGAATCCCCTCGGTAGGCCGACTCGACGAGTTCCACCAGTGCCGGGATGTCGGCCTCCACGGCGCTGCGGAAGGTCAAGGCCCGGGGGTCGGCGCTCGGCATCGAGGGCTCCGTTCTGTGCGACTGCGTGCCCGGCATGACGTATCCGGGTGACGTACGAGGTGCCGTGTACGGCACACAGAGCCTATCCCCGGGCGGCGTGCGGGCCTCGCGACGGGGGCATCTCTTCCGGTGAAGCCGACTGAAGCCGACGAACCGGGAGGTTCCGCCGTGCACGGTTCCGCCATGCCCTTCTCCTCCTCCGTCTCCGCCTGGCTGCTCGTCCTGCTCTGCGCGACGAGCGGCACGTACTGCCTGCGGCGGGCCGGCAGATCCGGCGCCGGTTCCGCCGCCGCCGGGGAGGCGGTGATGGGGTTCGGCATGGCCCTGATGGCGGTGCCCCTGGGACTGGGCGGCGGCTGGCAGGCGCCGGTGCTCGGCGCGGTCTTCTGCGGCGCGGCGCTGCACGCGGCCTGGCTGCTGCGCGAGGGGCTGCACCACGCGCACCATCTGGTGGGCTCGCTGACCATGGTCTACATGGCTCTGGCGGCGGGGACCGGCGCCGGGACGGGAGCCGGTCACGGCGAGGGCCCCGGTCACGGGCAGGGCGCCGGGCTGCCGCTGGTGACCGGGCTGCTGCTCCTCTACTACGCCGGGTACGTGGTGCTGGGCGGGGCCCGGCTGGTGAAGGTGGGCGGCGCCGGGGCGCACTCCGGCGACCGCCCCGTGGCCCCGGCGGGACCGGCGGAGGTGATCCGGGCCTGCCGACTGACCATGGGGATGGGCATGTTGGCGATGCTGCTGATGATGTGAGGCCACGGTCGCGCGGACGGACACGTACCAACGCGTACGGGCAAACGTGTGCTCCGTCACCCTTGAGCGCGCGCCTACCCGCACGCGGGCGCGGGCGCGCGCTGCGGGGGGCGCGTGGGTGCCCCCCCCGCCCCGGCGCGGGGGGGGCCGGCCCCCGCGGCGGCGCCCCCCGGGCCGCGCGCCCCGCCGCGCCCGCCCCCCGCCCCGCCCCCCCCCCCCCCCCGCGCTCATAGGCTGGGGCCCATGATGGTCCCCGCCGCTCTCCTGCTGCTCGGCGTCCTGACCGCGATGCTCGCGCCCCGGGTGCTGGCCCGGGCCCAATGGCCCGAGCGTGAACCCGTCGTGGCCCTGTGGGCCTGGCAGTGCGTGGTGGGCGCCGTGCTCCTGTGCTTCGCGCTGTCGATGCTGCTGAGCGCGGCCGGCGCCTGGGAGGCGGTCCGGGGGCGGCTGTTCGCCCCGGCCCCGCACCGGGTGGTCGAGGCGTACGCGCTCGGCGCCGCGGGCGGCGTCTGGGCCACCGCGACCGCCCTCGTACTGGCGGGCGGCGGACTGTGGACCGGCGCGATGCTGGCCCGGGAGGTCCTGCGGGCCCGCGCGCGGCGGCTGGCGCAGGGCGCCGAACTGCTGCTCCAGGCACCGCCGCTGCCCGGGGAGGAAACCACCGGGGCGCGGCTCGTCGTACTGGAGGGGCGGCGGCCCGACAGCTGGTGGCTGCCGGGACCGGCTCCGCGACTGGTGGTCACGACGGCGGCGCTGGGCCGGCTCAAGGGCAGTCAGCTGGACGCCGTGCTGGCGCACGAGCAGGGGCACGCGGCGGCCCGGCACGACTGGCTGCTGCACTGCTCGCGGGCGCTGTCCCGGGGGTTCCCGCAGGTCCCGGTCTTCGGTGCGTTCGAAGCGGAGATGCACCGGCTCGTGGAACTGGCCGCCGACGACGTGGCCTCGCGGCGGTACGGGCGCCTCACCATCGCCCTGGCGCTGATCGGGCTGAACGAGGACCGCGGGGTCTTCGGCCAGTACTCGGACCCGGAGGCGCACGTCCCGCAGCGGGTGCGCCGGCTGCTGTCCGCCGCGCCGCGACTCTCGGCGGGACGCCGGATGCGGCTCACGGCCCTGGCGACGCTGGCTCCGGCGATCCCGCTGCTGGTCGCGTTCGGACCGGGGCTGAGCGCGCTGGCCTGAGCGGCCGCCCGTGACCGGTGGAGCCTGCCCTGGGCGATCCCCCGTTTCACCCAGGGCAGACTTTCCCGTGCGCTGAGTATATTGGCTCTGAGCCAGTCAACGCAGGAGCAAGCATGTCCCCGCGCAGCGCATCGGTCAATGAAGAATTGCGGAGACGTTCCCGGGAACGGTTGTTGCAGGCCACGGTCGAACTCGTGGCCGAGCGGGGGTACGAAGCCACCAAGCTCGGCGACATCGCCGACCGGGCGGGCGCTGCCCGCGGCCTCGTGTCCTACTACTTCCCCGGCAAACGCCAACTGCTCCAGTCCGCCGTGCACCGGTTGATGCACCTCACCCTGGAAGCGGGGCTGGAGCGGGAGCCCCGCACCGAGGACGGCCGCGAGCGGCTCGCCCGCGCGATCGACGCGATCCTCGGGCTGGCCCGGGACCAGCCGCGGCTGATGCGGACCCATATGGCGGGCATCCTCCAGGCGGAGGGCTTCGTACAGTGCGCCGAGCAGCAGCGGCTGGCGGAACTGCTGCGGGACACCGTCGAACGGTACGGCTCCGCGGAGGTGGACACCGACTACCCGCTGCTGCGGGCGCTGCTGATGGGCGCGGTGGTCGCGGTGCTGCTGCCGGGGGCGCCGATGCCGGCGGCGCGGCTGCGGGCCGAGCTGTTCCAGCGGTACGGGCTGGACTGGGAGCTCGGGTTCCCGCCGGAGGGCGGTCCGCCCGGCGGAACGTTTCCCTCACCCCCGGTGGCCCCCGCCGGGCCCCGATAGGCCCCTCACGGGCCCCATTGGCCCCGCCCGTCCCCGGATGCCCGTCGGGGGCTGACGGCCCACGGCGCCGGTGTCATGCTGGGAGCACCTGCGTGAGGAGCTCCGCCGTGCTTCGTATCGCCGTCGTCGGTTCGGGCCCCAGCGGGGTCTACGCCGCCCAGACCCTCGTCCAGCAGCGTGAGGTCCCGGGCGTACGGGTCGACGTACTGGACCGGCTGCCGGCCCCGTACGGGCTCGTCCGGTACGGGGTGGCCCCCGACCACGAGAAGATCAAGTCGCTCCAGGGCAGTCTGCGGACCGTGCTGGAGGACGAGCGCATCCGTTTCCTCGGCAACGTCGAGGTCGGCGGTCCCGGGCTGTCCACCGCCCGGCTGCTGGAGCTGTACCACGGGGTGGTCTACTGCGTCGGCGCGGCCCGGGACCGGCTGCTCGGCATCCCCGGCGAGGACCTCGTCGGCGTGCACTCGGCGACGGCCTTCGTGTCCTGGTACAGCGGGCACCCGGACGCGGCCGCCGAGGCCTTCGGGCTGCCGGGGGTCGATTCGGCCATCGTCGTCGGGGCGGGCAACGTCGCGGTGGACGTGACGCGGATCCTGGCCCGGGGCGTACCGGAGCTGGCGCCCACCGACATGCCGCAGCCGGCCCTGGGCGCACTCGGCGCCAGCGGGGTGCGCGCGGTGCGGATGGTGGCCCGGCGCGGGCCCTCGCAGGGCAAGTTCACCACGAAGGAGCTGCGCGAACTGGGCACGCTCCCGGGGGTGGACGCGCTGGCGGACCCGGCGGAGTTGGCCCTGGACCCGGCGTACGCGGACCCGGGCGCGGCCCTGCCCGCGGTGAACCGCCGCAACGTGGAGGTGCTGCGCGGCTGGGCGGCCGCCGGCCCCGCGCACCCCGGGGGCACCGCGGACGGCGCGGACGGCGCGGGCCGTCGCATCGAGCTGCGCTTCTTCCTGCGCCCCGTGGAGGTGCTCGGCGGCGCGGACGGCCGGGTCACCGGGATACGGTTCGAGCGGACGGCCCCGGACGGCCTGGGCGGGGTCACCGGCACCGGGGTCTACGAGGACCTCCCGGCCCAGTTGGTGCTGCGCTCGGTGGGGTACCAGGGGGTCCCGCTGCCCGGCCTGCCCTTCGACGAGCGCACCGGAACGGTCCCGCACGCGGCGGGCCGGGTGGTGCGCGCGGGCCGCGCCTCGGTCGGCGAGTACGTGGCGGGCTGGATCAAGCGCGGCCCGACCGGGGTCATCGGCACCAACCGGCCGTGCGCCAAGGAGACGGCCTCGTCGCTGCTCCAGGACGCGGGGACGCTGGCCCGGCGCGAGCTGGTCCAGGACCCGCTGGAAGCGCTGCGCGCGGCGGGGCTGCGCCCGGTGGAGTGGCCGGGGTGGCTGGCCATCGAGACGGCGGAGGCGGAGCTCGGCCGCTCCCTGGGCCGTCGCTCCGTCAAGATCCCCGACTGGGCGGGGCTGCTGGCCGCGGCCGGCCGCTCCGGCTGAGGCGCGCCGCCCCGGCCTGTACGCGGCGCGGCCGGAGCCGGCCCGGCGGGCCGCCGGCCTCAGCCCGAGAGCCGTGCCTCCTCGGCCGTGGCGGCCGCGAGGATGCGGTCGAGGAGACCGGGGAAGAGCGCCTCCAGATCGGCCCGGCGCAGTTCGTTCATCTTGGCCGTGCCCTGGTAGGCCTGGCGGACGACGCCGCTTTCGCGCAGGACGCGGAAGTGGTGCGTGCACGTCGACTTGGTGACGGGCAGCGCGAAGGCGGAGCAGGGCTGCCCCACGTCCGAGGCCGCCAGTTCGCGGACCACGGACAGCCGCATCGGATCGGAGAGCGCGTGCAGGACGCTCTCCAGCCGGATGTCGGCGAGTTCGGGGTGATCAAGGGCGCGGGCGTTAGCCGTATCCGTCACGTCCACTCCCTCGACTCGGCTGATTTTCCGGCAAAGCTGCGCTGGCCATCGTAGAACACGCCTCGCGCGCTCCCGCGTTCACCAGGCCCGGGCGTACTGGTCCGGCACGGGCGCCGTCGCGCCCAGTTCGGCGGCGGCGCGACGGACCCAGTACGGGTCGCGGAGCAGCTCGCGTCCGAGGAGGATCGCGTCCGCCTCCCCGTTGGCCAGGATCTTCTCGGCCTGCTCCGGCTCGGTGATCAGGCCCACGGCGGCCACCGGGAGGCCGGTCTCCTCCTTCACGCGGGCGGCGAAGGGCACCTGGAAGCCGGGGCCGACCGGGATCTCGGCGTGCGGGGCCAGGCCCCCGGTGGAGACGTCGAGCAGATCCACCCCGTGCTCCTTGAGCAGCCCGGCCAGCCGGACCGTCTCCTCGGCGGTCCAGCCCTCCTCCCCCTCCAGCCAGTCCGTGGCGGAGATCCGGAAGAACAGCGGCAGTTCCTCGGGCCACACCGCGCGGACGGCGTCGACGACTTCGAGTGCGAAGCGGGTGCGGTTCTCGAAGGAGCCGCCGTACTCGTCGGTGCGCCGATTGCTGTGAGGGGAGAGGAACTCGCCGATGAGGTAGCCGTGCGCGCCGTGGATCTCGACCACTTGGAAGCCGGCCTCCCCTGCCCGCCGGGCGGCAGCGGCGAACTCGCCGGTGATCCGGTGGATCTCATCGACCGTCAGTTGGTGCGGAACCGGGTCGCCTTCGCGGAAGGGCAGCGGGCTCGGCGCGCTGGGCAGCCAGCCGTGCGGTGCCTGCGGGTCGATCACTCGGCCGCCCTTCCAGGGGCTTTCGGTCGATGCCTTGCGGCCGGCGTGCGCGATCTGGATTCCGGCGACGGCGCCCCGGGACTTCACGAAGGCGACGATCGGGCGGAGCGCCTCCACCTGGGCCTCGTTCCAGATGCCGAGGTCGTACGGGGAGATCCGGCCCTCGGGGGAGATCGCGGTGGCCTCCTGGACGATCAGCCCGGCGCCGCCGACCGCGCGGGCGGCGTAGTGCGCGAAGTGCCACTCGCGCGCGACTCCCGCGGCCGGGCCGTCGGGCTCGGCGCTGTACTGGCACATCGGGGCCATCCACACGCGGTTGGGGATGGTCACGGAGCGCAGGGTGTAGGGCGCGAACAGGGCGGCGAACTCGGCCGGGACGGCGGCGGCAGTACTCACGAGGACTCTCCAGTGATCACGGACGGTCACAGGCAGACGCCGGGCACCCACCCGGGATCCGCAGACTGGTACGCAAAGAACCATACTACGGAATCGCTCGTACTACGAGGTTTCCCGTACAACCACCGTGCGGCGATGAACCCGATGCACCCCGTCGGCGCGGCGCCGCGGGGCCGCTGTCAGTGGCCGGGTGCAGACTGGGCCGAAAGCCGCCGTATAGGGACAACGACGTCCGGAGGTGTCGGCCATGACCGACGTGCTACTGCTCGCGGGGACCCGCAAGGGACTGTTCATCGGCCGTCGGGGCACCGGCGGCACATGGGAGTTCGACGGGCCGCACTTCAACGCCCAGGCGGTCTCCGCCGTCGCCATCGACCGGCGAGGCCCCGCGCCCCGGCTGCTGGTCGGCGGGGACAGCTCGCACTGGGGGCCGTCCGTCTTCACTTCCGACGATCTGGGCGCGACCTGGCGGGAGCCCGCCGCGGCGGCCGTGAAGTTCCCCCAGGACACCGGAGCCTCCCTGGAGCGGGTCTGGCAGCTGCACCCGGCCGGCCCCGAGGCCCCGGACGTGGTCTACGCGGGGACGGAGCCGGCCGCGCTGTTCCGCTCCTCCGACCGGGGCGAGTCCTTCGAGCTGGTCCGGCCGCTGTGGGAACACCCGACCCGGGACAAGTGGGTCCCGGGCGGCGGCGGCGAGGGCCTGCACACGGTGGTCACCGACCCGGGCGACCCGGACCTGGTCACGGTGGCGGTCTCCACCGCCGGGGTGTTCCGAACCCAGGACGGCGGGGCCAGCTGGACCCCGTCCAACAGCGGGGTCTCCGCGGTGTTCCTGCCCGATCCGGATCCCGAGTTCGGCCAGTGCGTGCACAAGATCGCCCAGGACGCGGGGAACCCGGACCAGCTGTACCTCCAGAACCACTGGGGCGTCTACCGCAGCGACAACGCGGGGACCCGGTGGACGGACATCGGCGCCGGGCTCCCCTCGGACTTCGGCTTCGCGGTGGCCGCGCATCCGCACCGGCCGGACACGGCCTACGTCTTCCCCCTCAACGCCGACTCCGACCGGGTCCCGGCGGAGCACCGCTGCCGGGTCTTCCGGACCCGGGACGCGGGCGCGAGCTGGGAGCCCCTGACGAAGGGCCTGCCGGACGGGGACCACTACGGCACGGTGCTGCGCGACGCCCTCTGCACGGACGACGCGGACCCGGCCGGGATCTACTTCGGCAACCGCAACGGCGAGCTCTACGCGAGCCACGACGACGGGGACAGCTGGCAACTACTGGCCGAACACCTCCCGGACGTGCTGTGCGTACGGGCGGCGGTCCTGCCGTAAGCCGACGAACCAGCCGATCGGAGGCGGCGGATTCGGCCATTTACGCCGCGCGGCTCGGCCGCCTCCGCTTGGGCCCTCCCGCCAGGGTCCGGTTGACGGTGCCTCAGATCGGCGTGAGGGATTGCCGACCCTCTCGTGAAGAACTGCTTAACAGATCAGCGTCGAGAGCAGTGGCCGAGAGTAGACGCGGGGCCCGAACGGCCATGTCAACCAGCCGCTGCGACAGCCTGGTTGGGGGTGCGTGGCGCCATCTCGCCGTCCAGGGAGATGAAGATCCGATGATAGCATCCCGGCATCTGTGATCTTGTTCCATTTTGACACGGATGCTGATGTGTGATCGGCGGCCTGCTCCCCGCGTAACAGCAGGTGAACCGCGCCGATCAGCTGTGTTGCGGGGCCTCGCGCGCTGTATCTGCAGCCGTCCGCATGCCATGCGCCGGGAAAGGTTTCCATGAATCGAGACGCACTTGTGTGGTGCTTGGTTGCGGTGGCGGCGATAGCCGTTGCCGCGGTCGTGGCACTCGTCGCCCGCAACAGAGCGCTGGGGGCGAAGAAGACACACACCGAGGCCGAACTCAGGCACCAACTGCTCACCGCGGACAGCCACCTGCACTCTTCGCGCACCGAGCTGCAGAGGTTCCGGAACGAGCAGGACGCCACGCTCCGCGAAGCCAGGGAAGCGGCGGAGGAGAACACCAAGGCCGTCCTCAAGGGTGCCGCCAGCCTCCTGCAGAGCCTCGCCGCCGAGCAGACGACACTGCTCGACGGCATCCAGCGCAAGTACGGCGGACACCCCGTCCTCAGCGACCTGTTGGACGTCAACCACGCCAACGCCCAGATGGCCCGCAAGGCCCAGGGCATCGCCGTCATGTGCGGTGCGCCGCTCGGCCGTCGCAACCGGCCCGCCAGCGTCTACGACGTGGTGCGCAGCGCCCAGGGCCAGATCCGCAACTTCCACCGGGTCGCCATCATGCAGCAGACCAGCCTGGCCCTGAAGGCGTACGCGGTCGCGCCCGTCGCGCTCGCCGTGGCGGAGCTGCTCGACAACGCTGCCAGCTTCTCGCAGCAGGACGCGCCGATCGAAGTGACGTTCCAGCGCGTCCAGAACAACCTGTGCATCGTCATCGACGACGCCGGTGTCAGCATGAACGACGAAGAGCGGCAGCGGGCGACCGCGCTGCTCTCCGGAGAAGTCGCCCCCCGCCTGTCACAGCTCGGGACGCAGCCGAAGTTCGGCTTCCCGGTCATCGGCCTGATCGCGCGTCAGCACGGTTTCAAGGTCGACGTCACCGGAGTCTCCCGGTACGGCGGCGTCAGGGCCGTCGTCCTCTTGCCCGAGGAGCTGTGGACCATGGAGGAGATACCGCCCGCGCAGGAGGCTCCGGTCAGCGACATCCGGCGCGCCACCGAGAGCCGGCCCCAGAGCGCGGCGTCGCGCACGATGCACGGTCTGCCCAAGCGGGGCTCACGCCAGGCGCCCATCGCGAGGGTCCCCGATCCCGATGCCGATCCCGCCACCATCTCGCCGGTGCCACGGACCCCGGGGGAAACGGGCCGCCCTTCCGGGCGCGGTCTGGGGGCCTTCCAGCGCGGCACGCTCTCCGGCCGCAACCTTGACGCCACCTCGTTCGAAGGGCCGGAAGAGGCATGACCGCAGACCTCTCGTGGATGCTTGAGGACATCGTGCACAACGTGCCCCGTGCACGGCACGCCGTCCTGCTGTCCGCGGACGGCCTTCCCCGCGGCGCGACCGAAGGCCTGGCCGAGAAGGACGTGCGCACCATCTCCGCGGCCATGGCCGGGATGCAGTCGCTCAGCCGGGCGACGGCCCACTTCGCCGGACCGGAGGAGGACCGGCAGTGGAACCAGACCATCATCGAGTTCTCGCACGGCTGGAGCTTCCTGATCGGGGCGGGGCAGGGCTCCTACCTCGCCGCCGCGGCCGCGCCCGATGTGGACATGCAGCAGATCTCCTTCCGCATGCACCGCCTTGTCGCCCGGCTCGGTAACAACCTCACCTCACCGCCGCGGGTGAGCACCGAGGACGCCGGAGGTCCGCGGGGCGACGCCCCCCGGCAGCAGAGCTCCGGTGACGCGGGATTCTTCCTCGGCCCGCTCGACCGGGTGATCTCCGAGGTCAAGGGTGCCCGCCACGCGGTGCTGCTGGGATCGGACGGCCTTCCCCGCGGGGCGACCAACGGGATGAACCGCGATCTCGCGGACACGATCTCCGCGGCCATGACGGGCATCCACGCCTACAGCCGGGTCACCTCCCAGTTCGCGGGGGTCACCGAGGGCGCGGAATGGCGTCAGACGGTCATCGAGTTCCAGCACGGCTGGATCTTCCTGATGGCGGCCGGCCCCGACGCCTTGCTGGCCGCTGCCGCCGAACACGACTGCGACATAGAACAGTTCACCACGCGTCTGCACGAGGTGGTTCCCGGACTGACCGCGGCGGCGACACCGGGGAAGGGAACGGACCATGCCTGAGGGGCCCGAACAGGACGAAGAGCTGGAACTGACGTCTCCGTTAGTCCCCCTCTTCGTGATCACGAACGGACGGGCACTGCCCCCGGACCACGAGTACGAGCACACGACGCTCGTGACCGCGGCGGCGGACAACGGACAGGCCTCGGCGCTCACGCTGTCCCCGGAAGCGGCGCAGGTCCTGGACCTGGTCGCGAACGGCTTCCTGTCCGTGGCCGAGGTGGCGGGGCACACGCACCTGCCCCTGGGCATCGTCCGCATCCTGCTGGCGCAGTTGGAGGAAGACAGCCTCATCCTCGCGAGGACGCCGATACCGCGCACCGAACGCGTCGACAGAGAGCTGGTCAGCGCCGTTCTCGAAGGCCTGAAGAATCGATTCGGAGCATAACGCGTGTACCTGGATCCACATGTCTCCCACGCGGTGAAGGTCCTCATAGTGGGGCACTTCGGGGTCGGGAAGACCACCTGCATCGGCAGTCTCTCCGAGATCGAGCCCCTGCGCACCGAGGAAGACATCACCGAAGCCAGCGTGGGCTTCGATGACCTGTCGGGCACGCCCGACAAGAAGACCACCACCGTCGCCATGGACTTCGGCCGGCTCACCCTCAGCGACACCCTGGTGCTCTACCTCTTCGGAACGCCCGGCCAGGAGCGCTTCAAGGAGATGTGGGAGGAGCTCTCCCGGGGCGCTCTGGGCGCGCTCGTCCTCGTCGACCCGGAGCGACTGCACGAGTCCTTCCCCGTCCTGGACCTCGTCGAACGTTTCGGCCTGACGTACGCGATTGCCGTGAACCACTTCGAGGGCACCACGCACTACCCGCTCGACGAGGTGCGCGAGGCCCTGAACCTCACCGCCGAGACCCCTGTCGTGGAGTGCGACGTACGGGACGAGAACTCCTCGGCACAGGCCCTCATCACCCTCGTGAAACACCTCATGTCCCAACTCGGCTAGGAGCGCAGGAATGCAACAGCCACTTGAACCGCAGGAGATACCCCCCGGCTGCCCCGCGCACGGGAACGTACAGATGTACGGCCCCTCGTTCGGCGCCGACCCCGACAGCCACTACGCACAGCTGCGGCTCTTCGGCCCCAGTGCGCCCGTGGACATCGCCCCGGACGTCCAGGCCGAGCTCGTCACCAGCTACGACGCCGCTCTGTACGTCCTGCAGAACCCCGCATCCTTCGTGCGCGACTCCCGCCGCTGGAACGCCCTCAACGAAGGGCGCGTCCCCGCCGACAGCCCGGCACTGCCCATGCTGGGTTACCGGCCAAACGCGCTCTTCAGTGACGGTGCGGCACATGCCCGACTGCGCCGCGCCGTTACCGACAGTCTCGCCACGGTCAACGAGCACCAGCTCATCAGGCAGACGCAGCAGTCCGCCAACTACCTGATCAGTCAGTTCAGTACCGACATCCGCGGCCAGGCGGAGCTGATGGCCGAGTACGCCCAGCCGCTGCCCCTGCTGGTCTTCAGCGACCTGTTCGGCTGCCCGCCCGAGATCGGCGACCGCGTGATCGCCGGGATCAGCGGCATCTTCGAGGGAACGCCCGGGGCCGACGAGGTGCTCGGCGGGGCGCTCACCGAGCTGATCGCCCTCAAGCGGCGCCGCCCGACGGACGACCTGACGACGCGCCTGATGGAGCACCCGGCCCAGCTGACCGACGAGGAGGTACTGCACCAGCTGGTCACCCTGCTCTCCGGTGGCACCGCGCCGCTGACCGCGGCCATCGGCACCAGTAGCGCCCTGTACCTAGGTGAGGACTGGCAGGAGGGCCTCCCGGTCGAGGACGCGGTCTCCCAGACCCTCTGGAACTACGCTCCGATCGCCAACTACGCGGCTCACTACCCGGTTCACGACATCGAACTCGGCGGCAGGGTCATCCGGGCCAACGACCCGCTCCTCATCTCGTTCGCCGCGGCCAACACCGACCCGAAGCTGACCGAACACCGCGAACAGCTCAGCGCCAAGGCGCATTTGGCGTTCGGAGCCGGCCCGCACGCCTGCCCCGCCAAGGACCCGGCTTTCATGATCGCCGTGACCGCCGTCGAGGCACTGCTCAACCAGCTTCTCGACGTCGAGCTGCGCGTCCCGTTCAAGGCGCTGACCTGGGCGCCGAGCCCGTGGAGCCGCTCACTGGTCACGCTCCCGATCCGCTTCACCCCGAGGGCCGTTCCCCGGGCGGCCGGGTCGACCGGACCGATCGGATCGACCGGATCGACCGGATCGACCGGGTCGGCCGGGTCGAACGCGGGCCAGCCGCCCCAGCAGCAGACGGCCGCCCCCTCGCCCTCCAACGCCGGGCCCTCGCGCACGAACGCCGGCTTCGCACCGCAGTCCAAGGGCGGCCTCTTCAGCCGCTTCCTGGCCTGGACCAGGGGCGAGTGAGGCGAGTGTGATTCTAGTAACCTCCCGTGTACTCAGTGGTAGTGGATGCATTAACGATCATGTGGGTATGCATGGCGGCTCGCTCTCAGAAAGGAGCCGCCATCATGGGGGTTGCCACAACTCCGTCGTATGACCGCCGGGCGTCCGCCTCCCTCTTCTCCCGTCTGCGGACGGCCAGAGGGCAGGCCGACCCCTTCCCGGTCTACGCCGAACTCCTCGCCCGGGGCGAGGTGGTGCCCGCCCCCTGGGGAGGCTTCGCCGTGACGGGCTTCGCCGCCTGCGACCAGGTTCTGCGCAGCCGTCAATGGCTGGAGCCCGACAGACAGTGGCGGGAGCGCCAGGGGCCCGGGACACGCTGGAACGCGCCCTCCTCCCGCGAGATGAGCAACACGCTCGCCGCGCTCAATCCCCCGGACCACACCAGGGTGCGACGGGCGGCGGGCACGTTCGACCGGACCACCGTGGAGCGCATCGGCCGCAATGTGGAGCGCTCCGCGGATCGGCTCCTCGACACCTTCACGGAACGAATACGCACCGGCGAGGCGGACTTCTCGGAGCTTGTCTGCGAGGAGCTGCCGGTCGCCACCATAGGTGAATGGCTCGGTCTGCCGCAGGCCGACTGGCCCAGGCTCCGACAGTTGACACATGATCAGGTCTTCACCCAGGAGCTGCTGCCCTCGGCCAGCCAGCTGGCCTTGTCCGACGCGGCCACCGCCGAACTCCGCACCTATTTCATGGACTTGGTGCGCGACCGGCGCTCCCGCCCCGGCGACGACCCCGTCACCCGGTGGATCCGGGCGTGGGACGCGATCGAGCCCGACCGGGACAAGGCCGACGAGGCCGTCTACTTCCTGGTGTTATTCGTCGTGCTGGCCGCCCTGGAAACCACCGCGACCCTCCTCTCGACGATGACGCTCCGGCTCGTCGAAAGCCCGGAACGTTGGGACATGGTCGCCGACAACCCGGATCTCGTCCCCGGGTTCGTGGAGGAGACCCTCCGCTACGACCCGCCCACCCACGTGATCAGCAGGATCGCATCGCAGGACTCCGTGCTGGGAGGCATCGAGATCCGCCGCGACGAGATGGTCCACCTCATGATCGGAGCGGCGCACCGCGACCCGACCAGACACGACGACGCGGACCGGTTCGACCCCGAACGCACCCCCGATCACCTCGCGTTCAGCGGCGGCATCCACTACTGCCTCGGCGCGCCGCTGGCCCGTCTCGAAGCCCAGACCCTCCTGCGCCAACTGATCCGGCGCCTGCCGCGCCTCACCCTCGTACGCCCCCCGTCGATGGCGCCCCGCGTGGCGTTCCGGCGCCTGCTGAACCTGGACGTAGCGCTCGCATGACCGAATCGTGCCCCACCCCCACCCCCACTCCCATCCCCGCACAGGTCCGGACCGCCCCCAAGGCGATACGCACCGACCAGGACGGCCCCGTACTGCACGTCCGCCTCAACCCCTGGGGGCAGGACGACACGTTGGACGCCGCCGCCCTCGACGACCTCACCACCCTGCTCGACGACCTCCACGAGAGACCCGACGTCCGGATCCTGACGCTGTCGTCACTGGGTACGGACTTCTGCCTGGGTGCGGACCGCGACGAGTACCAGGAGGCACTGGCCGCCGATCCGTCCGGAGTGGTCCTGCGGCGCATCGCCGACAAGGCGCACCGCCTGTGCCAGGCCCTGGAGAACACCCACGCGGTCACCATCGCCCGGCTGCACGGGCGGGTCATCGGCGCGGGTCTCGCCCTCGCCGCCTTCTGCGATCTGCGCGCCGGTGCCGACACCAGCCGCTTTCGCATGCCGGAGGTCGGCATCGGGCTGCCGCCGGCGTGGGGCGGGGCAATGGGACGCCTGGTCTCCGAGGCCGGTACCTCCAGGATCCGCGAGCTCATGCTCACCTGTGACGTCTTCGACGCCGACACGGCCCAGCGCATCGGCCTGCTCCACCGCACCGCCCCGCTCGACGAGTTGGACAAGGTGATCGATTCCTGGACCAGGCCCCTCGTCCGGCGCTCGCCCGAAGCACTCGTCCTGACCAAGCGGATGCTGGCCGGCTACGCACGGGCGGACAGGACGGCAGACGTCTCCCTGCTCGACTCCCACCTCCTGGCAGCCACTCTCCAGCAGCACGCAAGGGGCTGATCCCGGCCCGCATCGGCCCGGGAGGCAGGGAACGGCCAGGCGCCCGCCGCACGTGGCGGGCACCGTCCACACGGCGAGGTCCCCGACCACTCACCAACAGGTCGGGCACCTCGCGCCGGGGGCGCGGCCGCCGTCCGCTACGGCAGGCGCCAGTCGACCGGCTGCGTGCCCTGGCGCGCGAGCAGGTCGTTGGCCCGGCTGAACGGGCGTGAACCGAAGAATCCGCGGTCGGCCGACATCGGGGACGGGTGCGCCGACTCGATCGCCGGGAGGTCCCCGAGCAGCGGCCGCAGATTGCGGGCGTCGCGGCCCCACAGGATCGACACCAGCGGCGTGCCCCGCGCGGCGAGCGCCCGGATCGCCTGCTCGGTCACCTGCTCCCACCCCTTGCCGCGGTGCGCGGCCGGCTGACCGGGCGCCGTCGTCAGCGCCCTGTTGAGCAGCAGCACGCCCTGCCGGGTCCAGGGGGTCAGATCGCCGTTGGACGGGCGGGGCGTCCCGAGGTCCGAGTTCATCTCCCGGAAGATGTTCTCCAGGCTGCCCGGCAGCCGACGCACCTCCGGGGCGACGGCGAAGCTCAGCCCGATCGCCATCCCCGGTGTCGGGTAGGGATCCTGCCCGACGATCAGTACGCGGACGTCGTCGAAGGGCTGCTGGAAGGCCCGCAGGACGTTCGGCCCGGCCGGCAGGTAGGTCCGGCCGGCCGCGATCTCGGCCCGGAGGAAGTCCCCCATGGCCGCGACGTGTCCGGCCACGGGCTCCAGCGCCTTCGCCCAGCCTGCTTCAACAAGTTCATACAACGGTCGAGGTGCCACGTTGCGTCACTCTACTGGCCCACGCCGGGACACCGCGCAAACAGCCGGGCCCCGGCACGCGGACGCGTCTGCGGCGCTATTCTTCCTCCTCGGCGAGGCCGCGACCTGCTGATCCGCCGGGGCGCGCGGCCGGTGGACTGGCGTCTCCCGGCCGCCGGTTGACCGGCCGGGGCAATCGATCGGTTGAACCGTATACGACATTCCTTGGATAAATACGGACAGATGCCGCCCGAAAGGGCCCTGCCCGAACACCCGGTTCCGATAAGCCAGTAGCATGCGGCGCCATGAGCTCCCCCACTGGGCCCGCAAATGGCCTGCCCGTACGAATGCCGCGACCCCGCCAGACCGGGCGGCACCGCCGGCCCGAGCCCGCGGTGGCGCCCGAGGGCGCGCCCGCGCTGGTGCTCGCCGTGCCCGGTGCCCCTTCGGCCTCCTCGCGGGGGCTCGCGGAAGAGATCATCAGCATCGGCCGCTCCGAGCTGCCGGGCCTGGATGCCCGCGTCGGCTTCCTCGACGGCGATGACTCGACCGAGTTCCCGTCCCTGTCGGGCGTGCTGACCGCCGTCGCCCAGGACCGCGCCGCGCGCGCGGAGTTCGCCCGCGCCGCCGGGCACGAGACGCCCGCTCCGACCGGCCCCGACGCCGTGGTCGTGCCCCTGCTGGCCGGCCCCGACGGGGACCTGCTGCGGCGCGTGCGCCAGGCGCTGATGGATTCGCCGGCCGCCGCGGAGCTGGCCGACCCGCTCGGTCCGCACCCGCTGCTGGCCGAGGGGCTGCACGTGCGGCTGTCCGAGGCGGGCCTGGCCCGCGCCGACCGGGCCAGGCTCTTCAGCGTCACCACGGCCGCCGACGGCATCGTCCTGGTCACCACGGGTGGCGAGGAGGCCGTCAAGGCCGCCGGGATCACCGGCATGCTGCTGGCGGCCCGCCTCGCGGTGCCGGTGATGGCCGCCGCCCTGGACGACGAGGGCTCGGTGGCCGCGACCGCCGACCAGCTGCGCCGCGAGGGCTCGACCCAGCTCGCACTGGCCCCGTACCTGATCGGCCCGGAGGCCGCCGAGGGGCTCCTCGACACCGCCTGCAAGGAGGCCGGCTGCGGCGCCGCCGAGGTGCTCGGCGCGTACCCGGCGCTCGGCAAGCTGGCCGTCGCCCAGTACTCCGCGGCCCTCGGCATCCCGCAGGGCGCCGCCTCCCACTGACCCCCTCCCGCTCATGCCGTACGTACGAGAGCCCGTGCCCCTGGATTCCGG
>NZ_JBHYVM010000006.1:229955-276892 GCF_042750105.1 Streptomyces sp. NPDC059443 | reverse complement strand
GCGGCGCGGGGGGGCGGGGCGGGGGGCGGCGGGGGGGGGGGCCGCCCCCCCGCGCCCCCCCCCCCCCCCGCGGCCCGCGTCAGCGGGCCGCCTTGATCAAGTAAAGAAACTCTGAACAGCTCACCCAGCGTTGACGACTGAGCCCGTAAGTATCCTCGGGTCAGCCGCGCTTCTTCGCCTGGGAGAGCTTGGTCTCCAGCTCCTTGCGAGCGGCTGCCGGGTCATCGTGGAGAGGGGGTCCAAGCTGGCCACGGCGGGCTAGTTCCCTGGTGATCTTCCGGCCCTTGCTGACTGCTTCCTGGTACGCCTCGCGGGCTCGGTCGAGCTCGCCGCGATGCTCATCCGCAAGCGTCTTGAGTTCAGAGTCGGAAAGGTGCGCGAACTCGCCGGCAGTGCTCCGAGCCTGCCGTTCGACCTCCTCCCGCAGGAGGGACTGGACAACCTTCGGCTCGTAGCTCTTGCCGGGAGTCGGGGCGGTGCGGACGAAGACCCCGCGGCCCTTGACCGCGTAGATCAGCCCCTCACTCTTCAGCAGGCGAAGAGCGTTCTGGGCGGTGGAGTTGGCGATACCGAACCGCTCTTGCAACTCTCGCGCCGAGGGGAGCTGGCTGCCCGGAGGAAAGATCCCTTCCTTGATCTCCTCGCGCAGGGTGTCCGCGGTCCGCACGAACGGGGGGCGGTTGTCCTCTGCTCTGGCTGAACGCCACCCGGGGCCGACGGAGTTCTCATCCGCTCGCCCCTCGACTCCCTGCCCGTCAGCGCCCGCTTCTTCCAGGGGCAGGCAGACATAGCTGCCCCTGCCGAGCACGGAGAAGACCAGCCCCTCCTGCCTGAGGACACGCAGCGCGTTCTGGACCGTGGAGCTGGCGACACCGAAGCGCTCTTGTAGCCGGCGCGCGGAGGGCAGTTGCTCGCCCGGCTTGAGCTCGCCGCTGACGATCGCGGCCCGTAGCACTTCAGCGGCCTGAAGGTATGGGGGCCGTGAGTCCTCGTCCAGGGGCAGTGTCATGGGCCAACCGTACCGTCCGTAGCGCCTACGGCATACGGCCGCGCGACCGACCGTATCGCCCGTCCCGCCTAATCGAGCGTTGCGTCCGTATCGCCGTAGCGCTAAGGTGATGCCGAGTCGATCAAGCGGCTCCATCGAAAAGGGATGTGATTGGCATGGCTGTCCGTATTCGTGTTGGCATGCTGAAGACGGCGGTGTGCGTCGCGGGCACCGAGCCCGTGCTGAAGATCAAGGACCAGCAGACCGGAGAGGTCGCCACCGACCGGGAGACCGGCGAGTCGCTCTACACGGTGACCGTGATGCTCATGGAGGACGGCCGGGCCGAGATCATGAAGATCACGGTCCCGCAGTCGGGCCTTGTGGCCGGGCTCAAGCCCGGGGCGATGGTGCGGCCGGTGGACCTGTTCGCGACCCCGTGGGCGCGGATCTTCAACGGGCAGCTCTCCGACGGTGTCGCCTACCGCGCCGCCCGTCTGGAGCTGGTCGCGGTGGAGGCGGCCCAGTGACCGGCCTCGTCGGCGATCACGCGCCGGAGGTGCTGATGGCCGCGGCGGCGCTGCTGGGAGTGTGGCTGCTGCTGGTCGTGGTGAGGTACGTGCGGGCCGATAAGGGCACGCGGGTCAGCATGCGGCAGGCTGTCCGGGTCCGCTGGAGCTGGGTGCGGTTGGCGCGGATGGCGGGTCTGACGGTCACCGACAAGACGCCGGGCCTGCTCGCCCAGATCACCGCGTCCAAGGACGGCCCCACCCCCGCGCCCCGGGTGCTGACGCCCCGGATCAAGGTCAAGCCCGACCGGTTCGGCGTGATCGTGCGGGCCAAGACCCTGCCGCAGGTCGGGCTGGAGGAGTACCAGAAGGCGGCCCGATTCTTGGCGGATGCCTGGCGGTGCACGCGGGTCTCCGTGCTGCCGGACGGACCCGGACGGGTGGTGATCCGGGGCGTGCGCTCCGATCCTCTGACCACGCCGACCGCACACCGGCCCACCGGCCGCCCGCCCGCGGACCTGACTCGCTGGGAGTTGGGCGTGGACGAGTACGCCGCCCAGGTGTGCGTCTCCCTGGCCAACGTGCCCGGGGTGACCGTGGCCGGCACCCCGGGGGCGGGTAAGACCTCAGGGGTCAACAAGTTCGTCTGCGACTTCGCACCGTCCCCTGCCGTGCAGATCGCGACTGCGGACGGGAAGGTGTCACGGGCCTCGGAGGGCGACTACGCCGACCTCGTCAAGCGGATGTTCGCGTTCTGCGGCGACGACCTCGACGAAGCCAACGCGCTGTTCAGGCGTCTGGTAGAGCTGCGTCGGCGGCGGTCCTCGGTGATCCGTGACGTGCTGGGTGTGAAGAACATGTGGCACATCGGCCCCTCGCCGGAATGGCCACTGACGGTCCTGATCATCGATGAGGCGCACACGTTCTTCCGCGAGTACAAGGGCAGCGATGCCGAGACCAAGCGCCTGGCCGCGCTGACGGCGGAGAACGCCCGCTTGGTGGAGGACCTGGTCAAGAAGGGCCGCAGCGTCGGCATGTTGGTCATCTTGATCAGCCAGAAGACCACTGGCGACGCCCTCCCGACGTTCATCCGCGACGTGTGCCCGGTCGGGCTGTCGTTCGCGCAGAAGACGGTGGAAGCCGCGGTGGCCGCGCTGGGTGACGACATCCGCAACTGGCCGGACGCCAGCCCCGTGACCTTGCAGGACCCTGCCTACGTCGGCGTCGCGGTCATGGCGATGCAGGGTCGACCCGGCTACACCCGCATCCGCACCCCGTACGTCTCCGACGCCGACGCGGCCCGCGTCGCGGAAGCCACCGCCCACCTGACCGCCGACCCGGCCATGTGCCTGGACGCACTTCTCGACTCGATCGGCTGGGCCGCCTCCGGCGACGACGAGTCGGACGGCCCTGTCCCTCCTTCCAAGTCCTGAGCGCTCCTAAAATCACCCGCCCGAGAGGAGGTCCCGCACATGGCGGAGGAACGATTCACCCGCCACACGGTGACCATGGTCATGGCAGTTATCGCGGCCCTGGCCTTCGTCTTCTCCTTCGGCAACGTATGGGCCCTCGCGCTGCGACTCGGCGTACCGCGCCCGATCGCGCCGCTGATCGCCCCCATGGTGGACCTGTCCGTCGTCGGGCTCCTGGTCGCACTACGGTTCCTGGCCCTGCGCGGCGTCCCTGCACATGAGTTGAAGGCCGGCACCCGACTCCTACACCTGTGCGGCGTACTCACCCTCGCACTGAACACCGCCGAACCGCTGCTGAGTGGCCACTACGGGCGTGCCTGCCTGGACACCGTCGCCCCGCTCCTGCTCCTGGGCTGGGGCCGCGTCGGCCCGGCCTTCCTGGCCCAGTTCCACACCGCCACCCAACGCCTGGAGGCCACCACGTCCATCCCTACCCCTTCCCCCGTTACTGAGCCGGAGCCCGACCCGGCACCCGAGCCGCTCCCCGTCGCCACGCCCGTTTCGGCCCCGGCCGTCGTGCCCTCCGTGATCGCGGCACCCGCACCCGCCCCGGCCTCTGCTACCAAGACGGCCGTAACCGGCTCCCGTCCGTCACTGCCCGCCGCGCTCCTCGACGCAGCCCGGCACATCACGGACAACCACGACGCGGAACACGGAGCGCCGATCACCGCCGCCCAGCTGGCAATGCGCATGGGCGTCGCCCTGCCAGTGGCCACCGCCGTGCTCGCTCACCTCTGAACCTCCCCCGGCCGTCGGCCGGAGCACCCCACCTGAACCCCCGCCCCACCGATGGGCCCGGTTCGTCATGCCCCGAGCAGCACCAACACGCCCCCTCGCTGGCTGGTTGCTGCTCGGGGCCACCCACCCGCCAGAAGGGACACGCCCCGACATGGTCACCCTGGACCTGCGCCACGTGGCAAGCCCCGCCATACGGGACCTGCTCCACCTGGTCAACCACCCCGACTTCGACCGCGCACACCAGCAGATCGAACACCTCGGCGGCTGCACCGAACCCGTACGCCTGACCGGCCACACCACCACCGTCGACACCACGACCGGTGAGGTACTGCGCTCCTACACCACGACCGACGAACCCACGGGCACCCTGCTCACCACGTGCGGCAACCGCCGCTCCTCCCGCTGCCCGGCCTGCTCCCGCGTCTACGCCGCCGACACCTACCACCTCATCCGGGCCGGCCTGACCGGCGGCAAGACCGTGCCCGACACGGTCCGCACCCACCCCCGCGTCTTCGCCACCCTCACCGCCCCCTCCTTCGGCCCCGTCCACAATCGCCCCACCAACACGGACGGCGGGCCCCGACCCTGCCGCTGCGGCAAGCTCCACGAACCCACTGACGCGCTGCTGGGCACACCCCTGAACCCGAAGACCTACGACTACGCCGGCGCGGTCTTGTTCAATGCCCACGCCTCCGCTCTGTGGGCCCGCTTCACGATCTACCTGCGCCGCGAGATCGCGGCCCGGCTCGGCCTCACCCAGAAGGCCGCCCGCGCCGTCCTGCGGGTCTCCTTCGCCAAGGTCGCCGAGTACCAGAAACGCGGCCTGGCCCACTTCCACGCCGTCATCCGGCTCGACGGCCCCAACGGCAGCACCCAGCCCCCACCTCCGTCCGCCACCGTCACCCTGCTCGCCGATGCCATCTGGGCTGCTGCCGCTCGCGTCCGTGTAACCGTCGTGTCGGACGCGATCGGGGAACGCGAACTCGCCTGGGGCGAACAGCTCGACGTACGCGAAATCGCCGCCTTCGGCACCGACGCCGAACTGACCGACCAGGCCGTCGCCGCCTACGTGGCCAAGTACGCCACCAAATCCGCCGACGCCTCCGGCACCCTCGACCGCGCACTGTTCTGCCGCCCCTGCCAGGGACGCGGCGCCACCCTGCTGCCCCACGGAACCCCGCTCCAGTGCGCCGCCTGCAACGGCACCGGACAGGCCCGGCCCCTGCCCCGGCTCGCGGTCGCCCGTCATGTGCGGCAGATGATCCGCACCTGCTGGGAGCTGGGCAAGCTCCCGGAATTCGCGGGCCTCAAGCTCTGGAAGTGGGCGCACATGCTCGGCTTCCGCGGCCACTTCTCCACCAAGTCCCGCTGCTACTCCATCACCCTCGGCGCGCTACGCGACGCCCGCCGCGCCTGGCGCACTGAGCAGGCCCGCGCCCAAGCCGGCCTGCCCGAGCCTGACCCGACGACAACCCTCGTCGTCGGCCACTGGGCCTACCACGGATCGGGATACAGCCCCGGCGCCGGATTCCTCGCTGCCGCCGTCTGGCACCGCAGGGAACTGGAACGACAGTTCGTAGCGGAAGAGGGCTGCTGATGGCCTCATACCAGCCCACCGCGCCCCATAAGGCGCTGAGTGCGTCGCACGAACTGCTGACCGTGCCTCAGGTCATGGCCCGCCTCCAGCTCGGCCGCTCCGCTGTCTACGACCTACTCCGGACCCAGCAGCTTGCCTCGATCACCCTCGGACGCGCCCGCCGCATCCCCACCCACGCCCTCACCGACTTCATCCGCACCCGACTCGACCAGGAAGCCGCCGCCTGATGACCACGCCCCGCGACCCCAGCCCCTCCCGCCGCGTCCGCGCCAACGGCGACGGGACCGTCTACCAGCGCAAGGACGGCCGCTGGGAAGCTGCTGGCTACGTACTCGCCCCGGGCAACACCCGCAAGCGCATCCGCGTCTACGGCACCACCCGCGCGGAAGCCCTGGCCAAGCTCACCGAGAAGATCGTCTCCAGCAACCGCGGCGTTCCCATTCCCTCCGCGCAGGGCAGTGTCAGCGCGTACCTGACGTACTGGCTGGAGGCAGTCGCCGTCCATCAGCTCCGCGAGAACACCCACACCCGATACACCGCCTGCGTCAAGCAGTACCTCGTCCCCGGCCTGGGCAAGAAGAAGCTCGCCAAGCTCACCGCCAAAGACGTCCGTACCTGGCTCAACCAGGTCCGCACCACCTGCCAGTGCTGCGCCCGCAGCATCGATGCCGCCCGTGACCAGCCCCGTTGCTGCGCCGCCGGAGCGTGCTGCTCCAAGCGGCTCTCCCCGCTGACGCTGGCGTACATCCACTCTGTCCTCAAGTCCGCCTTGGAGCACGCCGTCCGAGAGGAGGAGATCACGCGCAATGTCGCCCGCAACGTCCGCACGGGTACGCCGCGCCCCCGTCGGTTCGAACCGCTCACGGCAGATGAAGCCCGACAGTTCCTCGCTGCTGTCCGCAATCACCGCCTGTTCGCGCTGTACGAACTCGCCCTCCGAACCGGACTCCGCAAGGGCGAACTCCTCGGCCTTCAGTGGGAAGACCTCGACCTCCAGGCAGGCACTGCCAGCATTCGCCGCACCCTCCAGCGGACCCAGACCGGCGGACTCACCGTCCTGCCCACCAAGACCCGCGCATCCGAACGACGCATTGCCCTCCCCAGCGAGTGCATCCACTCATTCAAGGAACACCGTGAGGTACAGGAAGGAGAACGAGAGGCGGCAGCGGAGGACTGGAGGGACAACGGCCTCGTCTTCAGTACGCCGGCAGGAGGGCCGATCGATCCGGCGAACCTCAATCGGAGCTTCCGCGTCCTCCTCGATCTGGCAGGGCTCCGCCGGATTCGCTTCCACGACCTACGGCACTCCACCGCCACTCTCCTCCTGGAGCAGGGGGTCGAACTCGTCGTGATCAAGGAACTCCTCGGGCACGCGCACATCGGCGTCACCGCCACGGTCTACGCCCACGTCAGACTCCGCCTCCAGCGCGACGCCATCGACCTCCTCGGCCGCGCCCTCCGGCGCTCCGACGAGACCACCAGCCAACTCGACGACCGTGACGAACCGCCACCCTGCGCAGCACCCATCCGCTGACGTTGCCGTCAACTACTGCCGTCAGACACTCCAGCACGCGCCAGAGGCCCCACCGGAAGATCGACCGGTGGGGCCTCATGCATTACCTGCTCTATTGCAACTTGGTCGCCGCGTTAGCCTTGACTATCGCCTATCAGTCGACCATCAGTAGATTGCTCGGGTTTCACCGAGAACCATCCTTCACTGACCTCTTCGAGAGTCCCAGATGAAGCCATTAGACGGCACTCCTGGGTCAACTCATCTCCCGTGACTTTCGAGGCAATCCCCCGACTCGCGGAGAATCTCTCAATCCGCCACGAATCGAATACAGGGGTTCCGTCGATAAGGAAATCGATATCGATTTCCTGACCATCGCTCGAAACAAACAGGCAACCGTCTCCGTGTACCGCGTACTCGATCCCACCCGAGATTGATCCAGACTTTGACAGCTGGCCTGTACGCACACGCCTCACGATCGCTGCCAGGCTCGAACCCAGGTCAGGGAGACTTCTCAAGACTTCCGCTTGAACGCGAGCGAGGGTCTCAACATACTCCGTCACCTCGGCGGAAGCGTTGCTCATCATCTGTACCCCGGCCTCTTGTGACGGTTCACGAGTTTATCGGGCCCCACTTCAGCCCATGCGGTAATCACATCGTCGATGCCGCCCGAGTAGCGGGCGATCAGCTCCTCTTCCGGCACGACCTGATAGGGGACATCAATCCCAGCACGCTTGGCCGCTGCGACACGGTGGTGACCGTCCAGGATGTACAGCTCATCATTATGCTGCGCAACCTTGATCGGACCACCCTGCCAGCCGCCTTCCTTCATGGACGCCGTCAGATTGTCCACGTTCCGCTTGGATGCGTTACCGGAAAGCGCCTCGGTTCGCTTGAGACTGTGAGGATCTGCGGTTCCGCAGTTGTGAACGAGGACCGGTGTGGCGCCCGCCAGCACATAGTACGTGTGGAAGTCATCGACGGTGAGGTTGTGGGTGGTGACGGCGTAGGGGTAATCGCGCGTCGCCTTGACTGTGAGGGTGGTGCCGTTGGGCTGGCGGAGCTGTTCGCCGATGGTGAGTTCGCCGGCGTCGATCCACTGGTGACGGGTTTCGCTCCAGTAGGGGTGATGAGATGTCGAGGTGATTTTTGTCGGCGGGCCGCGAGGGCTGGCCTCGTCGGTGAGGGTGAGGTCGGTGAATTCCTTGTCGTCGGGGGTGGTGATGGTGGCGGTGACCTTCTTCGGGCGGGTTTCGCCCGTCTGGGGGTCCGTGGCCAACACGGTGTCGCCGATGCGGATGTCCTGGATGGCCTTGGTGGTGCCGTCAGCCATCTGGACCTGAGCGCCCGTGGGGAAGCTGTTCGTCTTCACGGCCGGGCAGGAGGTGCTGGGGCTGGACTCGGAGGCCCCGCCGCTGGACTCGGCGTCCGCGCTTTCATTGGCGGGTTTGCTTTCGGTCCCCGCGCTGTCCTCGGCAGATTCCTTACCTGCTTTTTCGGATGCCGACTTGGCTGCCTTTTCCTCGGCGGCGCGGGCTTCCTTCATCGCTCTCTTGGCCGTGCTGTAGGCCTCTGCGGCCCTCGCGGCTCCGCGTTCCGCCGCATGGATGGCGTCGTAGGCCTTGTTTACTTCCTTGTAGATCTTGAAGGCTTTGATGCCGATCTTGACGGCCTTGAAGAGCTTGCCCCAGGGGACGAAGTTCAGGGCCGTGTTGATGCAGGCCATGGCGTCGCCCTTGGTGAAGCAGTCGCGGGCGTCGTTGAAGCCGATCAGATCGGCGACCAAGTCGACGACTTCGTCGATGAGTTGGTCGCGCTGCTTCTTGGCGTCGGAGACCTTGCGGTTGTTCTCGACCAGCTCCGCGCTGGACGGTTCTGTACCCGCCTCGGAGGCGACGACCGCACTCCGACCGGCGTTGCTGACACGCTTGTTGGCGCAGTCTTCCGCGTCCTCGCACCCGAGACGGCCACTTGGGTCTGATGCGTTGACGGGGCTGTTGTTGGAGTAGGCGTAGGCGTTCCACTGTTGTGGGTCGCCGGCGTCGATGATGGGGTCGGGGCTGATGAAGCGGCCCGTGGTGGGGTCGTATTCGCGGGCGCCGAGGAGGGTGAAGCCGGTGGCTTTCTCCTTGGTGCCGCCGATGAAGCCCTTGTCTCCGGCCCAGGCGCCGGGGGCGGGCTGGGTGCCGCGTTCGTTTCCGAACGGGTCGCTCGCGCGGCGGATGTGGCTGAGGTCGACGGCGTTGAACTGGACGCCGCCCGTGCCGTGGTGGTCCGAGCTCTGGTAGGTGAGCGTGGAGCCGCTGGTGGTGTTGGTGGTGCGGGTGATGGAGAGGCCGCCGGGGGCGGCGTAGGTGCGGACGTTGGAGACCTTGCCGCTGGCGGTGTCCAGGGTGATCTGGTCGGTGCCGAGGCTGAGGGTGGTGCTGGTGGGGTCGCGGCGGATGAGCTGGTTGCCGCCGGTGTCGTAGAGGTAGCTGGTGCCGGCGCTCTCACCGGTGCCGACTATCTTGTCGAGCTTGCCCTGGCCGTTCCAGGTCAGAGCCTTGGTGCCGGGAGTGCTGGTGACGGAGGCGGTGTTGCCGGATGCGTCGTAGGTGTAGGAGGTGACCTTCGTGCCCGCGGTGCTGGTTTCCGTGGAGGTCATCAGGGCGTGCGGGCCGCCGGTGCCGCCACCCGTCTTCGGGTCGGACGAGGGGGTGTTGGGGCCGGTGCCGAAGGTCTGGGTGACCGTCGTGTCCTTGGAGGCGTTGCCGGTGACGTCCTTCTTGACCAGCGTCTTGCGGTTGCCGAGGTTGTCGTAGGTGTACTGCTGCCAGTACGGGGCCGGTCCGCCCACGCTGGGCTTCCCGGTGCCGTCGACCGCCGGGCCGGTGCTGTTGGTGCAGCTGCCGATGCCGCGGACGCTGGGCTGGGGGGCGGTGGTCTGGGTGCCGGTGTCGGTCCAGGCCTGGGTCAGCCGTCCCAGGTAGTCGTGCATGAAGCACTGCAGGTCACGGGTGGCGCCGTCCTGGGTGTCACCGATCGAGGTCAGCTGGCCGACCTGGTTGTAGGTGTAGTCCAGGACGTCGACGCTCGCGGTCGTGGCCGTCTGCTTGTCCAGCGTGGAGCGGACGGGGCGGCCGGTGCCGGCGTCGTAGTCGGTCGTGGAGACGACCTGCTTGCCGGTTTTGCCGACGGTGGTACGGATGGCCCGGCCGTAGGGGTCGTAGCGCATGTCCACGACGTACGGGGTCCGGGTGAACCCGATCTTGCCGTCGAGCGAGGTGAAGTTGCCCGCGATATCGCTGCCGAAGGCCAGGGTTTCGACGCCGAGTCCGGCGTTGGGAATGCCGGGCAGGGCGGTGGTCTGCAGCTGCCCGTAGGCGTCGTAGGTGTTGGTCGTCTGGTAGGTGCCGGCCAGTTCCTTTTCGACGGCCGGGATGGTGACCTTGGTGCCGAGGGGGCGGTAGCCGCCGTCGTAACCAGTGATCTCGGAGACGTAGGCGCTGCCCGTTTTGCCGCCCACGTAGCGGGTGGTGGTGTCGGGCTTGCCCAGGGCCTTGGTGTCGTAGGTGAAGGCGCCGACCTGCTTGGCCGGGTCTACGGCCGTGCCTTCGTACGTCGCCAGGGTGCGGCCGAGGAGGTCAGCCACCGAGGTTGCGCTCTTGCCCCGGGCGTCCGTGCTGGTGACGAGGTTCTTACTGTCGTCGTAGACCGTGGTACCGGTGCCCGCGTCCGGGTCGGTGGTCTTGACCACGCGGCCGAGGAGGTCGTAGGTGAAGGTCCACTCGTTGCCGGCGGAGTCCTTCCGTGACAGCTCCTGCCCCTGGCTGTTGGACAGATAGGTCGTCTCGTCGTAAGCGCCCGTGGGGGTGTTCGCCTTGTACTGGCGCAGGACCGAGGTGAGGCCGTTGGTGATCTTGGACGTGGCGAACCCGCCAGTCGGCGGGGTCTGGCGGACCTCGTCGGCGCCCGGGTATTCGGTCTTGGAGCGGGACTGCTCCACGCCGAAGGACTGGGCAATGGAGTCGGTGACCCGGCCGAGGCCGTCGAAGACCTGGACGGTCTGGGCAGGGATCTTGCTGTCGGGCTGGACGCCGCCGTTGGGCAGGAAGACCGCGGCGGAGGGCGAGCCCTGGTCGGTGTAGTAGGCGGCGCTGGTCTTGGTCTGCCAGCCGTGGGAGTCGAACAGCGCGTCCGTGATCATGCGGCCTGCCACGCCCGAAGGGGGCGTGGCCTGGGTCTGCCGAACCCGGCCGAGGCCGTCGTAGATGGAGTAGCTGGAGGTGTAGGAATTGTCGTTCATGAGCGCCTGGCTCAGAACGGTGGACGGCGCGTTCGTGCCGTTCATCGTGTACGAGAACTGGCGGACCGGCAGGTCCTTCGTGGAGTCCTGACCGGGCTGCCAGATCTGCACGACCCGCCCGAGCGCGTCATACGTACGCTCGGCGACGTGGTTGTTCTCGTCGGTGGTCTTCACCGGCTTCGAGCGGCCGATGTCGAGGGTGGTGGTCGACTTCCAGCCCAACGGGTTGGTGTGCGTCACCGAGCTCGGCAGAACACCCGTTGCCGGGGTGTAAGCGGTCGTGGTGACGGCGCCGCCGGGGTGGGTGGCGTCGGTACGGACCTTGTTGGTGTTGCTGGTGACGCGGCCGTAGGCGTCGTAGGTGGAGGTGGAATTGAGGCGGTAGACAGGCTTGCCCGCCGTGTCGTACTTCTCCAGGACCTCGGTGCCCGTGCCGTCGGCGGTCGCTCCGACCTGCCCGTAGGGCAGACCGTCGAAGTACGAACGGGTGTCACCGACGGTATTGGCCGCAGTCGGGATCTGACCACAGACTCCAGATATGACCAGGGTGCGGGAGGCGAGTTCGGCGACCGCCCCGCCGGGGCCGGTCGGGTACTCGAAGGTGGTGCACAGACGCTGGTCCGTGCGCGAGATGTCACTGTTGTCGTCGACCTGGAGCGGACGCGTCGTGAGCGTACTGTCGTACGTCGACGACCGCTCGCCCGTGCGCCACGCACCGCTCGCAAGCTTCGCGCGGCTGGTGACCTTCGCTGTGTTCACCGCGCGGGCCGTGATCGCGGGCATGCCCGCGGACTGGGCGCGGGTCGCGGTGACCGGGCCGATCCACGGCGTGGTGACCTCGTCCGCGATGACGCTTCCGCCGTCACGGTCGTAGGTTTCGCTCTGGCGGACGAAGCCCGAGAGGACTTCTTCGTCCTTGATGCTGCCGCCCTGCGCGTCGGGAACGTTCACGCTGCGCGTGGAGCCGTTGGCGAGGACGTCGCCGTCCATGCCGCGCAGGTACGTCGTGACGCTCTTGGTGCGTGGGGCCTCGCTCGCGTTGCCACTGCCCGTGCGGGTGGTGACGGTGGCGTAGCCGCGGAACTGGTCCCAGGTGCGGGTCTTGGGGTCGGTGAACTCGGAGTCGTTGCGGTGCCAGGCGATGCCGCCGCCGTACTCGTAGTCGGTGACCGTGGAGACCTGGCCGCCGACCTTGTCCTGCTGGGTGACGGACTGGACGATCACCTTGTTGAACCAGTCGTTGACCGGGTCGGCGAAGGACTGGCCGGGCAGGTACCACTTGACCGGCATGCAGGCCATCGTGTTGCCGTCCTCGGAGGACGGCATCGTCCCCGCGAGACGCGAGCACTCAGGGGCCTTGTAGGCGACGTTGATCTGGCCACCGGTCTCGGTGGTGATCGTCTGAATACGCGGACGGCGGTAGCTCGGAGCCGAGGCGTCCGTACCGTCCGGGCGCCTGACGACACCGTCCACGCGGTTGGGGAACTGGGTCGCCTGGAAGGAGACGGCAGGCAGCTTGATCGCGGTCTTGCCGTTCGAGCCGGTCCGCTCGATCTTGTCGAGCCACAGGGTCGGGGACGTGCCGTCACCCGGATCCTGGAACGACTGCGTCAGATCGTAGGTGTCGACCTTCGTCCATGCCGTGCCCGTCCACACCTCGGTGTAGATCTGCGGGAACTTCTTCGTCGTGAAGTACGTAGGCGAGAGGTTCAGGCACTGACCGGTGGCCGCGCACTCCTGGTCGATCGGAGTGTCCGGCCACGACTTCGCGTTCGCCTTCACACGCTGAGCGGGATCACACGTGATCGCACCTGCCGCGACGCAGCGCTCGGCGTTGGTGATCGTGATCTGGGCGGCCGGCTTGGCCGTGCCCTTCGCGGCGATCTGCTCGGGCAGGCGCTGGCCGTAGCCGATCCAGGTCGGGTAGGAGCCGCGCTGGTACTTCGTGGACGTGCCGGTGCCGTTGTTCTGGCCGCCGCCCCGCCCGTAGTAGTTGTCCTCCTGCTCGTAGCGGTAGGTGGCCAGGTTCTGGTGCGGGTCCACGACGTAGTCGAGGTTCCACTGCCAGCCCAGCTGTTGCCACGTCCCGTTGGCGGGGGTGTCAGCGCCGAGGCACTTGTCCTGACCGCTGTTGAAGTAGACGGGGACCGTCGAGACGGACTTGGCTTCGGGGTCCGTGCCGTCACCGCCGGGGAGGCGGTTGGCGCCGAAGTAGTACTGGGTGCCGTCGGTCGTGGTGACCTTGAAGCCCTCACCCTTCCAAGCGGCATTGCGCTGCCCGGTCAGGCGCTCGATCTTCGTGCCGTCCTCACCCTTGAGGTGGTAGACGCAGGTCGTGTCGTCACGGACGATCTGACCCACATGACCCGCAAGGCTGAGCGACAGGATGTCACCCGCCCAGCACTCGTCACCCGAGCCGGCGATCCCCGCGTCCTTGCAGCCCTTGTACGAGCGGGAGATGGAGCCCGGGCTCCAGTCCCAGCCCTCACCGAACCCACTGGCCTGCGCGTTCGTCGACGCCGTGCGGCCGTCGATCGAGGAGGAGTCGTAGCCCAGGCCCACACTGGGACCCGGTCCGGCGATGGAGGAGGGAACCTCCACCGTGTAGCCGTAGGTGAAGTTCGCCGCGTTCGAACCGGACTGCCACGAAGCGGACGGTGCCAGCGGAGTCGCGGTGAAGTCACCGCTCGCACCCGACGGACCCGGCTCCACCGCGAGCGCCACCGCCTGCGGCGCCAGCACCTGAGGTGCCGCCGCGGGAGCCGACTGTGCACCCGCCGAAGACTTCAGCAGACTCGGAGTGGCCGCAACCGACTTGGGAGCGTCGACCTCCGCCACCAGACGGCCCGACGCATCCTTGTGGGACGCGACCGGCGTGCGGGCCGTGCAGCCGGCCGCGCCCGGTGTGGTCAGGGCGCAGTCGGGCAGTCGCACCACACGCGCACGGTCACCCCAGTTCGCACCGGTCGTCTTCGCCCACGCGGAGAGGTCGAAGCCGACCTGGACCTTCCCCGAAGCAGCCGAACCCGCCGCATCCGTCAGCGCGACGAGGGCGCCCCCGACACCAGCCGCACGCGTCTTCGCCTCGTCCTTCACCTCAACCCGCAGCGAACCCTCACCCGAGTCGCCGACACCGTCGGCAGGCGCGACCGCGAGCTCGGAAAGCTTCGCCGAAGGGTTCGCACCTGTACCGGCGGAGAGCCATACCGGCAGCTCACCAGCCTGAACAGGCTTTGCTCCAGCTACAGTCTGCGATTTGCTGGCCGAATGGAGCGGAACAGTCGCCGAACCGGCCGGAACTTTGGCCTTCGCATCCGGACTCCACGGCTTACCCGCAGGTGCCTTGGCATTGGCCGGCTTGGCATTCGAGCCCTTTACGGGCTTGGTCTGCGGGAGCGCCGTATTCGGCGGCACCCACACCTTCGGCGGCTTCGCCGCCGCTTCGGCCGCGGGTAAACCCAGGCCGGAGATGAGCACCGCAAACACGGCGACCATCGCGACGCGTGGCCGTTTCGCGCGTACGCGCGAAAACAAGCCATTTTGACGAGAAAACAAAATCCCCCCACAGGAAACGGAGCAATTCGATCCGGAAGTGATCGAGTTCAGATTCTGCGCACCCTAGAGGAGGTGATCTATTCGTACAGGAATTTCTCAACATTCCTTTGCATGACCAATGTCACCCGCCGGGCAATGTGGTTCTTCATGGCGTGAACTGGACATCTCAATCCAACAAACTGTTGACAGATTTGCGGAGACTAAGGAGCGTGCGCGTGACCTCAGTTCACCGACGCGCATAGCGAGGACCTCTGCCCATGAGGCCATCACCCTCACCACTCGACCCCAGGTCCGGGGCCCTCCGCCGTCGGAGGGCGTCCACGGCCGCCATGCTCCCCTTGGTTGGAGCCGTCGTCCTGTCCCTCGGGGTCGGGCTGTTAACCGCCCCGAATGCCGTCGCGGCCTCCCCGGCCACGCCCGCGCCCAAGCCCGTACCCACCGCAGAGCAGAAGGACCTGGACGCGGCGCTGGCCTCGGCCAAGGACATGGGCAAGAGGGTGGCCGTCGGTCACCTGACTACGGGGAACTCGCAGACTTTCGCGAACCCGGGCGGGACGCTCACCACCGAGGCCGGCGCCGCTCCGGAACGGGTGCGGCAGGCCGACGGGTCCTGGCGGGCGATCGATACGACGCTGCGTGTGAACGCCGATGGCACGTTGTCCCCGGCCGTCGTGCCCTCCCCGCTCAGCATCTCCGGCGGCGGTACCGGGCCGATGGCCACGATGGCCACGGGCGACGGCAAGAAGCTGGCCTTCAAGGCGCCCTTCGAGCTGCCCAAGCCGAAGCTCGACGGCAATGACGCGCTCTACGAGAACGTCCTGCCCGATCTCGACCTGCGCCTGACGGCCACCCAGCTCGGCGGCTGGAGGCAGGTCCTGATCGTGCGTACGGCCGCGGCCGCTGCCAACCCGGCCTTGAAGAAGATCCGCCTCGGCGTGGAGGCCACCGGGCTGAACACCACCACCGACGCCGCGGGCAACATCACCTTCAAGGACGCCCAGGGCAAGGCCCGCTTCTCCAGCCCCACGTCCTTCATGTGGGACTCGGCGGAGGCCGCGGTCCCCGCCGCTGCCCCAGCTCCGCAGGGCGCGAAGGCGGGCAAGTCGGCGAGCCTGAGCGCGGCCGCAGGCACGGACGCCGCACCGCCCGCCGCCGACCGGCCCGCCGCCTCCAGTGCCGACGGCCCCGGTGGCGGCGCCGCCGTCAAGCCGATTGCCGTCTCGGCGGACTCCACCGGCATCGACCTGACCCCCGACGCCTCCGTGCTCGGCCAGGGCACCGGTCCCTGGTACATCGACCCGGGCGTCAACCCCTCCTTGGACAATGCCAACCAGGCCTGGGCCCAGGTCCAGGAGGCGTATCCCGGCACCAACGAGTTCAACGGAACCTCGGACGGCCAGGACACCCCGGCATCCGGCTACTGCGGCTACTCGTCCTGCGCTCGCAAGGGCCGCGAGCGCGCGTACTTCCAGATCGGGATCAACTCGAACATCTATGGCACCGAGGTTCTCGACGCCCGGCTCTACGCCACCGTCGTCTCCTCCTCCAGCCCCAGTACGGTCACGCCGATGGGGCTCTACCTGAGCTCAAAGGTCCTCTCGAACCCCACGAGCTGGTCCAGTCAGCCGTGCGACAAAGATTCGCTCATGGGCGGTTGCGCGAAGATAGGCAGTTATAACAGTTCGGGCACCGGCGAGATCCAGTACGACGTCACGAACCAGATGAAGAGTGCTGCCGCGCAAGGCTGGTACGCCTTCATCTTCGGCCTCGTGCCGGACAACGAACAAGAAAAGCTCTATCGGCAGCGGTTCAGCAACACCCCGCACATCGTCGTGACGTACGACATCCGTCCCACCGTCGACAACCTTCGCACCAGTCCTACACCCGGCTTCGCCGACACCAATTCCTACTCCGCCTGTCGCACCCCGGGCACGGCCAACGCCTGGGACAATCCGGGCTGGATCGGCTTCAACTCCAGCGTCTCGATGACCGTCGCGACCAACTCGCGCACCGGGCGTCAGCTCCAGACGAACTTCGCCCTCGTGGACGAGGACGACAACAACAGCACCAAGCAGGTCACCACTGGCTGGAACAGCGCCTCCGGCGATGCCAGGGGCTCCTTCTGGGGCCTGGTAGACGGGCACAAGTACTACTGGTTCGCGAACACCCAGGACGACACGCTGTGGAGCGCCGACAGCGAGCGGTGCTACTTCCTCGTCGACCAGACGTCACCGTCTGCGGCCGTGACCTCGACCGACTTCCCAGCGTCCGGCACTACGGGCGGTCACCCCAAGCGCGTGGGTGAGGAGGGCGTCTTCACCCTCGCCGGTGCGGACAACCTTCCGACCAACGGCAGTACCCGCAGCTCCGGCCTGGCCTGCGCCCGCTGGACCACCGACCCGGTCAAGGCAGCATCCGACTGGAACTGCACCGACACCGACCCGCGGATCATCAAGAGCCTGCCCGGCGGCACGACCACCGTGAAGTACACCCCGCAGGCCTGGGGCACCAACTACCTCTACCTGCAGACGCAGGACAACGCGGGCAACATGTCCCAGCCCGTCGCCTACAGCTACTACGTCCCGTCGAACCCGAACAGCCCCGCGCCGATCTTCGGTGACATCAACGGCGACAAGAAGGCCGACGTCGTCCTCGCCGACGCCGCCGGCAACATCCGCCAGATCAACGGCGGCGGCGACCCCGCAGCCTCCCCCGTCGCCCTCGCCCGCTCCAGCGTCAGCGGCAACGGCTGGAACAACATCCAGCTCACCCACCGCGGCAGCCTCGGCAGCAAGAACGTCGACGACCTCCTCGCCCACGAACCCGGCAAGCCCAACCTCTACAACTTCACCAACAGTGGTACAGGACTGGTCGATGGCCAGGCGGCCATCAAGGTGGCCAAGCCCACCGCCTGCGCCACACCCGACTTCACCCCCATCACCTGCTCCACCTACGCCTTGGGCACCGACTGGTCCAAGGTCACCCAGATCGCCGCCTTCGGCTCTGTCACCGGAGACAGCAACCCCGGTGGCGACACCAACCTGCCTCCGACCTCCCTCCTCTTCGTTGAGAACGGCCGCCTCTGGCTCGCCCCGGCCGGCCGCATCAACCAGGTAGATGCCCAGGCGATCCTGCTCTCGGCCAACGACACCCGCTGGGACGGCTACGAGCTGATCGCCCCCGGCCGGGCCCAAGGCACCAACATGCCCACCCTCTGGGCGCGCTCCAGGACGGACGGCACCCTGCACGCCTTCAGCATCACCGGCACCGCCGACGCCCCCGTCCTCACCGGGTTCACCGACCCCGCCGCCGGCCTCATCGCCGGCAAGATCGACCCCACCCGCTACCCCCGCGTCGGCTCCGACGGCGACCTCACCGGTGACGGCATCCCCGACCTCTGGGCCGTCGACACCACCCAGCAGCTCGTCTCCTTCAACGGCGTGGGCACCGCCCCCAACGGCACCACCGTCCTCTACCCCACCGTCACCGGCATCGATCAGACCCCGACCCGCCAGGGCAACCTCAACACCCCCACCGCCCAGTGGACGCTGACCGGCCAGACCGGCAGCACCACCCCCAGCGCCGGCGGCAACAAGTACCCGGCCACGGTCGCCGGCATCACCTGGCCCACCGAATCCATCGAAGGCCGGAGCGCGTCGTACGCGGCGTTCAACGGCGCTCAGGAGACGATCACCGCCAGCGGCCCCGTCGTCGACACCCGCAAGAGCTTCACCATCACCACCTGGGCCAAGGCCGGCCCGAACGGCGGGCTGATCGCCAGCCAGGACAACACCCGCAACAGCGCCTTCACCCTCTACGCCTCCGCGGCCACCCACACGTGGCGGTTCGCGCTGGCCAAGGGCGACACGGACGGCTGGCAGTACGACTGGTCCGACAGCGCCAATGAAGCGGCCCGGTTCACTCCCAACACCTGGACCCGTCTGACGGCCGTCTACAACGCCGACACCGGCCTGATGAACCTCTACGTCAACGGCGTCCTCGGCGCCAGCGGCAACCACGCGGCCACCACCGGCGTGGCTCCCAGCGGCCCGCTCGTCCTCGGCCGGTACAAGGTCAACGGACAGCCGGACTACTTCGGCACCTTCGTCGGCGGCATCAGCAACTTCGCCGTCTACCCCTACGCCGCGGCCCCCACCGCCCCCGAGGCGGCCGCCACCAAGGTGTCGCTCGCAACCGCCCCGGGCTCCTGCATGGACAACGACAACGAGCTGCCCGTAGACAACAACAAGATCCAAATCTGGACCTGCAACGCGACCTCCGCCCAGCAGTTCGAGGTGCGGGCCGACGGCACCCTCCGCGTCCAGGGGATGTGCCTGGACGCGACCAACGCGGGTACCGCCAACGGCACCCCGCTCCAGATCTTCACCTGCCACAACCACCCGGCGCAGCAGTTCCTGCCCCGCGCCGACGGTTCGATCTACAACCCGGCCTCCGGCCGCTGCGTGGACCTCAACGACTTCGACACGACCCCGGGTCGCCAGCTCCAGCTCTGGGACTGCAACCGGACCGACGCGCAGCTCTGGTCCATCAGCTCCCTGGCCACCGCGCCGCTGCCCGTGCCGGGTTTCAACCCGGCTCCCTGACTCAGCGGCACCGGACACCGTGTGACGACGGCCGCCCCCTCCTGCGAAGGAAGGGGCGGCCGTCGCCGTTTGTCGTTGCGGGCGGGTCAGTGCGGCAGCGTTGCCGGGGAGCCGCCGTTCGCTTCGTAGCCCGCCACCGCCAGCGCGCGGTAGACCGCGTACGAGGCCGCCGGGTCGGGGTCGGCCGACCAGGGGAGGGCGCCCACGTAGCCGTCCACGTGGCGGACCTGCTCCATCGCCTCCGCCCAGCGTTCGCCGCCGACGAGGAAGAGGAGGAGCAGGTGGCGTACGTGCGCCAGCATCGGGTCGTCGGGGCGCGCGCTGTGGACCGCGTACAGCGCGCCCTCCACCGCCCGGGTCACGGCCGCGCTCTGGTGGAAGCTGCGGATCAGGACCACGTCGGGGATGTGCTCGTAGAGGGCGAAGAGGGGCAGCGCCGCCAGCAGGGAGCCCTGCGGGGCGCGGGCCGCCGCGTAGTGGGTGAAGGCGTCGGCCTTCTCGCGGGAGCCGTGCCACTTCTCGCACCAGTAGTTCAGCGCGGCCAGATGCGCGCCCATGTGCTGCGGCGCCCGGTCGATGATCTTCGCCCACAGGGCGTCGTACTCGGGCTCCGAGTAGTGCATCACCCGGGCGACCGCCAGCTCGATGATGTACGGGACCGGGTCGCCCGGGGCCAGCAGCGCGGCCTTGTGACAGGACTCCCGGGCCTCCTCCGCGATGATCCGGACGTCTGCTTCGCTCATGCCCTGCGGACGCCTGAACATCTGCTGTGCCAGCAGCTCAGCGTGCACCTGCGCGCCGCCCGCGTCCTTCGGGGACTCCAGCCGCCACGCCTTCAGCCACTGCGCGCCGGCCCCCGGCTCCTGGGAGAGCTCCAGCGCCGCCGAACCGGCGAAGGCCTGCACGCGCTGCCAGCGCACCTCGCCCTCCTTCGGGGTGCCGGCCAGCAGCTGCGAGGCGGCCTGCCACTGCCCGGTGCTCCGGACGTTGGAGAGGGCGTCCATCAGGTCCTGGTCGGGGCCGGGGATCCGGACGTCGAGCTCCTCCTGGAGGACGAATCCGTAGTCCGCGGGGTCGGCGGCGTCGGGGCTGCCCGGTGCGACCTGGCGCAGGCCGCCCCGCCTGCGCCGCATATACGGTCCGAAGGCGGCCAGGATCAGGCACACCGCGATCAGGAACCACAAAATGTCCATGCCCCCAGCGAACCAGACCCACCCGCGCGAACGCCAATACGGGAAGGGGAGAGGAGAGGAGGGGGAGCGGGGGACGAGGCGAGCCGCGCCGGGGGGTGGGCGGGCATTAGCATCGGGCCATGAGCGATGACAGCCACGAGCACCAGAGCTTCGAGACCCGTGCCATCCACGCGGGCAATACGGCGGACCCCCGGACCGGTGCGGTCGTACCCCCGATCTACCAGGTGTCCACGTACAAGCAGGACGGCGTGGGCGGACTGCGCGGCGGCTACGAGTACAGCCGCAGCGGCAACCCGACCCGCAGCGCCCTGGAGGAGAACCTCGCGGCGCTGGAGGGCGGCCGGCGCGGCCTCGCCTTCGCGTCCGGGCTCGCCGCCGAGGACTGCCTGCTGCGCACGCTGCTCTCCCCGGGCGACCACGTGGTCATCCCGAACGACGCCTACGGCGGCACCTTCCGGCTCTTCGCGAAGGTCGTCTCCCGCTGGGGCGTCGAGTGGTCGGTGGCCGACACCTCCGACCCGGCGTCCGTACGGGCCGCCCTCACCCCGAAGACCAAGGTCATCTGGGTCGAGACCCCCTCCAACCCGCTCCTCGGCATCACCGACATCGCCGTGGTCGCCGACATCGCGCGGACGGCCGGCGCCAAGCTGGTCGTGGACAACACCTTCGCGTCCCCCTACCTCCAGCAGCCCCTCGCGCTCGGCGCGGACGTGGTCGTGCACTCGCTGACCAAGTACATGGGCGGTCACTCCGACGTCGTGGGCGGCGCGCTCGTCGCCGCCGACGAGGCGCTGGGCGAGGAACTGGCCTACCACCAGAACGCGATGGGCGCCGTGGCCGGGCCCTTCGACTCGTGGATCGTGCTGCGCGGCATCAAGACGCTGGCCGTGCGCATGGACCGGCACGCGGAGAACGCGGGCAAGGTCGTCGAGCTGCTGACCCGCCACCCCAAGGTCCACAAGGTCCTCTACCCGGGCCTGCCCGAGCACCCGGGCCACGAGGTCGCCGCCAAGCAGATGCGCAACTTCGGCGGCATGATCTCCTTCCAGGTCACCGGTGGCGAGGAGGAGGCGGTCGCGCTCTGCGCCCGCACCAAGATCTTCACCCTGGCCGAGTCCCTCGGCGGCGTCGAGTCCCTCATCGAGCACCCGGGCCGCATGACCCACGCCTCGGTGGCCGGCTCGGCCCTGGAGGTCCCGGCGGACCTGGTCCGGCTGTCGGTCGGCATCGAGAACGCGGACGACCTGGTGGCGGACCTGACGCAGGCGCTCGGCTGACCACCCGCTGAACCCTCACTCCGTCTCCGCCTCCGCTGCCGCCGCGCACCGGGGGCGGAGCCGTCTGCCGGGGCTGCGAGCTGCCGGGGCGGCGGGCCACCGGGGCGGCGGGCTACCAGGGTGGCGAGACCTCGCTCGACGGCGTCGTCCAGGTCCAGGCGTGCGTCAGCGAAGCCCAGACCACGAAGGCCACCACCACCGCGATCAGCAGCGCCCAGCCGATCCGGCGCCGGACCTGGCGCCGCCGCAGCAGCCGGTCCCCGCGCGCGGCGGCGCCCGACGCGAGATCGGCTGGCACCGTCGGGTACGGACCCTCCAGCATCCGCCTGACCTGGACTTCCTTGGGATCCGGGCGGCTCACGCGGCACCTGCCGCGGCCACGCCGGGACCCTTGCGCAGCCGGGACACGGCCCGTGCGCAGAGCGCCCGTACTCGCTCGGGCGGCAGCCCCAGCTGCGCCGCCGTGACCTCCTCCGCGACCCCCTCGTAGAGCCGCAGGACCAGTACGAGCCGCTCCAGCGGGCTCAGCCGGGCGAGCACCCCGCTGCCGCCGTGGTGGCGGCGGCCGGTGCGGGCGAAGGCGGCGCACAGTTCCTGGCGGGTGTAGTCGTACGGGTCGTCCCCGCGCAGGCTGCGCCAGTTGGCGTACGTACGGGCCAGCGCGCCGCCGAGGAGTCCGCGCGCGGCGGGCGCGTCGGCCGCGCCGGACGGGCCGGCGCCGGACGGGCCCGGGTCGGACTCCGCCGTGAGCAGGATCGCGACGCGCAGGAGCCGCCCCGCCGCACCCGCGACGAAGGCTTCGAACTCTGCGTAGGGGCCCGGCCCGTGGTCCACAATCCACATAGTGCGGCCAGCGGGACCACCCCGGTCAAGGGGTCGGGGCCACTTGGATCAGGAGGCGGGTCCGGCGGCGGAAGCGGGGTCGGCGGCCGCGTCGGGGCCCGCCTCGGAACCGGCCGACATCAGCTCGGACAGCGAGACGTTGAAGCGGGTCAGCAGAGCGGTGAACGACTCGCGCTCCGCCTCGTCCCAGCCGTCCGTCACCCGGGCCATCAGCTCGCGCCGGGAGGAGCGGACCTCCTCCAGCCGCGCCAGCCCGCGCGGGGACAGCGCGAGCACCACGGCCCGCCCGTCCTCGGGGTGCGAGGTCCGCTTCACCAGGCCGCTGTCGACGAGGGGCGCGACCTGGCGGGTGACGGTGGAGGAGTCGATGCCCATGCCGCCGGCGAGCGCCTTGACGCCCATCGGGCCTTCCAGGTCGAGCCGGTTCAGCAGCAGGTACGCCGCCCGGTCCATGGAGTTGCGGGCCTGGCCGACCCCGCCCAGGCGGGTCTGCTCGGCGCGCCGGGCGAAAACCGCCACCTGGTGCTGGAGCGCGTCGAGGAGACCGGCTTCGGCGGGCGCGCCGGCCGGCGCGGGCAGGTCGGAACTGGCCGAGGTGGAGGGCATGGCCGTGGGCTCTCTTCGCTGGGGCCTACAAGGATGGGGGACAGAGTACGCGGCCGTGGGGCGGCTCGTACTGCGCGTACAAGAACTGATACGGCCGCCGTGAAACGGCGCTCGCGGGCCGTCCCGCATGGCGGGATTTCACCCCTCCGGGGGCCGAGGGCCCGTCGTCCGTGCCCGCTTCCGGGCACGGCGCCCGGCCCGGCCCCCGCACCCGAGGGGCCCGAAGCCGCGCCGCGCCGCGCAGCGGACCGGCTGAGAGACTGGCCGCATGAACTACCGCGTGCCGCAGCCCGTCCCGCAGGTCATCCTCGACGACATCAGGGGGGCCCAGAAGATGCTCTCCGGCGTCTCCAGGGTGACCGCGATGGAGGGCAGCCGGTACCTCTCGTCGCTCACCGGATCCCCGGTCCACCTCAAGTGCGAGAACCTCCAGCGCACCGGCTCCTTCAAGCTGCGCGGCGCCTACGTCCGCATCGCGGGCCTGCGCCCCGAGCAGCGCGCCGCCGGAGTGGTCGCCGCCAGCGCCGGGAACCACGCGCAGGGCGTGGCCCTGGCCTCCTCCCTGCTCGGGGTCCGCTCGACGGTGTTCATGCCGGTCGGCGCGCCGCTGCCGAAGGTGGCGGCGACCCAGGACTACGGCGCCGAAGTGCGCTTGCACGGGCAGGTGGTGGACGAGACCCTCGCGGCCGCCCAGGACTACGCGGACCGCACGGGGGCGGTGTTCATCCACCCCTTCGACCACCACGACATCATCGCCGGTCAGGGCACGGTCGGCCTGGAGATCCTGGAGCAGTGCCCGGAGGTGCGCACCATCCTGGTCGGGATCGGCGGCGGCGGGCTGGCGGCCGGTGTGGCGGTCGCGGTCAAGGCGCTGCGGCCGGACGTCCGGGTGGTCGGGGTCCAGGCGGCCGGTGCGGCCGCCTACCCGCCCTCGCTGAAGGTCGGACACCCGGTGTCGATCGAGAACCCGAACACGATGGCGGACGGCATCAAGGTGGGGCGCCCCGGCGACGTCCCCTTCAAAATCATCGGCGAACTCCTCGACGACGTGCGTACGGTGTCGGAGGACGCGCTCTCCAGCGCCCTGCTGCTCTGCCTGGAGCGGGCGAAGCTGGTGGTCGAGCCGGCCGGGTGCAGCCCGGTGGCCGCGCTGCTGAGCGAGCCCGAACTGTACGGGGACGGCCCGGTCGTGGCCGTCCTGTCGGGCGGGAACATCGACCCGCTGCTCCTCCAGCGGATCCTGCGCCACGGCATGGCGGCGGCCGGCCGCTACCTGTCGCTGCGGCTGCGCGTGACCGACCGTCCGGGGGCGCTGGCCGGTCTGCTGGGGGTGTTGTCAGTGGTGGATGCGAACGTGTTGGACGTGAGCCACGTACGGACCGACCCGCGGCTCGGGCTCACGGAGGTCGAGGTGGAGCTGCACCTGGAGACGAAGGGCCCGAAGCACTGTGCGGAGGTCGCGCGTTCGCTGCACAGCGCGGGGTACAAGGTCATGAGCTGATGCGCCACCGGCGCGGCATCCCGCACCCGTAGCGCAAACGCGATATGACGCGATAGCCTTCACCCGATGGGTGGCGGTTGGGCGAGGCATGCCCGTCGCCCCTAAGATTTGCGTAGGAATGTACGATTCTGCCGGCCCCATTCGCACTGGGAGCATTCATATGCCAGGCGCTATCTACGCCGAAGGTCTGGTCAAGACCTTCGGCGACGTACGGGCTCTGGACGGCGTGGACCTGGACGTCCCCGAAGGCACCGTCCTGGGTCTGCTCGGCCCGAACGGAGCGGGCAAGACCACGACCGTGCGCGTCCTGACCACACTCCTCCAGCCCGACAGCGGCAAAGCGGTCGTCGCGGGCATCGACGTACTCAAGCACCCCAACGAAGTGCGGCGCGCGATAGGCCTGTCGGGCCAGTTCGCGGCCGTAGACGAATACCTGACCGGCCGTGAGAACCTCCAAATGGTCGGCCAGCTCTACCAGATGAGCGCCAAGGCGGCCAAGGCCCGCGCCGCCGAACTGCTGGAGCGGTTCAACCTCGGCGACGCCGCCGACCGCACGGCCAAGACGTACTCCGGCGGCATGCGCCGCCGCCTCGACCTCGCGGCGGCCCTCGTCGTCAGCCCGCCCGTGATGTTCATGGACGAGCCCACCACCGGCCTCGACCCCCGCAACCGGCAGGCGCTGTGGGCGATCATCCAGGAGCTCGTCGCCGGCGGCACCACCCTGCTGCTCACCACGCAGTACCTGGAGGAGGCCGACCACCTCGCGCACGACATCTGCGTGGTCGACCACGGCAAGGTCATCGCGCGCGGCACCTCTGACCAGCTCAAGGCCCAGACGGGCGGCGAGCGCGTCGAGGTGGTCGTGCACGAGCGCGAGCACATATCCACCGCCCGCGAGGTCCTCGCCGGTTTCGGCAAGGGCGAGACCACCGTCGAGGAGCACACCCGCAAGCTGACCGTGCCGGTCTCCGGCGGCGCCAAGCTGCTCGCCGAGGTCATCCGCGAGCTCGACGGGCGCGGCATCGAGATCGACGACATCGGCCTGCGCCGTCCCACCCTGGACGACGTGTTCATCTCCCTGACCGGCCACGCCGCGGAGCTCGCGGACGCCGACGCGCAGGACGGCGAGGCACCCGCCGAAGCCAAGGGCGGCCGCAAGGCCCGTAAGGCGAGCAAGGAGGCGGTGAAATGACCCTCACCTCCACGACCCCGGAGCTGGTGGCGCCCCGCCCGCGCGGCGGGATCGTCCAGGGAGTCAAGGACTCCCTGGTCATGGCCAAGCGGAACCTGATCCGCATGTCCCGCATCCCCGAGATGATCATCTTCGGCGTGATCCAGCCGGTGATGTTCGTCGTCCTGTTCAGCTACGTCTTCGGCGGCTCGATAGCCGTCGGCGGCAACACCTCGCCCGCCGCCTACCGCGAGTTCCTGATGGCGGGCATCTTCGCCCAGACCGTCACCTTCGCCACGGCCGGCGCGGGCGCGGGCATCGCGGACGACATGCACAAGGGCCTCATCGACCGCTTCCGCTCCCTGCCCATGGCCCGCGGCGCGGTCCTGACCGGCCGCACCCTCGCCGACCTCGTCCAGACCACCCTCACGCTCGTCGTCCTGGCGATCGTGGCGCTGATCGTCGGCTGGCGCACCCACACCAACATCGGCGAGGTCCTGGGCGGCTTCGCGCTGCTGCTCCTGCTCGGGTACGCGTTCTCCTGGATCGGCGCCCTGATCGGCCTGTCGGTGCGCACCCCGGAGGCGGCCACCTCGGGCGGGCTGATCTGGCTCTTCCCGCTGACGTTCATCTCGAACGCCTTCGTCCCCTCCCAGAACATGCCGGGCTTCCTGCGGCACATCGCGGAGTGGAACCCCTTCAGCGCCACCGTCCAGGCGGCCCGCCAGCTCTTCGGCAACCTGCCCGACGGCTATCCGGTCCCCGAGGCCTGGCCCATGCAGCACCCGGTCCTCGCGTCGGTCCTCTGGTCCGTGCTGATCATCGTGGTCTTCCGGACCCTGGCGGTGCGCAAGTACCGCTCGGCGACGGCCTGAGCGGCCGGGCGCCGCACCGGAGGCCGCGTACCGCACGCCGGTGAAAGCACTTCGCCCCGCCGAGCAACTGCTCGGCGGGGCGATTTTCGCGATTTTCGCAAGGAGGGTGATCAGCCGGTGAAGGGCTTGACGTCAAGGATCTTGACCGAGGCCTGCTTGCCGTTGGGCAGCTCGTACTGGGCGTCCTCGCCGATCTTCTTGCCCATCACGCCGGTGCCCAGCGGGGACTGCGGGGAGTAGGTCTCGAAGTCCGAGGACGCGTACTCGCGCGAGGCCAGCAGGAACTCCATGGTGTCGTCCTCGTCGCCGTCGAAAGCGATCTTGACGAGCGTGCCGGGAGCCACCACACCCTCCGAGGCGGGGGCGGTGCCGACCTTGGCCTTCTCCAGGAGCTGCGTGAGCTGGCGGATGCGCAGCTCCTGCTTGCCCTGCTCCTCCTTGGCCGCGTGGTAACCGCCGTTCTCGCGGAGGTCGCCCTCCTCGCGGGCGGCAGCGATCTTGATCGTGATCTCCGTGCGTGCGGGACCAGAGAGGTACTCCAGCTCTGCCGTCAGCTGGTCGTACGCCGCCTGGGTCAGCCAGGTGACGCTCTCGCTCGTCTGGGTCACGGGTGCTCCTCGTCGGTACAGGGGACTACAAAGCCGCCAGCGGCGGACGAAACCACGAGCCTAACAATTCGGGAAGAAAAGGGGGAGGACACCAAGCGTGTGAAGTGCGTCAGGGCCTCTTGCGAGCCTCCCGGCGAGCCGGGACGAAGCCGGACGCAACCGGAAGGAACCGTTCCATTATCCGGCGTGTTGCCGCGCCGGGCCAGGATCAGTTCGCGGTGCCCGCGGCCCGGCAGCCGATCAGCTCGATCATCGTGGCGCGGCCGGTGGTCTTCAGCGTCACCATCTCGTCCACGCGCTTGTCCTTCTGCGCGAAGGTGAAGTCGGCCCGGCCCACCTCGCCGTGGTCCACGTCCTGCGAGCTCAGCGTGCACACCCCGGTGACGGAGGCGTCCTTGCGCACCTCAAGGTGCACCTCGACCGAGTTGTCGGAGATCACCTTGTACTTGATCACCTCGGCGCTGACGCTCTGACCGGCGACGTAGTCCCAGCCGATCCAGCCGACCACACCGAGCAGCCCGACCCCGAGGAGGGACCCCACGATCTTGAGCTTCCGGTCCGCACGCTCGTCCGCCGACCGGCCGTAACGGCCCTCGGGCAGTCCTTCGCGCACCGCGCTCATCGATCGGTCCTTTCGAGACGGGCGAACACCGGAAATCCCGGGGCGACCCCCCGGAATTTTTCCACCCCCCGATTCGGTCACTATAGAAGCCGCCCATGCTGACGAATCACAGAGGATCCTGTCTTGACCGAGCAGCTTCGACTGATGGCCGTCCACGCCCACCCCGACGACGAGTCGAGCAAGGGCGCGGCCACCATGGCCAAGTACGTGTCCGAGGGGGTGTCCGTCCTGGTGGTGACCTGCACCGGCGGTGAGCGTGGCTCCGTCCTCAATCCCAAGCTCCAGGGCGACAAGTACATCGAGGAGAACATCCACGAGGTCCGCGCCAAGGAGATGGACGAGGCCCGCGAGATCCTCGGCGTCGACCAGGAATGGCTGGGTTACGTCGACTCCGGGCTGCCCGAGGGCGACCCGCTGCCGCCGCTGCCCGACGGCTGCTTCGCGCTGGCGGACGTGGACGAGGCCGCCGGCGGGCTGGTGAAGAAGATCCGCGCCTTCCGGCCGCACGTCGTCACCACGTACGACGAGAACGGCGGCTACCCGCACCCCGACCACATCATGACCCACCAGATCTCCATGGTGGCCTTCGAGCACGCCTCCGACACCGAGAAGTACCCGGAGGCCGAGTTCGGACCGGCCTACCAGCCGCAGAAGCTCTACTACAACCAGGGCTTCAACAAGCCGCGCACCATCGCCCTGCACGAGGCGCTGCTCTCGCGCGGCATGGAATCCCCCTACGGGGAGTGGCTGGAGCGGTGGAAGGAGTTCGAGCGCAAGGAGCGGACCCTGACCACCCACGTGCCCTGCGCCGACTTCTTCGAGATCCGCGACAAGGCGCTCATCGCGCACGCGACGCAGATCGACCCGGACGGCGGCTGGTTCCGCGTGCCGATGGAGATCCAGAAGGAGGTCTGGCCGACGGAGGAGTACGAGCTGGCGAAGTCGCTCGTGGACACTTCCCTCCCCGAGTCCGACCTCTTCGCCGGCATCCGGGAGAATGCGTAGCTATGAGCGCTACGCAGGCAGCAATCGCCCAGCTCCTTCCGCTGGCGGGAGACACCTTCGACAAGAACAAGGTGACCCCCGGAATCCTGGGCTTCATCGTGTTCGCGGCCCTCGCCATCGGGGTGTGGGGCCTGATGAAGTCGATGAGCCGGCACATGGGCCGGGTCAACTTCGAGGAAGCCCCGGAGCCCGCCCCGGCGGACGGCACGCGCGCCCCGTAAGGGCCGCCGCAGAGGCCGCCCGGGTCCTTCGCGCGGACCTTCGCGAGACCGCCGCCCCACCCGTGAACCGGTGGGGCGGCGGGCCTTCGCGCGCGTCCTCGGCGCCCCCTACTCGGCGGGCAGCGGCACCGGGATCCCCATGATTTCCCGCGAGTGCAGATTCGGCACCAGCGACAGCCGCCACGCCTGCCAGCCCTCCGCCGGGTCGACGCCGCGCGCCAGGATCACCGCGTAGGTCTCCAGGCAGTCCTCCAGCCGCCCGTCCCGCATCGGGTGCGGGGCCGCCGAGAGACGGGCCAGCTCCGTGCGCGCCTCGTCGGGAGCCCCCGGGAGCGCGTACGGCAGGAGCGTGCAGCGCAGGAAGCGCGCCCAGTCCTCCCCGCGCCGGTCCCCGTAGGAGATGAACAGCCGGACGGCCTCCTCGCACAGGCCCAGCGCCTGCGCGGTCCGCCCGTTGCCCGCGTCCACGACCGCCAGCTCCAGGCAGGTCCACGCCTCGCCGTGCGCCAGCCCGATCCGCCGGAAGTCCGCCCGGGCGTCCACCAGCAGCTGGCGGGCGAAGCCGGAGTTGCGCAGGTTGCCCGTCTGCGCCGCCCGCTGGTCGCGCGTGACCCGGCCCGAGTGGTGGCGGGCGTGCGCCAGCCCGTACACGTCGCGCATCCGGGAGAACATCGTGCGGGCCCGTTCCAGCTCCCGCACCGCCCGGTCGCGCTCCCCGGCCTCCTCCAGCGCCTGCCCGAGGTAGTACAGGGTCCACGCCTCGCCGCGCGCGTCCTCCGACTCCCGGTGGCGGGCCAGCGCGTCGCGCAGCCGCTCCAGAGCCGGCCCCGGATCCCCGTCCACCACCCGGGCCCGGCCCAGCTGGGTCAGCGCCCAGGCCTGGCCACGGTCGTCGCGCGTGCGCCCGTACAGCTCCAGCGCCAGGCGCAGCTCCTCCTCCGCGCGCGGCACCTGGCCCAGGCGCAGGTAGACCTGGCCGAGCTGGAAGTGCGCCCAGGCCTCGCCGTGCACGCTCTCGCTCTTGCGGTGCAGCACGAGGGACTCGCGCAGCAGCCGCAAGGCTTCCACGAGGTGCGCGCGGTCGCGCTCCACGGCGCCGAGCGCGTGCAGCCCCCACGCGCGGTCGCCCGCGAGCTCCTCCGGGGCCTGGAGGACCAGGGCCTCGCGGATGCGCGCCGAGGCCTCCGGGAGGTTGCCCTGGTGGTGCAGGGTGATGCCCAGCGAGACCAGGGCCATGCCCGCGCCGGCCTCCTGGTGCGCCTCCATGTACTGGTCGACCAGCGAGGTCAGGGTGGTGCGTGACTTGTCGAGCTCACCGAGCTGGCGCGCCGCGATACCGGTACGCCACTGCACCGAGCGCACCAGCAGCCCCTGGTCGACGGCCTGGGTCAGCTCGTTGATCTCGCCGAGCCGGTACAGGTCCCCGCGCAGCAGGCAGAAGTCGCAGAGCGCTCCCAGCAGGTCCAGTACCGCCTGCTGGTCCACGCCCTCGGAGTGGCGCAGGGCCGCCGTGATGAAGCTGGACTCGTCGTCCAGCCAGCGCAGCGCCGCGTCGAGGGAGGCGAAGCCGTGGCCGCCGACCGTGCTCGTCTTCGACAGGGCGTTGGCGCGCGTGGACATCTTTCCGTCGACCATCCGGATCACCGAGTCGGCGAGCTGCGCGTACGTGCGGATCAGCCGCTCGTGCGCCGCCGCGGCCGCGGCCCGGTCCTCGTCGGCCGCCAGCCGCGCCGCCGCGTAGGCCCGCACCGCGTCGTGCATCCGGAACCGGTCCCCGCGCACGTGGTCCAGCAGGCCCGCCCGCGCCAGCTCGCGCAGCAGCCGCCCGGCCTCCACCTGCTCCGCGTCGATCAGCGCCGCCGCGGCCGCCGCCCCGAGCGAGGCCCGGCCGGCCAGGGTGAGGCGGCGCAGCAGGCGGCGCCGCTCCTCGGGCAGGGCGGCGTAGGCGAGGTCGAGGGCGGAGTCCAGGGACCCGCCGAACCCGTCCCCGGCCCCGGTCCCGGGCGCGTCCCGGCCGCTCCACGCCTCCCCGAGGGAGGCCAGTACGCGCAGCGCGAGCGGCAGCCCGGCGCCGAGCGCGAGCAGCTCCCGTACGGTCTCCTCCCCGTACGGGGCTTCGCCCGCGCCCGCCCGGACCAGCTCCGCGCCGGCCTCCTCCGCGAGCCGGGTCACCGGCACCTGGTGCACCCAGGCCGCCAGGTCCGCCGGCAGCTCCAGCGGCTCCCGCGCCGTGACCAGGACCAGGCTCTCGGAGCGTTCGGGCACGAGCATCCGTACCTGCGCGGCGTCGACGGCATCGTCCAGGACCACCGTCACCGGGGTGCCCTGGAGGTGCTGGTGGTACAACTCGCCGAGCCTGCGCACCTGTTGCTCCGCCGAAGAACCCTCGCGGAAGAGCAGCTGCTCGCGGGGGGCGCCGAGCCGGTTCATCAGGTGGAGCAGCGCCTCACGGGTGGGCAACGGGGCCTCGGTGGCCCCGCCGCCGCGCAGGTCCACCACGCACGCGCCCTTGAACTGGTCCCGCAGCGCGTGCGCCGCGTGCAGCGCCAGCGTGGTGCGGCCCACCCCGGGCTCGCCGTGCAGCACCACGACCACCGGCCGGGTCTCGGTGCTGGCGCGGGCGGTGCGCACCCACTGCCCGATCCGCTCCAGCTCCGCCTTGCGGCCCACGAACGCCCCTTCGAGCTGCGGGAGTTGGCCGAAGGACTGCTCCAGCATCGCCCGCCGCCGGGCCTCGGCGCTGCGGTTGGCCCCGCGCAGCTGGAGGCCGTTGCCGTTGCCGTTCCCGTTCACCTTGTGGGGGGTGTGGGCGGCGCCCTGGGTCACCTTGCGCTGCTGCTCCAGGAAGGGGCGTATCCCGCGCACCTCCAGCGCCGACAGCCACTGGAGTTTCAACTGCTCCGCCCCGCCGGGCCGCCCTAGCTCCCCGGCGCGCCGGTTCGCGGCGGGCAGGTGCAGGGCCGTCACCTTGGCCACGGTGGCCGTCGCCCCGGCCACGCCGACGACGGCCCCGGCGGTCAGCGCGGTGCCGGCGGCCACGCCGAAGGCCAGGTCCGCTCCGATGGCCGAGGCGGCGGCAACGGCCGTCACCAACAGGGCCGTTGACAGATTGGCCCGCCGGAAGGCTTCGCCGAGCGACTCCTCGCCGGCCGCCGCCTCGTCCAGGGCGCGCACGTACGCCTCGTACTCGGGGGCCGCACTCGCCGCGAGCGAGTCCAGCGCCTCCCTGCCGCGCGCGAGCAGCGCCGCCCGGGCCTCGGGAGTCCCGGCCGCCCCGGCGGCCCCCCGCCGGGCCTCGTCGTCCACGGCCCGACCCAGCAGCCGCTCGGCCTCACCGCGATGGCTGTCCCGCATCGGCATCCCCCTCAGAGAGCTCCGGCATGGTGCGCCAAGTGTCCGCCGGGACGGGCGCGAGCGCGAGGGAACTTGAGCTAGTTCAGAGCAAGTTGACCATTCATCAGCCAAGATCGTGCATATATGTACGCCGGGCACACGCCCCGAGACCTGGCTCCGGTCCTGCGGCACTGATCAGCGCGTAACCCGATCGTCTGCTCGGCTGTTATGTCGAGCATCGGACGAACTCTCGAAAGAGGAACGGGTTATGGACGGCATGGCGAACACCGGCGAGGACGGCCTCATCCCGGTCGCCTCGTACGCACGCACCTCACAGGACTCGCCGCAGGGTGACGCACGCGGCGTGCGTCACCAGCACCGGATCAATGAACGCACGGCCCGCGAGCACGGCTGCATAGTCGTCGCCACCTACACGGACAACGCGCGCAACGCGACCAAGGATGATCGGGAGCGGCCGGGGTTCGACCATCTGCTCGCCGACCTGCACCGCGGCCACGCCTTCACCGCCGGTCCGCTGCACGGCGTCGTAGCCGTCGCGGACGACCGGCTCTACCGCAGGCCGGACGACCTCATACGCTTCATGGCGGCGCTTACGTCAGCGCCGGGGCGGGTGTACGTCGACCGGGACGGCTTGCGGGACCCGTACAGCAAGGTCGGCCTTCTACGGGGTGCCGAGTCCCTCCAGGGGGCCGTCGCTGAGGGTGAGATGCGCAGTCGCCGCGTCCAGGACTGGCACTGGTCGCGGGCCATGGACGGGCTGCCGCACAGCGGGCCGAGGCCCTTCGGATGGCAGGAGGACCGGCAGACCCTGCATCCGGTGGAGGCGGAGCTTGTCCGCAAGGCGATCGAGCACCGGATCGCCGGTGGCTCCATGGGACAGGTGGCGCGAGAGTGGGATGCCCTGGGCGTCACGGGAACGCGTGGGGGGCGCCCGAACCCGCAGACGGTCACGCAGATCATCACGGCCCCGAGGGTGTGCGGATTCCGCGCCAACCGGGGAGAACTGCTGATCGATCCGGATACGGAGAAACCATTGATCGGGGCATGGCAGGCCATCGTCACGCCCGAGCGATGGGCGGAGGTCTGCTCGACGTTCTCGGCAGGGAGCCTGTACATGCATCGGGGGCCTCTCAGCCCGCGATTGACCGACCGCAAGGCCGGCCCGAAGTATCTCGTCAGCGGGTTCCTGCGCTGTGGTGAGTGCGATCAGCTCATGGGCGGAAGCAAGAGCGCCCGCAGTCGCAAGAGCCCGTACAACTACATCTGCGTCTCGGGCCGTGGCTGTGGGCGATGCGCCATCAGCGGTCCCCTCGTGGAGGAGGCCGTCGAGAGGCTCCTCTTTCCTGGCGACGGAGAGGGACGGGTTCGGTTGCCGGAGCCGATGCGGCTGCGGTGGCAGTCGGGCGAGATGGGATGCGAGGAGAAGCGGAAGGTGATCGCCTCGGTCTTCGTCCACCTCGTGATCGCGCCCGGAAGGAAGGGTTGCCAGACCTGGGACTATTCCCGCGTGGTGCCCGTATGGAAGTGGGCTGATCGGCTCGGGGGTGTCGAACCGGGGGCCTGACGGCCCCGTAACCAGGCACGCGCCAGGCCGTGCGGCAGGATGGCTCCATGCCGAACCGCCTTGCGAACGAGACTTCCCCCTACCTGCTCCAGCATGCCGACAATCCCGTCGACTGGTGGCCGTGGTCGCCCGAGGCCTTTGCTGAGGCGCGGGAACGGGGAGTGCCTGTCCTCCTGAGTGTCGGCTATTCAAGCTGCCATTGGTGCCATGTTTTTAGCTTCGAAAGCTTCGAAGATGAACTAATCGCCGCCTACATGAACGAGCACTTCGTCAACGTCAAGGTCGACCGTGAAGAGCGGCCCGACATCGACGCCGTGTACATGGAGGCCGTGCAGGCCGCCACCGGGCAGGGTGGGTGGCCGATGACCGTGTTTCTGACCGCCGACGCCGAGCCCTTCTACTTCGGCACCTACTTCCCGCCCGAGCCCCGGCACGGGATGCCCTCCTTCATGCAGGTGCTCGAAGGCGTGCGCACCGCGTGGGTCGGGCGGCCCGAGGAGGTGGCCGAGGTCGCGCAGCGGATCGTACGGGACCTCGCCGGGCGGCAGCTCGACTACGGGAAGGCCGGCACCCCCGGCCCCGAGGAGCTCGCGCAGGCGCTGCTCGGGCTGACGCGGGAGTACGACGCCACGCGCGGCGGATTCGGCGGGGCGCCGAAGTTCCCGCCGTCCATGGTGCTGGAGTTCCTGCTGCGGCATCATGCCCGGACCGGGTCCGAGGGTGCCTTGCAGATGGCAGCCGATACGTGTGAGGCCATGGCCCGGGGCGGGATCTACGACCAGCTCGGCGGCGGGTTCGCGCGGTACTCCGTGGACCGGGAGTGGGTCGTGCCGCATTTCGAGAAGATGCTGTACGACAATGCGCTGCTCTGTCGTGTGTACGCGCATCTTTGGCGGTCTACCGGAGACGAGCTCGCGCGTCGCGTGGCGATCGAGACGGCCGAGTTCATGGTCCGTGAACTGCGCACCCACGAGGGCGGTTTCGCCTCCGCGCTCGATGCCGACAGCGAGGACCCGGAGACCGGGAAGCACGTGGAGGGGGCCTACTACGCCTGGACCCCCGCGCAGCTGCGGGAGGTGCTCGGGGAGGCGGACGGGGAGCTGGCCGCCGCCTGCTTCGGGGTGACCGAGGAAGGGACCTTCGAGCACGGGAGCTCCGTGCTGCAACTGCCGGCGCAGGGGCCGGACATCGAGCCGGAGCGGCTCGCCGGCATCAAGGAGCGGCTGCTGGCCGCCCGCGCGGAGCGGCCCGCGCCCGGGCGGGACGACAAGATCGTCGCCGCCTGGAACGGGCTGGCCATCGCCGCCCTCGCCGAATGCGGGGCCTTCTTCGGCCGGCCCGACCTCATCGAGCGGGCCACCGAGGCCGCGGACCTCCTCGTACGGGTGCACATGGACGGGCGGGCCCGGCTCGCGCGGACCAGCCGGGACGGGAAGACCGGCCCCAACGCCGGGGTGCTGGAGGACTACGGGGACGTCGCGGAGGGGTTCCTCGCCCTGGCGGCCGTCACCGGGGAAGGGGTCTGGCTGGAGTTCGCCGGGTTCCTCGTGGATCTGGTCCTGGCCCGGTTCACCGCCGAGGACGGGTCGCTGTACGACACCGCGCACGACGCGGAGCAACTGATCCGCAGGCCGCAGGACCCGACCGACACGGCCGCCCCCTCCGGCTGGACGGCCGCCGCCGGCGCGCTGCTCTCGTACGCCGCGCACACCGGCTCGGAGCCCCACCGCACGGCGGCCGAGCGGGCGCTCGCCGTGGTGCACGCGCTCGGGCCGCGCGCCCCGCGCTTCATCGGGCACGGTCTGGCGGTGGCCGAAGCGCTCGTCGACGGTCCGCGCGAGGTCGCGGTCGTCGGGCATCCGGAGGATCCGGCGCGGGCGGAACTGCACCGGATCGCGTTGCTGGGGACGGCTCCCGGGGCCGTGGTGGCGAGCGGTCCGCCGCGCGCGGCGGACGGCAGCGGTGGCGAGTTCCCCCTTCTGGCCGAGCGCACGTTGGTGCGCGACCTCCCCACGGCGTACGTGTGTCGACATTTCGTCTGCGCGCGGCCTACGACAGACCCGGTCGAGCTGGCGGAACAGTTGGGGACGGTTCATCCCTGAAACGGGTGGAGTAGCGTCAATTCCGTTTGTTTGAAGGTCAGTTCGGAAACGTGGTTTTTATCCGAGCGGCGTCCTGATTTCATCTTTGGTGCCTAGTCTCGTGACGTTCGGGAGTCACCGATCAGTCACTCTCGGCACAGTTGGCACCGACGGCGCGCACCGGGGGGTGCGCGCAGAGGGAAGTACGGGGGAAGCGGGGGAGGGGTGCGTGGCGGGCCGGGGAGCCCGCCGTGCGCCACCGACCCCGGGGGGTTCGATGATCGCCGCCTGGGGTTGCGGCATGTCTGTGGGGGACAGTTTGTTCACATCCGTGTTCATATCTGCCGTTTCGCTCGCGCTCTTCTGGATGGCCGCGTTCACGCTCTGGTGGCAGATGCACGCGTGGCGCACGCCCGAGACGCTCGCCTCGACCCGCTTCGACCGCCCGGACGGCGGCGGCCGGCTGGCCTTCTCGCTGCTCCTGCCCGCCCGCCACGAGCAGGCGGTCCTGGAGCACACCATCGACCGACTGCTCGAATCGAGCCACCGCGACTACGAGATCATCGTGATCGTCGGCCACGACGACCCCGAGACCGCCGCCGTCGCCGAACGCGCCGCGGCCCGCGCGCCCGGCCTCGTACGGGTCATCACCGACCACCACGAGGTCAAGAACAAGCCCAAGGCCCTCAACACCGCCCTGCCGCACTGCCGCGGCGACATCGTCGGGGTCTTCGACGCCGAGGACCAGGTCCACCCCGAACTGCTCTCGCACGTGGACCACGCCTTCCGCTCCACCGGGGCCGACGTGGTCCAGGGCGGGGTGCAGCTCATCAACTTCCACTCCAGCTGGTACAGCCTGCGCAACTGCCTGGAGTACTTCTTCTGGTTCCGCTCCCGCCTGCACCTGCACGCAGAGAAGGGGTTCATCCCGCTCGGCGGCAACACCGTCTTCGTGCGCACCGAGGTGCTGCGCGAGGCCGGCGGCTGGGACCCGAACTGCCTCGCCGAGGACTGCGACCTGGGCGTACGGCTCTCCTCGGTCGGCAAGAAGGTGGTCGTCGCCTACGACTCCGACATGGTCACCCGCGAGGAGACCCCGGGCTCGCTGGTGAGCCTGCTCAAGCAGCGCACCCGTTGGAACCAGGGCTTCCTCCAGGTCTACCGCAAGAAGGACTGGCAGCAGCTGCCCGGCCGAGGCCAGCGCTGGCTGGCCCGGTACACGCTGATGACCCCGTTCATGCAGGCCACCTCCGGGGTCGTCATCCCGCTGAACTTCGCCATCGCCGTCTTCCTCGACGTGCCGGTGGGCATCGCGATCATCACCTTCCTGCCGATGATCACCGCGATGGTCACCTTCGTCTTCGAGATCGTCGGCCTCCACGACTTCGGCCGCCAGTACGGGCTGCGGGTGCGCTTCGTGCACTACGTCAAGCTCGTGATCGGCGGCCCGTTCTACCAGGTGATGCTGGCCGGCGCCGCGATCCGCGCGGTCTGGCGCGAGCAGCGCGGCCGCAACGAGTGGGAGCTCACCAGCCACACGGGGGCCCATCTCGCGGGGGCGCTTGCGTCAGCCGGGACCGGGGCAGCCACCACCGTCGGCGGCTCCGCCACGACCACCGTTTCCGCGTCCGCCACGAGCCGAGAGGACAGTCACCAGTGACCACCACCGTGCCCACGGCCACTGATCCCGAGCCCCAACCGGCCGACACCGACCCGACCGCGACCGCGACGGCTACCGCGACCTTGGCCCCGGCCTCGGCGCGGATCCCCGTCCAGCGCCGCGGCGCCGCAGACACCGTGTCCACCGTCCGAGCCAAGCGCAGCGGACCGGTACGGTTCCGCTCCTCCCGGCCCGACCTGATCCTCTGCGGGGCGCTGCTGCTCGCGATCGTCCTCGTACAGGGCTGGAACATCACCAACTTCCCGACCCTCAGCGACGACGAGGGCACCTACCTCGCCCAGGCGTGGGCCGTCCAGCAGGGCCACGGGCTGGCCCACTACACCTACTGGTACGACCATCCGCCGCTCGGCTGGATCCAGATCGCGGGCCTGACCTACCTGCCGTCCCTCTTCGTGCCCGACGCGATGACCGTCGCGCCCATGCGGTTCTCGATGCTCGCCGTGTCCGCCGCCAGCTCCGTCCTGATCTACGTACTCGCGCGCCGGCTCTGGCTGCCGCGCTGGGCGGCCGGGCTCGCCATGGGGCTCTTCGGGCTCTCCCCGCTCTCCGTGGTGCTCCAGCGGGAGATCTTCCTCGACAACATCGCCGTGATGTGGATGCTGTTGGCCTTCTGCCTCGCCGCGTCCCCCAGCCGCCACCTGTGGCACCACTTCGGGTCGGGGCTGGCGGCCGCCACCGCCGTCCTGACCAAGGAGACGATGCTGGTGGTGCTCCCGGCGCTGCTGGTGACGATGTGGCGCCACAGCCACCGCGACACCCGCAAGTTCGCCGTCACCGGGGCCATCACCGCCTGCGTGCTGATCGGCGTGACCTACCCGCTCTACGCCCTCCTCAACGGCGAGCTGCTGCCCGGCTCCGGGCACGTCTCCCTCATCGACGGCATCACCTACCAGATGGGCCGGCCCGGCTCCGGCTTCATCCTCGACCCCGGTTCCGGCTCGCACGGCGTCTTCCGGTCCTGGCTGTACTACGACACCGTGCTGCCGCTCGGCGGACTGGCCGGCGCGGTCCTGCTGCTGGCCACCATCCGGTGGTCGGTCACCGCCCGGGCGCTCGCCGGCCCGGCGCTGGCCGCCGTCATCCTCGGCCTCGTCGCGCTGCGACCCTCCGGCTACCTTCCGGCGATGTACGTGATCCAGGCGCTGCCCTTCCTGGCGCTGGTCCTCGCCGGGGGCGCGGCCAGCATCACGCACGCCGTGCTGCGCCGCCGCCGCGCGGCGGGGGAGCGGCGCGCGCTCACCTACGGGCGCTGGGCGCTGGTCGGGATCCTGGCCGCCTCGGCCGCCGTCTACGTCCTCCCGCGCTGGTACGACGGCAACCGCACGGCGCTCACCGTCGACGCGAACGCCCCGTACCGGCAGGCCGCGGCCTGGCTCGGCCACGAGGTGCACGACCCCGCACGGACCCGGGTCCTGGTCGACGACGCACTGTGGCTGGACGCCGTGCACCACGGCTACGATCCGGGGCTCGGCGCGATCTGGTTCTACAAGGCCGACCTCGACCCGGCCGTCACCAAGACCCTGCCGCACGGCTGGCAGGACATCGACTACGTGGTCTCCTCGCCCACCGTCCGCCGCGACGCGGTGCAGCTGCCCAACGTGAAGGCGGCGCTGGAGCATTCGACGCCGGTCGCCGTCTTCGGCGCGGGCGAGGACCGCATCGAGATCCGCCGCACCGACCGCGTCGCCAACGGGAGCTGATCGGTATGAGCGAAGACCTGTGGACCCCGCATGCCCCGACGACCGGCCCGGAGTTCGATGCCCCGGCCGTACCGGAGCCCATGGAGCCGCCCGCCCAGGGCAGCGTCACCCTCATCATCCCGACCTTCAACGAGGCCGGAAACATAGCCGAGTTGCTGAGCCGGCTGGCCGCGGCCCTCCCCGCGCACCTGCCCTGCGAGGTGCTGTTCGTCGACGACTCCACGGACGACACCCCGGCCGTCATCGAGAAGGCGGCCCTGGAGCACGCCTTCCCGGTGGCGGTCCTGCACCGAGAGAGCCCCGAGGGCGGGCTCGGCGGAGCCGTGGTGGAGGGGATCAAGCGGGCGGACACCGACTGGATCGTCGTCATGGACGCCGACCTCCAGCATCCGCCCCACCTGGTCCCCGAACTCGTCGGCGAAGGGACGCGCACCGGCGCCGACCTGGTCGTCGCCTCCCGCTACATCGCCGGCGGCAGCCGGGCCGGGCTCGCCGGGAGCTACCGGATCGCCGTCTCGCGCGGGGCGACCTGGCTGACCAAGGGGCTCTTCCCGCGCGCCCTGCGCGGGATCAGCGACCCGATGAGCGGGTTCTTCGCGATGCGCCGCGCGGCGATCGGCGGCGAGAACGGAAGCAGCGGTAGCAGCGAGAGCGGGAGCGGGGCGCTGAAGCCGCTGGGCTACAAGATCCTGCTGGAGCTGGCCGTACGCTGCCGGCCCGCGCGCGTCGCCGAGGTGCCCTTCGTCTTCCAGGACCGCTACTCCGGGGAGTCCAAGTCCACCGCCCGCGAAGGCCTGCGCTTCCTCACCCACCTCGCCGCGCTGCGCTCCGCGACCCCGCTGGCCCGCATGATCGGCTTCGGCCTGGTCGGGCTCTCCGGCTTCGTCCCGAACCTGGCCGCGCTGTGGCTGCTCACGCACGCCGTGAGCATGAACTACCTCCTCGCCGAGGTGGTGGCGAACCAGGCCGGGGTGCTGTGGAACTTCCTCCTCATCGAGACCCTGCTGTTCCGCGACCGCCGCCGCCACCGCCACTGGGCGGACCGGATGGGGCGCTTCACGCTGCTGGCCAACGCCGACCTGCTGCTGCGGATCCCGTTGATCGCCGTGTTCGTGGGCACGCTGGGCTTCGGCGTACTGACCGCGACCGCGCTCGCGCTGGTCACCACGTTCGTCCTGCGGTTCGCGGCGACGGAAGCACTCGTCTATCTCCCGCGCAAGGCAGGCCGCAGTCACAGGAGTTGAGCCGCACGAGTTGAGCCGCAAAGAAGGGCCTGACACCGAAAGGAACGTCCGTATGCGAGGGAAGACCAGGCGCAGGCCGGGCTGGCGGGCCGCCCTGCTGGCCGTCGGGGCGATGACCGCGGGCCTGCTGCTGACCGCACCGCAGCAGGCCTCGGCCGGACCGCCCAACCTGCTCACCAACCCCGGATTCGAGACCGCCGGCGCGCCCGGCGCCGACATGCCGTCCTGCTGGGAGAAGTCCGGCTGGGGCGACAACGACTTCAGCTTCACCACCGTCGCCGACGCGCACTCCGGCACCAAGGCGATGAAGGTGGCCCTGACCCGCCGGGTGAGCGGTGACCGCAAGGCGATGGTCACCGAGAACGCGGCCTGCGCGCCCACCGTCACTCCGGGCAAGCAGTACGACCTGTCGGCCTGGTACAAGTCCGACACCCCGGACGTGTCGGTGACGGTGTTCCGGCACGACGCCACGGCGGGCTGGCAGTACTGGACCGACCTGGCCAACCCGCCGGTCAGCGCCGCCTGGGCGCGCACGCAGGTCCGTACGCCCGCCGTACCGCCCGGCACCGACAAGATCACCTGGGGACTGTCCGTCTACGGGGCCGGCGTGCTGACCAGCGACGACTACGCGGTGGAGGAGGTCGGCGCGACCCCGCCGCAGCCCGGCTGCACGGGGACGGCGGACCAGTGCGCGAAGGGCTCGTGGGAGGTGATCCCCGCGAAGAACCCGGTGCGCTCGATGCACGCGGTGGTGCTCAAGAACGGCAAGGTGCTGCTGATCGCGGGTTCGGGCAACGACATCTCCCAGTTCAACGCGGGCACCTTCACCTCCGCCGTCTACGATCCGGCGAACGGCTCGTTCAAGACGATCCCGACGCCCTCGGACATGTTCTGCTCGGGCCACGTGCAGCTGTCCGACGGCCGGGTGCTGGTGATGAGCGGCAACAAGGGCTATCCGTCCGCCGACGGCAAGATCGGCTACCAGGGCCTCAAGGACTCCTACGTCTTCGACCCGGCGACCGAGACGTACACGAGGACCAACGATCTCAACGGCGGGCACTGGTACCCGTCCGCGACCGTCCTAGGCAACGGCGACGTGATCACCTTCGGCGGCCTGAAGGAGGACTCCACGGGCAATGTGACCGCGGAGAAGTTCTCGGCGGCGCAGAACAAGTGGCTGCCGATGAACGAGGTCAACCAGACCTGGTCATACTGGGGCCTGTACCCCTCCATGGTCCTCATGCAGGACGGCAGGCTCTTCTACACGGGCAGCCACACCTTCGGCAACGGCACCCAGGGCAGCGGCTCCTCGATCTACGACTACAACGCGAACACCGTCACGGACGTGCCCGGTCTGCGCAACAAGGACCAGCGCGACGAGTCGGCGAGCGTGCTGCTGCCCCCGGCGCAGGACCAGCGGGTCCTGACCATCGGCGGCGGCAACAACGAGACCAACCCGGCGGCGAACCGGCTCACCGACCTGATCGACCTCAAGGCGGCGAACCCGGTGTACACGGCCGGCCCGGACATCCCGCAGGGGCTGGTCGACGTGGGCGCGGGCAAGCGGCCGCAGACCGGGGCCGAGGGGAAGATGTACCCGGCGGCCGTGCTGCTGCCGGACGGCAAGGTGCTGGAGACCGGCGGCGGGCTGCACGACCGCGCCGACCCGGTCTACGAGGCCTCGTTCTTCGACCCGGTGACCAACACCTACCAGGCCGGGCTGCCCACCGACCCGATCCCGCGCACGTACCACTCCGGCGGGTTCCTACTGCCCGACGGGCGGGTCATGACGGTCGGCGACAACCCGGGCAACGGCACGTACAACAACAACGTGTCGATCTACACGCCCCCGTACCTCTTCAAGGGTGCGCGCCCGCAGCTCACCTCGGTGATCAACACGCAGTGGCTGTACGGGGACACGCAGCGGATCACCTTCGACCGGCCGATCGTCAAGGCGGAGCTGATCCGTCCGGCCGCGGTCACCCACTCCTCGGACCCCAACCAGCGGTTCGTGGACCTGCCGATGTCGGTGGTCAACGGGACGACGATCGACCTGAACGTCACCACCAACCCCAACCTGGCGCCGCCCGGCTGGTACATGCTCTTCGGGGTCGACGCGAACGGCGTCCCGTCGGTCGCCACCTGGGTCCACCTCGGCGGCGCCCCCTCGCTGGCGCAGGCCGCCGTATCTCCGACGGCCCACGTGCACGATTTCGCGGACGCCCCGCAGGCGGCCCCGAAGGCCAACCCGGCCCAGCGGGACTCGGTCCCGGTGGCCCCCGGCGTGGCCGGCTGCGACCGGCACTACGGCACGGTCAACGTGTGCGTGCCGACCCGCTTCCCGGCGGAGGTGAAGGAGACCACGAAGGCCCGCTGCGACTGGCTGGCCGCCCACAAGTTCCCGCCCCGCCTGAAGATCAACGGCAGCGACCCGCTCCGCCTGGACCCCCACGGCAACGGCTACGCCTGCACGTAGCGGCTACCCGGCAGTGGGGGAGGGGGCCCCGTCGCGTTCCACCGCGGCGGGGCCCCGCCGCAGTTCCCCGCCGAGGAGGGCGAGGCCCGCCGCGGCTCCGAGGAAGGCGGCGGCTCCGGCCAGCCCGGCCTGTTCCTCGGCGGCGCGGGAGGCCTCGTACTGGCGGCGCGAGATCTCGATCACGTGGTGCGTGGGCCGTGCGTCGTCGAGGGCGTAGTACCGGCCGTCCCGGACCTCGGCATCGGACAGGCCGCCGGTCCGGGCCGAGGCGGCGAAGGAGAGGGCGATGCCCCCGATGAAGAGGACCCCCAGGCCCGTCCGGACCGCGACGGGCAGGCGCCGGAGCGCGAGCGCGTTCATGGCCCTGGTCGACCGCACCCGCGTCATGCGCACGATGGCGACGCTGAAGAGGGGGAAGACGCAGGCGAAGCCCGCCACCATCAGCGGGCGCGCGCCCGGTAGGGCCACGTCCCCCGGCAGTAGCGCCCGGATCGCGGCGGCCAGCAACAGCAGCGAACTCAGCCCGCCCGCGAAGGCGGCGTGCGCCTTGAAACTCCACCTCATGGCCCGAGTGTGGCAGCGCGCGCTCCGAAGATCACTGCCGGGTTCCGGCAGCGAAACGCGGACCGGGCTGCCCGCCTAGTGCGAGTACGCGGCGATCGAGATGCCGACGTAGTGGGCGACGAAGGCGGCCAGGGTCAAGGAGTGGAAGACCTCGTGGAAGCCGAAGAAGCGCGGGGAGGGGTCCGGGCGCTTCATGCCGTAGATGACGCCGCCCACGCTGTAGAGGAGGCCGCCGACGATCACCAGGACCAGGACGGCGATGCCTCCGGTGCGCATGAAGTCGGGGAGGAAGAAGACCGCCGCCCAGCCCATGGCGATGTAGCAGGGGGTGTACAGCCAGCGCGGGGCGCCGACCCAGAAGACGCGGAAGGCGATGCCGGCCGCGGCCGCGATCCAGACCGCCCACAGCAGGGTCCTCCCGGAGGAGTCCGGGAGGAGCAGCACGGTCAGCGGCGTGTAGGTGCCCGCGATGATCAGGAAGATGTTGGCGTGGTCGAGCCGCCGCAGGATGGCTTCGCCGCGCGGGCCCCACGTACCGCGGTGGTACACGGCGCTGACACCGAAGAGCAGGCACGCGGTGAGGACGTACACCCCGCACGCCACCCGGGCCCGGGTCGAGTCGGTGAAGGCCATCAGTACGAGACCGGCGATCACCACGGCGGGGAACATGCCGGTGTGCAGCCAGCCGCGCATGAGCGGCTTGGCCTCCTGATCGGCGGGTTCGACCACCGGAGCGGCCACGTCAGCGGCGTCAGAAGTCATGTCGACCATGCTACCTACGGTTGCGTAGGTTTCCGTTAGTGCGCTTTACGGAAGATTGACCGGAGTGGCGATGCTCACGTGAGAAGCCCCCTGGACATATGCGCACATCCACCGGATGATCAGATGAGTGCGGTCGGCACCGGATGAGCGGAGCGCGAAGCGTCCGGGTCGCAGCCCCCACGGGGCAATACCAAACAACCCCTCAACAAGGAGCGATCGTGGCGCGCGACATCGCGGCTCCCACCACTACTTCCGACGTCCCGACCAAACACCGGGAGCTCGTCTCCTGGGTCGGCGACATCGCAGCCCTCACCCAGCCGGACCGCATCGTCTGGTGTGACGGGTCCGAGGCCGAGTACGAGGCCCTCTGCGAGGAGCTCGTCTCCAAGGGCACCTTCAAGAAGCTCGACCCGGCCAAGCGCCCGAACTCGTACTACGCGGCCTCCGACCCCTCCGACGTCGCGCGCGTCGAGGACCGGACCTTCATCTGCTCCGAGAAGGAGGAGGACGCGGGCCCGACCAATCACTGGAAGGCCCCGGCCGAGATGAAGGAGCTCTTCGCCGGCAAGGGCGAAGAGGGCGGCATCTTCCGCGGCTCCATGAAGGGCCGCACGATGTACGTCGTGCCCTTCTGCATGGGCCCCCTGGGCTCGGAACTCTCCGCCATCGGCGTCGAGATCACCGACTCCGCCTACGTCGCCGTCGCCATGCGCACCATGACCCGCATGGGCCAGGCCGTCCTCGACGAGCTCGGCACCGACGGATTCTTCGTCAAGGCCGTCCACACCCTCGGCGCTCCGCTCGCCGAGGGCCAGGCGGATGTGCCGTGGCCGTGCAACACCACCAAGTACATCTCGCACTTCCCGGAGACCCGCGAGATCTGGTCCTACGGATCGGGCTACGGCGGCAACGCCCTGCTCGGCAAGAAGTGCTACGCCCTGCGCATCGCGTCCGTCATGGCGCGCGACGAGGGCTGGCTCGCCGAGCACATGCTGATCCTCAAGCTCACCCCGCCGCAGGGCGAGGCCAAGTACGTCGCCGCCGCGTTCCCGAGCGCCTGTGGCAAGACGAACCTGGCCATGCTGGAGCCGACCATCCCCGGCTGGACGGTCGAGACCATCGGTGACGACATCGCCTGGATGCGCTTCGGCGAGGACGGCCGTCTCTACGCGATCAACCCCGAGGCCGGCTTCTTCGGCGTCGCGCCCGGCACCGGCGAGCACACCAACGCCAACGCCATGAAGACGATGTACGCCAACACCGTCTTCACCAACGTCGCGCTCACCCCGGACGGCTCCGACGTCTGGTGGGAGGGCATGACCGAGGAAGCCCCCGCCCAGCTGATCGATTGGAAGGGCAACGCCTGGACCCCGGAGTCCGAGACCCCGGCGGCCCACCCCAACGCCCGCTTCGCCGTCCCGGCCTCGCAGTGCCCGACGATCGCCCCCGAGTGGGAGGACCCCAAGGGCGTCCCGATCTCCGCGATCCTCTTCGGCGGCCGCCGCGCCTCCGCGGTGCCGCTGGTCACCGAGTCCTTCGACTGGAACCACGGCGTCTTCATCGGCTCGAACATCGCGTCCGAGAAGACCGCCGCCGCCGAGGGCAAGGTCGGCGAGCTGCGCCGCGACCCCTTCGCCATGCTGCCGTTCTGCGGCTACAACATGGGCGACTACATGGGCCACTGGGTCGACGTCGCCAAGGGCAAGGACCAGTCCAAGCTCCCGAAGATCTACTACGTGAACTGGTTCCGCAAGAACGACGCGGGCAAGTTCGTGTGGCCGGGCTTCGGCGAGAACAGCCGCGTCCTGAAGTGGATCGTCGAGCGCCTCGACGGCACCGCCGAGGGCGTCGAGACCCCCATCGGCATCCTGCCGACCGTCGGCTCCCTGGACACCGACGGCCTGGACCTGCCGGCCGCCGACCTGGAGTTCCTGCTCACGGTCGACAAGGAGGTCTGGCGCGACGAGGCCTCGCTGGTCCCGGCGCACCTGAACACCTACGGCGACCACACGCCGAAGGAGCTGTGGGACCAGTACGAGGCGCTCGTCGAGCGCCTGGGCTGAGCCCACCGCCGGGGCCGCGAAGCCCCGGCACCACCGAACTCCTGCGGCCGGCTGTCCCCGGCCACAGGCTGACGCGGGATTCCCCGACCTAGGATTCCCTGCGACCTTCCAAATAGGTCGTGTGCGTCTGCTGACGGGGGGGGGCCCCGGTGAAGCTGGTGCGCGGGCGGGGGGTTTTGGTCGGCGGGGACCAGCGACACACGCCCCCCCCCCGCGCGCGCCGGCGCGCGGGCCCCCCCCGGCGGCGCGCGGGGCACCCCGGGCCGCG
>NZ_JBHYVM010000006.1:165177-229945 GCF_042750105.1 Streptomyces sp. NPDC059443 | reverse complement strand
GCTGCCCCCGGACACTGTCTGCGGGTGTATCCCCCGCCTGTGTTTACCCTTCTAATAACAAAAAGGGTCGGGGGCGTCTGAGGCCGGGGAACCTCCGTTTCACGGAGGTCCGCCGTCTGGCGTTGTGCCTCCTCGTGCAGCAGCGACAGCTGCCGCTCCAGGTGGCGCTCGGGCGATTCGCCGCCCGGCGTGAGCCTGGTCCACCAGCGGGTCCGGTTGTACGTGTCCACGCACTCGGGCACGTCCGTGCGGATCGCCCGGGTCAGCGCGTGCACCGCATCCGGATCGGCGGCCAGTACCCCGGCCACCCACCCCGGCTCCAGCATCGCCGCGTACAGCTCCAGCAGCGAGGCCAGGATCCCGGCGGGGCCCGACGGCAGGTCCACTTCGCCGATGTACTCCCGCAGTCGGGCGAAGTCATCGCGTATGAAGCCCAGTTGCTCGGAGGGCTCCGGCGGCTCCGGGGGTGCCGGCACGTCCGGCGGGGCGATGAGCGCGCCCGCCGCGTACAGCCCGGCGACCACCCCCGGCCAGTAGGTACCGGCCACCCCGGCGAGCGTCAGGCCCACTCCGACCACCCCGCAGGCGCTGCCGGCCAGGTTCTTCTTCGATTCGAGGTAACCGAGGACCCTATTGGTAGCCACGGATCTCCTCGAAGGCTCCGTTCAGCGAACCGTTGCCGTCGGTGGCGTCGAAGAGCCGTCCGCCGGTCAGTTCGGTGATGTGGCCGAGCTCCTTGCGGTCCGAATCCCCGAAGAGCACCGCGAAGACCGGCGTGTGCTTCTGCGCCTCCGGCAGCCCCGCGTAGAAGGAGTCGAAGTTCTTGGCCCCGACGCCCGAGGTGTTCTCCCCGTCCGTCATCAGCACGATCGAGGTGAACGCGTCCGTGTTGCCCTCGCCGAGGTGCTGGTACGCCGCCTCCAGGCTGCTGTAGATGGCCGTGCCCCCGTCCGGTTTCAGCGACTTCACGTCACCCCGGATCGCATCCAGGGCCGGTCCCGGATTGCCCGGTTCCACCACGTGCGTCAGTACCTTCTTCACCTTGTCACCGAACGGCAGGAGCGTCACCTCCTCGCGGTCCCGGAACCGCTGCCCGGTCCCCGAAGTCCCCGTCCCCGTAAGGTCGGTGAGCGCGTCCTTCAGGCGCCCGATGCGGTTGTCGTCGCCCATCGAGCCCGAGGTGTCCAGCACGTACACCGTGCGCGAGGGCCGGCGCAGCTCGTTCTCGTAGGAGGCGAGCAGCCCGTCCGCCACCGACCGGGTGCCGGGGAAGGGGAGCTCGCGCCGCTTGTCCGCGTTCAGCCCGGCCGCCGGGGCCACCCCGGCCGCCACCGGCCGGCGGAAGGTCTTCTCGGTGATCGCCTTCTGGGCCTCGGCTCCGCTCAGGTACTCGGTCAGCGCCCGGCCCGACTCGCGGGCCCCGGCCGGGGCCGAGGTCAGCAGGGTCAGCGGGTAGTGGGCGGTGACCACGCCGTCGAGCGGCCGGATCACCGTCAGGTTCGTCTTCGCGTCCCGGTTCATGGACAGCAGCACCGACTCGTAGTTCACCAGCGCGTCCACGTCCCCGCGCTTCTCGTACGCCGTCGCCAGCCATCCCGAGGAACCGGAGGTCAGCTTCTGCCCGGTGAAGAACTCCTTCAGCTTCGGCTGCGCCTTCGCCACGTCCGCGTCGGTCAGCGCCGCCTGCGCTCCCGACAGGCCCGAGGCGACCGAGATCAGCGCGGAGAAACCGGAGTTGGAGCGCACCGGGTCGGTCATCCCGTACGTCAGCTTCCCGGCGGCCACGGCCTCGTGGACCGCCGACCAGGTGACCTCCTCGGGCTTCCACCCGAGCCGCGCCAGCGCCTGCGGCTTCACGCCGATGGCGACCGGGGAGGACATCAGCGGGGTCTCGCTCGACAGCTTGCCCGCCGCCTCCGGCCGCAGCCGCAGGTAGTCGTTGGAGGAGAGCCAGACGGCGTCGTACTTTCCGTCCGCCTTGCCCGTGGCGATCTGTTCCACCGCGTCCAGGGTGCCCGACATGGTCAGCTCGACGCTCACCCCGGTGGCGGTCTTGGCCGCCTTCAACACCTCGTCCATGTCGGAGAGTTCACTGGAGGCCAGGACCCGGAGCTTGCCCTCCTGGTACACCGACTTCTTCGGCTGGCCGGAGCCGCCGGAGCTGCTCTCGGAGGTGCAGGCGCTCGCCCCGAGCAGGGTCGCGGCCAGCGCCACCGCGGCGGCGAGCCTTCTGCGCATCACGGCGCTTCGGATGCCGATGCCGATGCCGATGCCGTTCATCGGTCGCCGCCTTCCAGGGCGCTCGCGGTGCGGGTGCGCGCCAGGTACGCCGAGGCGGTCTGGAGTTCTCCGGTCAGGGACTCCACGGTGGCCGCCATGTTCTCCGTCGCCTGCACCTTGAAGGTGTCGATGGCGTCGAGGGTCTTGTAGATCTGCGCGAAGGCCGTCCGCAGGGTCTCGGCTCCCACCGCCGGATCGGCGGCGATCCGCTGGATCTCCCCGCTCTGCGTGGCCAGCATCTCCGCGTTGCCCCGGATGAGGCCTTCGGTGGTGTCGCGCAAGCTGTTGACCTGCTCGATCACCTTCTTCTGGTTGTCGAGCGCCGAGGCCAGCATCACGGCGATCCGCAGCGCGGACACCGTGGTGGTCGCGGCCCGCTCGACGCCCTTGATCAGCTCTTCGTTGTTGCGCCGGACCACGTCCATCGCCAGGTAGCCCTGGGCGCAGACGGCCAGTTGGGTCAGCAGGTCCTGGTGCTTCTGCCGGACGGGGAACAGCACGTCCACCCGGAGCGCGTCGGCCTGCCCGGGGTCGCCCTGGCCGGCGATCCGCTGCTCGACGGCCGCGTCCAGGGCCTCGGTGAGCACCGCGTACTCCTGGAGCTTGCCCATGGTCTCCCACAGTCGGGCCCGCTCGGTGTGCAGGGCCGCGTTGTCGCGGCGCAGCTCGTCCTGGCCGCCGCGCAGGGCGCCGACGATCCGGTTGAGGGTGGCCTGGGAGGAGGCGTACTTGGCCACGTGGTCGCGGAACCTGTTCCCGCCGGGGAGCTTCGAGAGGAGCTTGCCGAACCCCTTGGCCGGGGTGTCGCTCGGATCCAGGTCCGCGACGGTGCGCCGCAGTTCGACCAGGGAGTTCGCCACGCGGCCCTGGGCGTCGCCGCCGCCGTCCGAGCCGAGGGAGCGTACGGCGCGCTCCAGCATCCGGTTGGACTGCTGGGCGGCGCTGCGGATGTCGGCGGAGCCGAGGCCCGCGATCTCTCCGATGCGGTTCGCGAACTCGGGGGAGCGGCTGTCGATGCCGGCCAGCGAGCCGACGTACTCCCCGGCCCGGCGGGCCATCTCCTCGCGCACCCCGTCCTGGAGCGGTACGAGGCCGGAGGCCTGCTCCCGCTTGACGGGGGCGACGGGCTCGGGAGCGGTGAGGACGAGCGGGGCGTCCTCGGGCGGTGTCAGTGTCATCGTGTGGTCCCCCTATCCCTTGGCGCGCGCGGCCAGCGCCATCAGGATCTTGACGGTCGGGGCGCCGACCTGGCGGATGCCGGTCAGCCCCGGGTTGAGGTACGCGGTGTACGGCGCGGTCGCGGCGGTGAACTCCGCCAGTCCCTCCTGCGGCCGGAACCCGTGGCGGATCTCCAGCGTGCGCAGGGCCGGGTCGGAGACCAGGAGGGCGCCGAGGTCCTTGGCGTTCTCGCTGATCGGCACGAAGGTGTGCGGGGAGTTGACGGTGGTGTCCGGGTAGAGGACCACCATGTCGCCCGGATCCTGCTTCTGGAGGAGCAGGCTGGCCACCTGGGACTCGTAGGCGAGGATGAGCGGTTCGCCGCTGCCGCTGAGGAAGGCCCGGAAGGGGTCGTCGGTGGACTGCGGCATGGCGCCCTGGACGGAGACCATCTTGCGCATCAGGGGCGCGGTGCGCTCGATCCCGGCGTCGTCGGAGACGACGGTGGAGTTGTTGGCGACGTTCGAGGTCGTGGCGAGGAAGAGGGCGCCCGAGTTGGAGGTGGCCGGATCGGTGGTCCGGATGAACATCGTGCCGTTCAGCTCGGGGAAGGCGCTGGTGCCGCCCTGGAGTTCCTGCCAGCTCTTCTGCCCGTCCGCGGCCTTCAGGTACGGGCCGAGGAGGAGCGTGCCGGTGTTCTTGCCCGTCATCTTCGCGAGGCCGTGGTCGGTCAGTACCTTGGCGGCGTTGGCGCGGGCGATGACGACGAGCGGGGAGAAGAAGGGCTTGGCGGTCTGGGCGCCCTTCACCCCGGCCGCGGCCTCGATCTCGGCGGCCGGCTCATTGCTGCTGGGGAAGGCGAAGTCGAACTCCTTCAGGGCGAGTTGGTCCATCGCCCAGGAGCCCGAGGTCTCCGTCTTCACGGTGTAGCCCTTGTCCTTCAGGGCCTTGACGACGTCGGGGTCGCGGAAGAACTCGGACTTCTCCGAACCGATGACGCCATGCACGGTCTTCGTTGCCGTGCCCTCCGGCTTCTTGCCCCCGAGAGCGATGGCGGCTATCACGCCGCCGATCAGGAGGACCGCCAGGGCGATTCCTAGGATGCGTCTCACGGGTGCAGCGTGCTCGCGGAAACCCACATTCCGCGTTGAGTTGAGTGAACGGGGAGTGACCAGGCGGTCCCACTTCGAAATGCTGTGTGACTCCGCGGGTGCTGGTGGCCGGGGCGGGCGGCCGGGAGGATCGTGGCATGGGCGTGAGCGCGTTGAAGTGGCAGGGCTGGCTGGTCGCCCTGGTGTGCGTGGCGGGAATGCTGGTGTTCGCCCCGCTCGGGCTGTACGTGTGGGCCGGGAGCGCGCCGGCGCCGCGGTCCGCCGCCACGGCGAGGGAGGACGTACGGATCACCGACTGCCGGATCGATCCGGCGAGCCGACGCGTCGTGGCCTCGGTCGAGGCGGTGAACCGCTTCCCGGACAAGGGGGCCTACGTGGTCACCGTGGAGTTCCGCGAGAAGGCGACCCGGTCCCCGGGCGACCGCTGGGCCCAGGCCCTGGTCAAGATCCCGGGGGTCCTTCCGGGGGCGAGGGAGCACGGAGACTCACTGGGCCCGGTCTGGCCCCCGGACGCGGTCCCGTGGTGCGGGGTGGCGGCCGCCGATTTCGCGGTGGCTCCGTAGGCGGCCAGGCAGCCAGGTGGCTCAGTGGCGGTTGCGGGAGCGCTGCACGAGGAACCAGATGAGCAGGCCCACGGCCACGATGAAGACGATCCCGATGACGAGGAGGATGATGCCGAACGCCCTGAAGCCCTTCTTCTTGGACTTCTTGGACTTCTTCGGCTTCCCGGACGTCGTCGACTCGGAGGCCTTGGCCGGGTGGCTCTGGACGAGCGCGGAGCGCTGCTGGGGCGGAGTCTGAGTCACGTTCTGGGCGTACGAGACCTGTTGGGTCCGAGGCGCGGCCTCGGCGGCCACCGGTCCCGCGAAGAGCAGGGTCCCGAGCAGCAGGGCCAGGACCACCCCGGTGCGGCGCATCACGTTCGGCTGGTCCATGTTCTGTTTCCCCCCGGCAAGGCAGTTGTCAGACATGTTGTACCGGCTGTCCGGAAACCCCGCTACCCCCCGTTCAGCCCCGCCGGGGACAAACCAGCCCCGCCGGCGTTTGAGGCGCGGGGTCTGGGGCGGAGCCCCAGGTCTTTACCGGCTCCGGGCCGAGCCCGAAACGGGTTACAAGCAAAGCCCCGCAGGGCAATGGCACCCGGTCCGGAGCCTCCGCGGCCCCGGACCGGGGCCGTCAGTGGGCGCCGACGAGGTCGAGCGCGGCGGCGTGCGCGTCCATGCGCTCGGCGGCGAGGATCGCGACGGTCGTGTCGGCGCGGGACGCGGCGACGAGCAGGGCGCGGGCGGCGAGGTCGTGGGCGCGCTGGTGCAGCGAGGCGGCGCTCTCGGCGTCCTGGCCGGGGCTCTGGGGCGCGCGGGTGGGCTGCGCCCCGCGCAGTCGGGTCACCTGGCGGGCTATGTCCGCGGCGGCCCCGTCGAGGCCGAGCTCGTCGGTGACGGCGAGCAGCGCGGCGAGGTGGCCGGCGAGCTGGATGTCCAGGGCCTCGGCGCGGCTGCTGCGCGGGTACTCGGTGGGGCGGCCGTCCATGCGGGGATCGACCGGCTTGGTCCGGATCGGCTCGTACATGAGGTGGCCTCCTGCGTGGTCAGGAGACCATCCTACATTGGATTCGGTCTAAAGTTGAGTTGAATCTTGTCCGACTGGCGTGTCGGGCCGTTCCGGGGTCGCTGGGGCCCCTACGGCTGGCTGTAGCCGTCGAGGAAGTTCCCGATCCGGGTCACCGCGTCGGCCAGGTCCTTCGCGTTGGGCAGGGTCACGATCCGGAAGTGATCGGGCTCGGGCCAGTTGAAGCCCGTACCGTGCACGACCATGATCTTCTCCTCGCGCAGCAGGTCGAGGACCATCTGCCGGTCGTCCTTGATCTTGTAGACGGACGGGTCCAGCTTCGGGAAGAGGTACAGCGCGCCCTTGGGCTTCACGCAGGTGATGCCGGGGATCTGCGTCAGCAGGTCGTACGCCGTGTCGCGCTGTTCCAGGATCCGCCCGCCGGGCAGGACCAGGTCGTTGATCGACTGGCGTCCGCCGAGCGCGGTGGCGATGGCGTGCTGGGAGGGCATGTTCGCGCACAGGCGCATGTTGGCCAGGATCGTCAGGCCCTCGATGTAGGACGAGGCGTGCTTCTTGGGTCCGCACACCGCCATCCAGCCGGACCGGTAGCCGGCGACGCGGTAGTTCTTGGAGAGCCCGTTGAAGGTGAGCGTCAGCAGGTCCGGGGCGATCGCGGCGGTGTTCGTGTGCGTGGCGCCGTCGTAGAGGATCCGGTCGTAGATCTCGTCCGAGCACACGATCAGGTTGTGGCGGCGGGCGATGTCCGTGAGCCCGCGCAGCATCTCGTCGTCGTAGACGGCGCCGGTCGGGTTGTTCGGGTTGATGATCACGATCGCCCGGGTGCGGTCGGTGACCTTGCGCTCGATGTCGGCGAGGTCCGGCATCCAGTCGGACTGCTCGTCGCAGCGGTAGTGCACGGCGGTGCCGCCGGCCAGGCTGACGGAAGCGGTCCACAGCGGATAGTCCGGCGCCGGGACGAGCACCTCGTCGCCGTCGTCGAGCAGCGCCTGCATCGACATCTGGATCAGCTCGGAGACGCCGTTGCCGATGTAGACGTCCTCGACGTCCAGGTCGATGCCCTTGGTCTGGTAGTGCTGCATCACCGCGCGACGCGCGGACAGCAGCCCCTTCGCGTCCCCGTACCCGTGGGCGTTGCCCAGGTTGCGGAGCATGTCCTCAAGGATCTCCGGCGGGCACTCGAAGCCGAAGGCCGCGGGGTTGCCGGTGTTGAGCTTGAGGATGCGATGACCTGCTGCTTCGAGCCGCATCGCCTCTTCGAGGACGGGGCCGCGGATCTCGTAGCAGACATTGGCGAGTTTCGTTGACTGGATCACCTGCATGACGGGAGCTTACGGGTCCGCGTGCGAGCGCGCTCCGGTATTCGGCGGGGGAGCGGGCGGCTGCCGGTGGCCCGATATGTCCCCTTTCGCGCGAACCTTGGGTACGGGTGCCGCATGCCCTTGGAAACCAGGGCCGGTCCACCGCTGCGGCCTGCGGAATGGGTGGGGGCGGGGGGAGCGGCCGGACCGGTGTTGCGCTCGTCACCCTGGCCGCTCCGGGAGGCCCCTTAAGGTGTGCGCGGCGCGCGGCGGTGATCAAGAGGAGCGGAGGGCGCGGGAGATGGGCGACAAGGGGAGAAATGGCAGGCCGAAGGCGGACCTGGCCTCGGCATTCCGGTTCGCGACGGAGCTGTGTGCCTGGGTGGCCGCCCCCTGGGCCCTGGCCGGCTGGTCGGTGACGGCGGCGGTGGCCTCCGTGGTGCTGCTGATCGCCCTCCCGACGGTGTTCGCCACCCCGGGGGACAAGGCCCAGGTGATGGTCCCGGTCCCGGGCGCGGTGACCATCGCCCTGGTCCTGCTCCAGCTGGCCGCGGCGGTGGCCGCGTCCTGGGCCGTCTGGCCGCTTTGGGCGGCGGCCCTGGTGACCGTGCTGGCCGCGGCCTGCCTGGTGACGGAGCGGCCCCGCTGGCGGCGCCTGCTGGCGGGGGCCCGGGGCCTGCCGGCCTGAGGCCCGCCGCCGGCCCGAGGTCGACTTGCCTGAGGCTCACGGGCCCGTGGCCCACTTGCCTGAGTACGGGCCATGAGTACGCGCACTCATGCGGTCCGGCCCGCCCCGGTGGAGGCTGGCCGCAACGGGATCGCTTGAGGGGTGGGGCAGTGGAGTTCATGGTCGGAGACATGGTGATCGAGGCGCTGGGTTCGGACGGGGACGACCGGGCCATCGAGTTCTGGGCCACGGTGTGCGGGGCCGGGGCCCCGGCCGTCTTCGCCATCCACCGCGAGCACGACAGGGACTGGGAGACCGCTTGCCTCACCATCGACCCCCGCTCGGGCAGCGTCCCGGTGGCGGCGGTCGAATGGGCGGTGGAGTTCGCCCGCGAGTACCTGTAAGTCGGCCCGGCGTTGCGCTGTCGGGCCCGGCCCGGCCCTGCCCTGCTCGGCCCGGTGCGCGGCCCCCGGCCCGGCGCGGCCTTGCCCGGCCCGGTGCGACCCTGCCCGGTCCGCCCGGTTCCGCTCCGGCAGGTGCGCCCGTACCCGTACCCGTACCGCCGCCCGCAGGGGCTCAGCGGCGGGGCCGGCCGCGCCAGGAGGCGAGGGCGAAGGCGATGACGGCGGCGGCGATCGCGGTCGCCGGGACCGTGCGGTGGCCCGAGGGGGCGCGCAGCAGCAGGGCGGTCCCGCCGACCAGGGCGACCGTGCCGACGGCGAGCAGCAGCTTGGCCCACGCGGGCAGGACCGCCAGGTCCACGCGCCTCCTGCCGTCCGGCCCGGTCTCCATGCCGGAAGTGTAGGACTGCCGCCAAGAGTTGGGGTCTGCCCGATCGGGCAGGCGATGCTGCCCCCGGCCCCTCTTCGTACGCCGTTCACGCCGGTCCGTCCCGTCCCTACGGTGGCTGGGCAACCGAGCGGGGCGGAGGCGTCGTCATGGCGGAGTCGGCCGGCCCCGAGCCGCACCACGAGACCGGTCCGGACCGCTCCACGGCACTGCGAAGGCCCGTAGAGCCGGGCCCCGTGAACGAAGCCCCCGGGACCGGGGCGGCCGGGCGCCCGCGGTCCGCGTTGACTCCGGCAGCCGTCGTCGCCCTGCAAAGGCGCGCGGGCAACGGAGCCGTCCGCGCGATGTTGGGCGCGACCGGCGCGACCGGCGCGACCGCCCGGGCGCCCGGCGGGCCCCGCGCGACAGGAGCCACCGGTGCCACCGGCGGGCCCGTAGTGCAGCGCGCAGCGGACGGCGGGCAGCAGGCCGAGATCGCCTCCCGCGCGGACTCCGTGGCCGCCGAGGCGCGGGAGACCGCCGCCGAGCACGAGGGCGAACCGCCCCCGCAGCCGGATCCCGCCGCGAAGGCCGAGGCCCGCGCCCGCCAGCAGGGCAATTTCGCCCAGCCGGACCGGGTCTCCGGTCCCGCCTCCCAGGTACGGTCCACCGCGTCGGAGACCAAGAGCGAGGCGGCGGCGCCCGCCCGGCCCGTGGTGGCGGAGCGGACCGCGGCCGCGCCGGCCGGGGCCGACGCCGGCCCGGCCGGCGCCGCGGCCGCCGCACGGGCCACCGCCGACGCGCAGGCATCCGCGGCGCAGGCCCAGGCCGCGGCCCTGACCGCGCCCGAGGCGCCGCCGGAGGTGGCGGTCCCGGTCATGACGGAGCCGGTGGACAGCACGGGAGCGCCGCTGCCCGTCGGCCCGGCCGGTGACGCCGCGGCCGCGGCCGTGGCCACCCGGCTCGTCCAGCTCCGACAGGGCGCCCACGGACTGGCGGTCGATGCCACCGCCCACCGCGCGCGGGCCCTCGGGCTGCGCGGCGCGCTGACCGAGGCGCGCGGCAGGATCGACGAGGCGGCGGGCTCCATCCAGACGGTGTCGGGGCACGTCGCGCACCGGCGTACGGTCACCGAACAGGCGGCGACGGCGCTCGACAGCTCGAAGGAGACGGCGCAGACCGTCGCGAGCGGGGCCCCCGGCATCGCCGCCCGGGCGGACTCCGGGCGCGGCCAGACCGGCCCGATGGCCCGAGAATCGGCCGACCTGGCCGCCAACGCGGCCGGTGCGGCCCCCGCCGACCCCGAGGCCGCGGCCAAGTCCCGGGAGCAGTCCGGTCAGATCACCCGGGTCAGCGACAACCTCACGAGCATCGACACCGCGGTCGACCGGACCGGGGCGCGCGCACAGCAGTTGCAGGAGGAGGCCGCGCGGGCCCAGGCCGACAACAGCGCCAGCGAGACGACGATCGCGGGCACCCGGCAGCAACTCGCCGCGACCGACGGCAAACTCGCCGAGCTGACCTCGATGAACGAGGCGGCACGCGGACAGGTCGAGGGGCTCGCCGACCAGCCCGGGGAGATCGAGGCGGGCGCGGTCGCGCAGCAGGAGCGGGCGGCGGCGGTGACGGCCAACTCCGTACGACTGGAGGCCCGGCTGCACGCCGCGCAGGAGAGCCACCGCTCCGAGCTGGCGGGGCTGCCGGGCCCGCCGCCGCAGCGCGACCCGCGCGTACGGATGGTCTACGAGGCCGGGCCGGAGGGGTTCGCGGCGGCGCGGCGGTCCGGCCGGCCGGCTCCGGTGATCCAGCGCGAGGCGGCGGGCGGGGGCGGAGCCGGGTCCGGGGCCGGGTCCGGCGGCAGCGGCGAGCGGGAGCGGTTCCCCTCGTTCGAGCACGCCGCCGCGTGGATCACCGGCGACGAGCAGACCGCCGCCGGGCGGGCGGCCGCGCTGGCCGGGGCGGAGCGGCGCAGACAACAGGAACTCGCCGAGATCAACGAAGCCTCCCACGGTGACTTCGCCACGCTCGGCACGGCGGACAAGGCGTCCCTCGCGCTGCGCCTGACGTTCTCCCGTACGTTCGGCTCGCTCGGCCAGACGAACTGGCCCAAGTTCGGACTGGGCATCCTGCGCGGGTTCGTCGACCCGCGGGTGTCGCTCGGCGGGGTCGTCCAGGGCCTCGGCATGATCCTCGGCGGCGGCGCGAACCTGCTGAGCCGGGAGCAGTGGCGGCGCGATCCCCTGGGCAACCTGCTGAAGTCGGCGGCCGACATCTCCACGGGCGTCACGGTCGTACTGGGCTCCGTCGCCGGGCTCGCCGTGGCCATCATCGCGATCTCCGCCGCGCTGATCCTGGTCTCCTGGGGCACGCTGGCGCCCGTACTGCTCCCGGTCATCAGCATCTGCAGCACGGTGGCGGCGACGGTCGGCCCGTGGGCGGTCACGGCGGCCGAGGTGGCCCTCGTACTGAACGGGCTCGTGTTCATCAAGAACCTCATCGACGCCGCCACCGCAAGCAAGGCCGCCGATCTGCAACGCGAGTCGATGGCCATGGGCGAGGACGTCAACGCCATGGGCATGATGGCGATGCAGATCGCGGGCGACAAGCTCGGCAAGGCGGTCGGTCCCCGGATCGGCGGCGCGATGGAGGGGATCCAGACCAGGCTGGCCGGCTCCGGCACCGCGGTGGGCACCATGCTCGCGGAGAACATGACGAAGATCGGCACCGCCGCTGGTTCCGGCGGCGGGGTCACGGAGGGCGGGGGCGTCACGGAGCCCCCGGCGCAGGCGGTGGACGCGGCGCCGGCGGGTGGCTCCGGCGGTGGCGGCGTGGAAGCCCCGGCCCCGGCTCCGGCTCCGGCCGTCGACGTACCCGCCGTCGACCCGGCCCCGGCCCCGGCCCCGGCGGTGGACACCGCGCCCGCGCCCGCTCCCGCTCCCGCGGCTGCGGCTGCGGAGACTCAGGCCCCGGCTCCGGGTTCCGCCCCTGTGGAGGGGCTCGCGGCGAACGACAACGCCGTCGCGAACGACAACGCCGTACCGCTGGAGCCCGTCGAGCTGGCCGAGCTGCCGCCCGAGTTCCAGGGCAAGGAGGCCGCGAACACCAACGCGGGGGAGGGGCCGCAGGCCAACGAGCAGGTCCAGGAGCAGGTTCTGGGAGGCACCGGGACGGACGGTCCGGTGGTGGTCGGCCAGCAGCAGACGCCGGGCGGCACCAAGCTCACCTCCATCGACGGAGGCGGCGGGGGCGGGGGCGGCGGCGCGGACCCGAACACCCCCCGCGCGATGGCCGGCGGCCACGAGGGCCCTTCCGGCGGCGGCACGGGGGGCACCGGGCCCGTGACGGAGACCGGGTCGGGGGCGGGGGCGGGGTCCGGGTCCGGGTCGGGGCCCGTGAGCGGGGCCCCCGCGGCCGGCCCCGCCGAATCCGGCACCGCGCACGGCGAGGACCTCGAACCCGCGGGGGACCACGACGCGCACGAGCCCGAGACGGGCCCCGGCCAGGAACCCGGCGCACCCCCCGACCGCCCCGTCGGCGACCTGGTCAAACGATCCGAGGCGTACCTGCGCGAACACGGGGTCGATCCGCACGCGCTCAAGCAGGGCCAGGTCGACGGAGCCGTCGCGCACTTCGACATCTACGAGGACCGCGCCGGCAACCTCTGGTCCCAGCGCAAGAGCGGCAAGTTCGGCTCCGGCAAGGAGAGCGCCGGCTATCTCGGCCACATCTCCGAGTTCGAACCACCGGGCGGGGCCTCCGGCCACGCCGAGCCGGGGGCCGGCCTGGACGAACCGTCACCCGGGCACGAGGACGACCCGCATGCGGACTCCGGCCCGTCCGGAGCCGAAGAGGCGCCGTACCACCCGACGTCGAACGCCGAGATAGAGGCCGAGGTACTGGCGGATCTGGAGGGCCGGCCGAACACCGACTTCATGGAGAGCTGGGAGCGGACCGGAGTCGAAGGGCCGAAGGCCATGTCGGACAACCTCGATCCGGCGCTCGGACCGGGACAGCAGCGCTACTACGTCCACTTCGACGAGACCTTCACCGGCTTGAAGCGCCACGTCTCGGTCAACTACGACCCGGAGACAGGGCGGTTCGGGACGATCAAGTTCTCCAGCGAGGACCCCTTCGGCGGCGGAAGGCGACGTCGGTGACCGAGCCCGAGCCCGAGCCTGATTCCGAGTCCGCCGCTCGCTGAAAGAGCCCCGCGGCGGGCGCGGCCACCTCGTGGGTGGCGCGCCCACCGCGGGGCTTCATCGGTGGGCGGAGGCGGTCGGCCCTCAGGCCGGCCGGTTCCTGCCCGCCGGACCGGTCCGGGGGGTCGCCCCGGACCGGATCCGGAGCAGACGGCCTTCGGCGTCCAGCTGCTTGAGGTCCCGGTGGATCGTCATCCGGCTGACGCCCAGGTCCCGTACGAGGTCCGAGACCCATACCCGGCCTTCGGCCCGCGCCACACCGACGATCAGCTCCCGCCGTTCCTCGCGGGGCATCCCCCGGCCGGGAGTGCGCAGCTCGGACACGGTTACTTCGCCTCGGCCTTCAGGATCTCGGCGAGCTCCTCGTCGGACTCGCGGCCCGGGGTGGGGAGGTTCCACTTGGTGATGGCGAAGCGGAAGACGAAGTAGTACACCGCCGCGAAGCAGAGGCCGATGCCGGCCAGGCCCCACGGGTTGGACGCGATGCCGAGGTTGAGGAAGAAGTCGATGGCGCCGGCCGAGAAGCCGAAGCCGTCCTTCATGCCGAGGGACCAGGTCAGGGCCATGGAGACACCGGTCAGGACCGCGTGGATCGCGTACAGCACCGGGGCGATGAACATGAACGTGAACTCGATCGGCTCCGTGATGCCCGTGACGAAGGCGGTGAGCGCGAGGGAGAACATCATGCCGCCGACGACCTTGCGGCGCTCGGGGCGGGCGCAGTGGACGATCGCGAGGCAGGCGGCCGGGAGGGCGAACATCATGATCGGGAAGAAGCCGGTCATGAACTGCCCGGCGCTCGGGTCACCGGCGAGGAAGCGGGCGATGTCGCCGTGGGCGCCGTTGTACTCGCCGGCCTGGAACCACGGGAAGGAGTTCAGCAGGTGGTGCATGCCGACGGGGATCAGCGCGCGGTTGGCGACGCCGAAGATGCCCGCGCCGACGGAGCCGGAGTTGACCAGCCACTCGCCGAAGCCGTGGATGCCCTTGCCGAGGACCGGCCAGATCAGGCCGAAGACGATGCCGGTGACCAGACCCGCCAGGGAGGACAGGATCGGGACGAGGCGGCGGCCGCCGAAGAAGCCCGCCCAGTCGGGCAGCTTGGTCCGGTAGAACTTCTGGTACAGCAGGGCGACGATGATGCCCATCACGACACCGCCGAGCACGCCGGCGTTGACGGGGGCCTCGACCAGGGCGACCTTGTGGTCGACGACCGCCTCGATCTTCGGCACGTTGCCGTCGGTGAAGGTGCCGAGCACCTTCGAGAAGACCAGGTAGCCCGCGACGGCCGCGAGGCCGGTGGAACCGTCGGCCTTCTTCGCGTAGCCGACGGCGATGCCGACGGCGAAGAGCAGGGCCAGGTTGTCGAAGATGGCGCCGCCGCCCGCGGCCATGTACTTGGCTATCTCGTTGCACCAGCTCGGCAGCGACTTGCTGCCCAGCATGTCGCCCTGGCCGAAGCGCATCAGCAGCGCGGCCGCCGGCAGCACGGCGATCGGCAGCATGAGACTGCGGCCGAGGCGCTGCATGACCGCCATGGCGGCGGAGTTCTTCTTCGGGGCAGACGTGGCCGTCTGCTCGGCTGTACTCACGGTGCTTCCTCCAGAGGAAACGGGGTGTGTTGCCAAGGCAGGCAGCGCTTGTGTGGGCTGGGCAACAGCGGTGGAAAATGCGCCATTTGCGACGCGGTGTTCCAGTTGTAACACGGTTAAAACCGCATAAACCCGTCCCCGGACAGACTGCGGACCTACGACCCGGAGGGTGGGGCCGCAAGCCCCTCGGAGCGGGTGCCTTCCGGCGTTGTCAGCGGGTCCGGGTACCTTCGCGAAGAGGGAGAAGGGGGGTCGGGCCGATGACGCACCTGAAGTTCGTCCGGGGGGACGCGACCAGCCCGCAGTCCAAGGGGCCGAAGATCATCGCGCACGTCTGCAACGACCTCGGGGGCTGGGGAAAGGGCTTCGTACTCGCGCTCTCGAAACGCTGGAGCGGGCCGGAAGCCGAGTTCCGGGCCTGGCACCGGGGACGCAGCGGGAACGACTTCGCGCTCGGCGCGGTCCAGCTCGTCCAGGTCCTTCCGGACACCTGGGTCGCGAACATGATCGGCCAGCGGGGCATCCGCACCGGCAGCGCGGGCCCGCCCGTCCGCTACGAGGCGATCGACCGCTGCCTGGCCGCCCTGGCCGGCCACGCCGCCGGGCTGGACGCCTCGGTCCACATGCCCCGCATCGGCTGCGGCCTGGCGGGCGGCAAATGGTCCCGCGTCGAACCCCTGATCAGCGACCGGCTGTGCGCGAAGGGCATACCCGTCACGGTCTACGACTTCGACTAGGCCGTCTCATCCGAAGAGGGCGAGGACGTACTCCAGCCGGTCCGACCACTCCTGGAGCACCGCCGGCCGTCGGGCGTCCACCCGGCAGTGGAACCTCGCGCCGTCGTGGCGCACGACGCTTATCTTGAGCTGGTTCGGGGATTCGACCGCGTGCTCCACCGCCCGGATCTCGTTCCAGGCGAACTGGACGTTCCGCTTGTCGGAATCGAGTACGACACCGTCGCCGTCCATGACGACGCTGCTCGTCTCGTCCGCGGCGATGAACGCGGCGTCCCTCTCGTCCACGGCGTACCTGTCGAGTACGTCGTCCGCGTCGTCTACGTCGTCCTCGTTGTCCGCGTCGTCCCCGTCTTCGTCCCTCGCGCCCCCGCGGGTCGTCCACGCTGTTTCCGGCGCGGCGGCCACGGTGGGCGGGGCCGACGCCACCGACGGCACCAGCAGGTCGAGCAGCCCGAGCGGGGTGGGCCGGTGCGCCGGGTCCTTCGCCAGGCAGGCGGAGACCACCGGGCGCATGCCCGCGGGCACTCGGGAGAGGTCGGCCGGCTCGTGGACCGAGCGGTACATCAGCCCCATCGGCGTGCCCCCGCCGAACGCGCTGCCGCCGGCTGCCGCCACCAGTACCGCGCCGAGGGCGAACACGTCCGCGGCGCCGGTGACCTCAAGGCCCATGGCCTGTTCGGGGGCCAGGAATCCCGGGGTCCCGAAGGCCGATCCGGTCGTGGTGAGGTGCGTCGACTCGACCGCTCGCGCGATGCCGAAGTCGAGCACCCGGGGCCCGTCGTCGGCCATGATGATGTTGCCGGGCTTGAGGTCCCGGTGGACCAGGCCGCCGGCATGGATCGCTTCGAGCGCCTCGGCCAGTGCGGCGGCGAGCTGCCGAAGCCGTGCCTCGTCCATGGGGCCTTCCGCCGAGAGCAGCGCGGAGAGGGTGGGGCCGGGGACGTACGCGGTGGCGAGCCAGGGCGGATCCGCGTCGGCGTCGGCGTCCACGACCTGAGCGGTGTGGAACCCCCCGACCTTCCGGGCCGCCGCGACCTCGGCCCGGAACCGCTCGCGGAACCGGGGGTCGAGCGCCAGCTCGGGACGGGCGACCTTGACGGCCACGGCCCGGCCACCGCGCGAGCGCGCCAGGTAGACGATTCCCATCCCGCCCGCGCCGAGCTCCCGCTCCACGGTGTAGTGGCCGATCCGGACCGGCAGGCCCCCACCGAAGTCCATCCCCCGAACGCCTCCCTCATCACTCCAACGAGTGACACGAGATTCCGGCCGTTTCGGTTCCGGACGAATCGGTGGCGATGAAATCAATCCGGTGGCACACGTCACCTCATATCCGGTGGTGTCACCATTCGGTTTCCGGCCACCCCCATTTGCCGTCTGACCTGCGGTTTCGGTAGGAGTGGAACCTATGGCAGCAGACATTCCACATCTCATCGGCAAGTTTGAGCTGACCTCGCCGGAGCACTACGACGCGTACCTCAGAGCGGTCGGCATGGGCCTGGCCCAGCGGGCCCTGGCGGCGAGTGCCGCGCCGGTGGACGAGTTCACGGCGACCGGGACGGGCTACCGGCTGAAGGTGCGGACCGCCCTGCGGACCATCATCCAGGAGTTCGAGCTCGGGGCGGGGTTCGGCTGGAAGAACGAGGCCGAGCTCGACGCGGAGACCACCTTCACCTGGGACGAGGATCAGGGGCTGGTGGAGGTGGACCTCCTGGCAGGGGGCGGCGCGATCACCGTCGTGTGGAACCCCGCGGCCGAGGGCATGGCGAAGGTCTTCTCGGTCGGCGGGGCCGCCTTCACCTGCACCTACAAGCGCATCGGCTGACCGGCGGCGGCGGTCAGCGGGCGCGGCACGGCGCAGCGGGGTCCGCTGCGCGCGCAGCGGGCCCCGCACCTGAGCCGTACCTACGGGAGGTAGCGTTCGATGGCCGCCGGGCCTTCCTTCTCCATCATTTCGCGGGCCTTCTTGACCCGCTCCGGAGTCACGTCCCGGCCGCTCGCCATGACGAGGTCCTCGGGGTCGTACGGGCGCTCGCTTCCTGAGAAGAGCTGGGCCGGGCGCTTGGTCTTGGGCTGCTGGTCCGCCGCTTCACTGTCCATCGCTGCCTCCTCCTGGTGCCGCCCCCTGGCCCCATCCTCCGACCGCGCCGCCATGAACGCACTTCGGGACCGGACCGCACCCCGGGCCCGTGCCTCAGGCGGCGTTGACCGCCAGCGTCGCCGTCAGGGCGATGATCGCGCCGCAGATGCCGAGGTTGACGGTCTTGTGCTCCCAGAACACCGCGACGAACTCGCGGATCGTCGCGCTCGGCCAGAAGTACTTCGCCGTCGGCGAGCCCAGGACCTGCCCGTTCACCCCGGCCTTGCGGGCCGTCATCGCGGCGCGGAAGGCGTGGAAGTTGTTGGTGACCACCACGCAGCGGTAGCCGGGATCGCCGGCGAGCATGATCTCGCGGCTGAATCCGAGGTTCTCCTCCGTCGTACGGGAACGGTCCTCCAGCCGTACGTGCTCCTCCGGCACGCCCTGCGCGATCAGCCAGTCGGCCATCGCCCGCGCCTCGGCGAGCTTCTCGTCCGGTCCCCTGCCGCCCGAGGTCAGCAGGAGCGGCACGCGGCCGCCGCGCGCGATCTGGGCGTCGTGGATCTCCATGCCCTTGCGCAGCCGGGAGGCCAGCAGCGGCGGGACGCGGTCGCCGCCGATCAGGCCCGAGCCCAGCATCACCACGTAGTCCACGTCCCCGCGCACCTTGATCCGGCCGTAGAGGTAGGCGTAGGCGAGGAAGCAGAGGAAGAGGAAGGAGACGTACCCGGTGAGGAAGACCACGCCTCCCACGATCGCGTCCCACATCTGGGAGCCCTGGTTGCCCAGGGTCAGAACGAACGCGATCAGGGCGAAGATCCCGATCCCCGCCATGAAGGAGAGCAGGTTGGCCGGGCGGCGGCCCTCCTTGCGGACCATCGTCAGGCCGTTGCCGATCAGGAAGACGCCGAGTGCGACCGTGCCGAGCGCGGGGACCAGGAAGACCAGCGCGACGATGATCCCGCCGAGGCCGTGGGGAAGGTTCGGCACCAGGGTGAGCAGGCCGATGGACGCGAATATGAAGGTGATGCCCAGGTAGACCGCGTTGCGGAAGCGTCGGCGGTCGGCCCGGACGCTCGCGCCGAAGAGGGCGAGAAAAAGGGCGGCGGGGACAAAGGCGTACATGCCGCTCATCGTAGGTGGGAAGTATGAATATCTAGCGGCCTCCGTACGGTGTCCGGCGGATGGCGCGCCCGGCCAGGACGTCCGTCCTGCGGCCGTCGCGCATCACGAAGCGGCCGTCGATCAGGACGTGCGGAATCCCGGTCGGCAGGGCGCGCGGACGCTCGTACGTCGACCCGGCGGCGACCGTCAGCGGATCGAACAGGACGAGGTCCGCGCGGTGGCCCACCCGGACGATTCCCCGGTCGGGCAGCCGCAGCCGGGCCGCCGGGCGGCCCGAGAGATGCGCGATGCACTCCTCCAGGGAGAGAACGCCCAGCTCGCGCACGTAGTGCCCGAGGTAGTGCGGGAAGGTGCCGTACGCCCGGGGGTGCGGCTTCGCCCCTTGCAGGATGCCGTCCGAGCCGCCCGTGTGGATCGGGTGGCGCATGATCGCCCGTACGTTCTCCTCGTGCCCCACGTGCTGGAGGATGCTCGGCCCGAGCCGGTCGTCCAGCAGCAGCCGCCGGGCGGTCTCCCAGTCGGGCAGGCGCGTCCCGACGTACGCCCCGTAGGCCGGATCCGTGGTTCCGGCGATCTCGATCGTCGACCAGTCGACCGGGACCCCGTGGCAGCCGTCCGCCCCCTCCACCTCCAGCGCGTACCGGATCCGCTCGGCCTCCGCGTCGTCGCCCAGCCGGGCGAGGACGACGTCCGGCCCGCCCTCGTTCGCCCAGCTGGGCAGGAGGGCCACGAGGGTGGTGCAGCCGGGGGTGTACGGGTAGCTGTCGAGGGTGATGTCGGCGCCGGAGGCGAGGGCCCCGTCGAGGAGGGCGAGGAGCTCGCCCGCCCGGCCCTCGTTCTCGCCGAAGTTCATCGTGGCGTGCGCGAGGTGCAGTGCGCAGCCGGCCTCGCGGGTCAGCTCGACCATCTCGGCGTAGGCGGCGAGCGCCCCGCGGCCGTAGGAGCGGTGGTGCGGGCAGTAGTAGCCGCCGTACGAGGCCACCACCCGGCACAGCTCCGTCAGCTCGGCGCCGGACGCGTACATGCCGGGCGTGTAGGTGAGCCCGGAGGACATGCCCACGGCGCCCTGCGCGAGGCCCTCGGCGACGAGCGCGCGCATCCGGTCGAGCTCGGCGGGGGTCGCCGGGCGGTCGCCCCAGCCGACGGCGAGGGCGCGGACGGTGCCCTGGGGGACGAGGTAGGCGGCGTTGACCGCGATGCCCCGCGCGTCGAGGCGGTCGAGGTAGCCGCCCACGTCCCGCCAGTCGAAGTCGATGTCCGTGGTGCCGGGCGGCGCGCCGTTCCAGCCGGCGATGGCGGCCCGCACCTCGGTCAGGGTCCGGTCGTCCACGGGGGCGTACGACAGGCCGTCCTGCCCGAGGACTTCGAGGGTCACGCCCTGGGCGGCCTTCGCGCTGTGGTCCGGATCGCGGAGCAGCGCGAGGTCGCTGTGGGCGTGCATGTCCACGAAACCGGGGGCCAGGACGAGCCCGTGGGCGTCGAGGGTCTCCCGCCCGCCGCCGCGGATCCTGCCCAGCTCGACGATCCGGCCCTCGTGGACGCCGACATCGGCGGTGTAGGAGGGCCCGCCCGTGCCGTCGACGACGCGGGCCCCCCGGATGACCAGGTCCACGGCTCTAGAAGAACGTCCGGACGTACTCGCCGACCGTGCCGTCGCTCTCCACCACCGGGATCAGCGGCCACTTCTCGAAGATCGTGCACGGGTGGGACATGCCGAGCGCCACCCAGTCGCCGACCTGGAGGTCGTCCGCGGATTCGGTCTCCAGCCAGGCGTGCTGGTCGGAGAGCTTGGTGACGCGGACGGAGCCTGCGGCCGGGGTCCGTTCGGTGCCGGTCACCGGATCGCGCAGGAGCTCCACCTCGGGCAGGCCCAGGTCGTAGGCGATGTCGCGCTTGCCGGCGTTGACGAACGCCTGGGTGGGGGAGGGGCGGGAGACGACCTGTGCCCAGAGCCGGAACGCGGGGCGCAGAGCGCCCTCCTCCGGGATCCGGTTGAAGGGGGTCAGGCGGGTGTACCAGCCGTGGTCGTGCGAGACGTACGCGCCCGAGCGCAGCAGCTTGAGCACCGGCCGCGACAGCTCCGGGAGCTCGGCGAAGACGTCGGCGACGGCGTCGAACCAGGCGGAGCCGCCGGCGCTGACCACGATCTCGTCCAGGCCGGCGGGGAACCGCCCGGCCTTGTCGAACTCGACGGCCAGCCCGGTCAGGCGGCGCAGGTACGCGTGCACGGACTCCGGTTCGGCGCCGGGGACTTCGGCCTCGTACCCGGCGATGCCGACCAGGCGCAGCGTGCCGGCGCGGGCCACGGCGTCGGCGACGGCCCGGCAGTCCTCGTCGGTACGGGCCCCCGTGCGGGCGCCTTCGCCGGCGCCGAGCTCGACCACCACGTCCACGACCGCACCCTGTCCCCGCAGGGCCAGGTCCATGAGCTCGACCCCGCGCACGGAGTCCACGTAGCAGACGAACCGGAAGCCGGGGTCGGCGACGAGCTCGGCGGCGACCCAGCGCAGGGCGGCGGCGTCGACCAGCTCGTTGGCGAGGAAGATCCGCTGGATGCCGAAGGCGCGGTAGACGCGGGCCTGGTGGGGGACGGCGGCGGTGATGCCCCACGCGCCCTGGTCGAGCTGACGGTGGAACAGCTGGGGGGCCATGCAGGTCTTGCCGTGCGGGGCGAAGGCGAGGCCGTGGCGCTCGGTGTACGCCTTGAGGGCGGCGAGGTTGTGGCTCAGCGCGTCGGCGTCGAGGGTGAGGACGGGGGTGGTGAACCCGCCGGAGAAGAGGTCCCGCCGCTGGGCGGTGAGCTCCCCGACGGTGAGGCCCGCGTGCTCGGCGTCCGGGGGGAGGCCCTTGAACCGGTGGTCGACCGGCTCCTGGGCGAGGGCCTGGACGGGGTCGCTGGGCATGTACGTGCCTCCCGGGGCGTGACGTTGCGCATGTCGCAACGGTCGTTGCGTGTAACGCTGCATGCTGTCTAACATCCCGGATGACGGCGGGTCAACGGGCCCGGCGGGAACGGAGGGCGCGGCGTGAGCCAGTCCGTGGAACGGGCGCTGCGGATCCTGCCCGCCCTGGCCAAGGGCCCGGCCGGGCTCGGCGAGGTCGCCGAGCTGCTCGGCGTGCACAAGAGCACCGCCCTGCGGCTGCTGCGGACCCTGCACGAGCACGGCTTCGTGTACCGGCAGGGGGACGGCCGCTACCGGCTCGGGGCCTCCCTCTTCGCGCTGGCCGCGGAGTCCGTCGAGAACCTCGATGTGCGCGAGGTCGCGCATCCGCATCTGGTCGAGCTCAACCGCACCACCGGCCACACCGTGCACCTGGCTCTGCACCAGGACGACGAGGTCGTCTACATCGACAAGGTCGACAGCCGCTATCCGGTCCGGATGTACTCGCGCATCGGCCGGCCCGTGCCGCTGACCGTCGCGGCGGTGGCGAAGCTGCTGATCGCCGACCTCCCCGAAGCCGAGCGGCTCGCCCTCGCGCACCGGATCGAGTACCCGGCCTACACCTCCCGCTCGACCCCCGACGCCGCCGCGTACCTCCGCGAGCTGGACCTCGTACGGGCGCAGGGCTGGGCCACCGATCTGGGGGGTCACGAAGAGGCCCTGAACTGCCTGGCCGCCCCGATCCGCGGACCCGGCGGACGCGTGGTCGCCGCGATGTCCGTCTCCGCCCCCGGCGTGGTCGTCTCCGCCGAGGGGCTGCTCGAACTGCTCCCGCTCGTCCGGCAGACCGCCGACACCATCGGCCGCGAGTACTCAGGCTCGGGCCCCGCACAGGAAGACCGGTCATGACCGACAAGATCTCCACCGGCAAGATCGCCATCACCCCCGGTACCCACACCACGCCCCCCGCGAAGTTCTCGCACGGGGTGCGCAAGGGCAACATCCTCCAGGTCGCCGGCCAGGTCGGCTTCCTCCCGCACGTGGACGGGCAGCCGCCCACCCCCGCCGGTCCCACGCTGCGCGAGCAGACCCTCCAGACGCTGGAGAACGTCCGCTCCGTCCTGGAGGCGGGCGGCGCGAGCTGGGACGACGTGATGATGATCCGCGTGTACCTGACGGACACGGATCACTTTGAAGAGATGAACGGCATCTACGGGACCTACTTTGAGGAGCAGGGTCTGAAAGAGGCCCCGGCCGCCCGCACCACCGTCTATGTGGGCCTGCCGGCCGGCCTGCTGATCGAGGTCGACGCCCTCGCGGTCCTCGACCCCGCCGCCTGAGCCGGGCGCAGGGGCCCCGGGCGGAGGGGCGCCCCCCTGGCGGTGGGGCGCCCCGTACGGTCCGTCAGTCCGTTAGTCCGTCAGTCCGTCGGTCCGTCAGGTGCAGTACTGCGCTGCCTTCCCGATCGACCGGTACATGCAGTCCGCGTTCTCCAGCAGCTGGAGCACCGCGTCCTTGTTCCGCGAGGTCTCGCGGTCGATGACCTCGTCCGGCGGGTAGAAGCCGCTGCTGCCGGAGTCCGTCGGGTACATCTCGAAGGTGTAGGCGAAGATCTTCTGGTTGCCCCACAGCCAGTCGTCGATCGTCCCGTCCGTGATGTACAGGTCGCTCGACTGCTCCGGCGTGTAGCCGTTGCTGGCCGCCATGCTGGTGCCGATCTTCTTGTACACGGCCAGGTCGTCCGCGGTCATTCCGGGCGCCGTGTCGTTGTACGTCCACCCGAACGGCCACAGCACGAGCTCGCTGTACGTGTGGAAGTCGATGGCGGCCTTGATCTGCTGCTTGCCGCCGACCACGCGGCTGCGTACGAAGTCCGAGACCACCTTGACCTCGGGCGCCGACGCGGCCGACGGACCCCGGTAGGTCTCGGAGCTCTTGCTGGAGCTGGAGCCGCCGCAGCAGCCCCACTTGTAGTCCCAGTTGCGGTTCAGGTCGGTGCCGACGGCCGAGGAGCCGCTGTTCGGCTGGCGGTTCTTGCGCCACGAGCGGTACGAGCCGCTCGCGATGTCGTACTCGCCGCCGTCCGGGTTGAGGTCGGGGATGATCCAGAGTTCCCGGCTGTTGACCATGTTGGTGATGCGCGGGTCGGTGCCGTACTTGGAGCCCCACTCCTTGAGCAGGTACAGGGCCATCTCCACCGTCAGGTGCTCGCGCGCGTGCTGGTGGTGGGTGAACAGGACCTCGGGCTCGTCCTCGTCGGTCCCGACGTTGTCGCTGATCTTGATGGCGACGATGTCCCGGCCCTGGTACGACTTCCCGATGACCTGCTTGCTCATGATCGAGGGGTACTGGGCGACGCGCTGGTCGATCTCCGCGCTCATCTCGGCGTAGTTGTGGTAATTCGAGTCCGCCGAAGGGAAGTCGGCGGCTCCGGTGGCGACGCCGCGCCCGTCGGAGCGGTCCGGGGGCCCGGGCAGGGCGGTCAGCTTGTAGCCGAGCGCGCGCAGGCTCCTGGCCTGCGCGGGGTCGGCGCTGACGACGACCGAGCGGGCGTCCACCTCGTCGATCGAGGCGCCGGTGCGGAGCAGGGCGGTGCGTTCGGCCGGCGTGGACGGGCCCTGGATCTCGTACTGGGTGATCGACTCGTCCTGGGTGGCGGTGGACGGGGTGGGGGGCGGGGCTGCCGTCGCGCTCATGCCGTAGGCGGGTGCGCCGAGCGCGAGTGCGAGAAGGGCCGCCGTGACGGCGGCCCTCCGGCGGTGTTGGAGCCGCATGCGTTCTCCTGGGTGGGAGTGTGGGGGTAGCCGTGCGGATGCGCACAGCGTGCTCTCGTGGCATGTCCGGGTCAAGAAATGCAAACCAGCCAAAAATCCCGGTGTCCGGCCACCCCCACACACCTACCGCCTACGGCAGGCCGTGGACCTTCGGACCCACCGAGTTGGACCAAGCGCTACCCGCCTTGGCGTCCCAGTTGGTCGACCAGGTCATCGCCCCGCGCAGTCCGGGGTACGTCTTCGACGGCTTGAAGCTCCCGCAGCCGGTGCCCTTGGTCAGGCAGTCCAGCGCGTTGTTCACGATGGTCGGGGAGACGTAGCCACTGCCCGCGCCGCTCGGTGAGGCCGGGACGCCGATGCCCACCTGCGAGGGGTCGAGGCCGCCCTCCAACTGGATGCAGGCCAGTGCGGTGAGGAAGTCCACCGAGCCCTGGGAGTAGACGTTGCCGTCGCAGCCGTTCATCGAGCCGCTGTTGTAGTACTGCATGTTGACGACGGTCAGGACGTCCTTCACGGCCAGCGCCGTCTTGAAGTAGCCGCCCTGGGTCGACTGCATGTCGATGGTCTGCGGGGCCATGGTCAGGACGAAGGAGGAGCCCGCCTTCGACGCGAGCGAGTGCAGCGCCTGGGTCATGTAGGTGGGGTTCAGGCCGTTCTCCAGGTCGATGTCGATGCCGCTGAAGCCGTACTCCTGCATCAGCGCGTACGCGGAGTTCGCCAGGTTGTTCGCGGCCGTCGCGTCATTGACCGAGATGGTGCCCTTCTCGCCGCCGATGGAGAGGACGACGGACTTGCCGGCCGCCTTCTTCGCGGCGATGTCGGCCTTGAACTGGGCGACCGTGTAGCCGCCGAGGCCGGCCGAGTCGAGGTTGAAGGCGATGCCGCCCGGCGTGCTCGTGGCGTCGGCGAAGGAGACGGCGATGATGTCGTACTGGGAGGACACGTCGGAGATCTTCTGGACGGTCGCGCCGTTGTTGAAGTTCTGCCAGTAGCCCGTCAGCGCGTGCTTGGGCACCGCCGGGTTCGGGTTCGGGTTGCCGCCCCCGCCGCTCGTGGTGGTGCCGGTGACGGCCGCCGCCTTCGCGCCCTCGCCGGCCGCGTTGTACGCGCTCACCTGGAACGAGTACGAGGTCGACGCGGTGAGCCCGGTGATCTGGGCGGAGGTGCCCGAGGTTACGGTCTGGACGCGGACGCCGTCCTGATACACGTAATACCCGGTGGCGCCGCTGACCGCGTTCCACGAAAGGGTGAGCCCGCTCGCGCTCTGGCCGGAAACGGCGGTGCCGGCCGGGGCGCCGGGAACGGTCGGTGCGGGGTCCGTGCCGCCTCCGCCGTCGGGGCCGAAGACGCTGAACTCGTCGACCACGTAGCCCGGCTGGCCGTACCAGCCGTGCGTCCAGACGGTGACCTGGGTGGTGCTCGGGCCGGTGGTGAAGGTGGTGGACAGCTTCTGGAAGCCGCCGCCGGTGCCGGGGGTCCAGGTGGAGACGTCCTGGGTGCCGGTCCCGGTCGCGCCGATGTACACGTACGAGCCGTTGACCTGCTCGCTCAGCGTGTACGTCGAATTCGGCTTGACCGTGACGGTCTGGCTGCACTGGGCGTTGTCCTGGCCCGCCGGGGTGGCCTTGAGGGCGGCGGCCCCCGCGAAGACGGGGGAGGAGACGATCGCGCCGCTGCCGGAGGTGCACGTCCAGTTGGCGAGGCCGGACTCGAAGCCTCCGTTGCGGACGACGTTCACGTCGGCGGCCTGCGCGGTGCCGGTGGCAAGGGTGGTGAGGCCGCCGGCGGCGAGGGTGACGGCGAGCGGGATGGCGAGGGAACGTATGCGGTTCACGTGGGCTCCGTGGGGGGAGTGGGGATGTGAGGTGCGCGTCAGAGGGCATGTGGGGTGCCCCGCCGCCAAGTTGGTCTAGTCCAATCATCCTGTCAAGGGTGTTTGCGATATGGCTTGAACCGATCGAACGGCCCGGCCCCTTCCGCTCCCGGTTGTCCGTATTTCCCGCCACCTGTGACACGTGCCCGCGGCACGGGAATTCGCAAGGCCCTGCCCTGTCAGGAAGGACGCGGATATGGTGCTGGGGCAAGGGGGAAGGGTGTTGATCGTTTGCGGTCGCGCAGCATGCGCGCACGCACGCCGGTCAGGGGAACGCCCGTGGAGTACCGGGTGAACGGGGGGATGCGCGTGCCGACCGCCATTGCTGTCACCAGTGCCGATCTGGTGCTGCCGGCCCCGGACCGGCACACTCCGGCGGCCACCGTGCTGGCGCCGCCGCACGAGCTCGACCTGGAGGGCGCGCTCGCCCAGACGGCCGCCCTGCTGGAGCGCCACGGCCACCTCGTGGTCCTCGTACCGACCTGGCTCCCGGCCTCCGAGGCCCGGCGCCTGCACACCGTTCGGGCCATCCTGGAGACCGACCGGATCGCGCTGGTCGACATCGATCTCCCCCCGCTGGCCACCGCCCTGCTGGTACGTCAGCTGCGCCAGCTCAGCGTCTGCGACTTCAGCCCCGGGGTCCTCGCCTCCGCCGCCCGGCTGCTCGCCCACTACATCTACGCGGGCGCACTGCTCGGCTCGGTCGCCAAGCTGGACCGGGTCCCCGTCGGGCTGGGGGCGCACGCCAAGTCCTGGTCGCCGAACGCCCAGTTCGCCGTCCTGGCGAACCCGGCTCCGTACCTGGCCAAACTCGGCTCGGGATCCGGATCGGGCGGCGGCGCGCACGGCGGTGGGCACGGCGGCGGGCACGGCGGGGCGCACGGTGGCGGGGCGGGTCTGCCCGCGGGGCCCGACTTCGCCACCCACCTCACCTTCGCCCGCGGCCAGCTCACCTCCGACTGGGTGGTCTCCGAGCTGGCCCCCGCCTGGAAGGTCCAGGGCGTCATGGAGAACCCGCTGCCGGCCGACTCGCCCGCCTGGTGGGCCACGCCGAAGCTGGTCGAGTTCGCCGCCGCCATCCCGGACCCCTCGGTCCTCTACCAGCTCGTCGCCTCGGTCCGCCGCGAGGAGTGCCGCTGGTGCGGCTTCGAACTCATCGGCGACCGCTGTGGCTTCTGCGCGGCCCCGCTCATCGCACCGCCCCCGGCGCAGCAGCCGGCGGCGGCCCCGGTGGCGGCGGGCTCCGCCCCGGCCACCCGCTCCAGATCCAGACTCCGATGATGACCGGCTCGAACGAACGAAGAACGGCGAGGTAGTACCGCGATGAACTCACGCCAGCGCCGCGGCGTCATCCTGCTGATCCTGTCGGTCCTGTGCGCCGTCGCCGCCTTCGGCGGAGTCCTCGTCGTCATCGGCGACGTCAACTCCAAGGTCGGGGCCGAGGTCGTCGCGTACCGCGTGAAGGGCGACATAACCCCGTACACCCCGCTGACGGCCGGCCAGTTCGAGGAGGTCAAGGTCCCCCAGCGGTGGCTGTCCGACACGGCCGTCACCGACCTCGGAGCGGTCAAGGACAAGATGGCGCTCACCGCCCTGAAGAAGGGCTCGCTGCTCCAGAGCGACATGTTCGTCGACAAGCCGAAGCTCCAGGCCGGCGAGCAGGAGATCGCCATCATGATCGACGCTTCCACGGGCGTGGCGGGCAAGATCACCCCCGGCGCCAAGGTCAACATCCTGGGCACCTTCAAGGGCAAGAAGCCCACCGACCCCGACGTCGCGGTGGTCATGGTGGCCAACGCCCGCGTCATCAACGTCGGCAGGCTCACGGCCCTGGACAAGGACAGCGACAAGAAGGGCCCCGCCGAGGCCGTCCCGATCACCTTCGCCCTGAACACCAAGGACACCCAGCGCGTCGCCTACGCGGAGTCCTTCGCGGAGCACGTCCGCCTGGCCCTGGTGGCCCCCGGCACCGATTCGACTCCCAACCCGGCCGACCACTTCTACACCCTCGAAGGCGATAGGTGAGCCGCGGATGACCACCCGAATCCTCCCCGCGGTCGGCGACCCGGAAGCCGCCCGCGTCATCGCCACCCTCCTCAGCCAGCTCCCGGGCGCCGAGCCGGCCGCTCCCGTCCCCGACTCCACCTTCCTCCTCGACATGCTGGGCCGGCTCGCCACCGAGTCGATCGACGAACTGCCCGAGGTGGTCCTCGTACACGAGCGGATCGGTCCGCTCCCCGCCCTGGAACTCATCCGCGAAGTCGCCCTGCGCTTCCCGGGGGTGGGCGTCGTCCTGCTCACCTCGGACGCGAGCCCCGCGCTCTTCTCCGCCGCCATGGACTCGGGCGCGCGCGGCCTGATCGGCCTCCCCCTCGCCTACGAGGAGCTCGCCGCCCGCGTCCAGGCCGCCGCCCAGTGGTCCGTGGGCGTACGCCGCCACCTGGGCCGGGGCCCGGACCTCCCCACCGGCCCGGGCGGGCGGGTGGTCACGGTCACCGGGGCCAAGGGCGGAGTCGGTGCCACCTTCACCGCCGTGCAGTTCGCCCTGGCCGCCGCGGCCGCGGGCCGGCGTACCGCCCTGGTCGACTTGGACCTCCAGGCGGGCGACGTCGGCTCGTACCTCGACGTGCAGTTCCGGCGCTCCATCGCCGACCTCGCCGGCATCCAGGACATCTCGCCGCGCGTCCTCCAGGACGCCGTCTACGACGACCGCACGGGGCTGGCGCTGCTGCTCGCCCCGGCCGACGGCGAACGGGGCGAGGAGGTCGACGACCGGGCCGCCCGGCACGTGATCGCCGCCCTGCGCGCCCGCTACGAGCTCGTCGTCATCGACTGCGGAACCCAGGTGACCGGCGCCAACGCGGCGGCGGTGGAGACGGCGGACGTGGCGGTCCTGGTCACCACCCCGGACGTGGTCGCCGTACGGGCGGCCAAGCGGATGGTCCGGATGTGGGAACGGCTCCAGGTCAGGAAGGCGGAGGACACGGCGATGGTCGTCAACCGCTGGACCAAGCACACCGAGATCCAGCCCTCCCTGATCGAGAAGATCACGAAGACCCGGGCGGTACGCACCCCGGTGCCGGCCGCGTTCAAGGAGCTCCAGGCGGTCGTGGACGCGGGCCGGGTCCAGGACCTGGACAACCGCTCGACGGTGAAGCAGGCGCTCTGGGCGGTGGCGGGGGAGCTGGGGCTGCTGACGGCGCCGGACGCGGAGCCCGCGGCCGCCTCCCAGCAGCCCGGCGCGACCCTCGCGGTCCGCGCCTCCGGCCCGGTGGCCCGCCTGCGCGGCGGCGACCGCGGCGCCCTCGGCCCGTGGCTGCGCCGCGGCCGGGAGGGCTGAGCCGTGCCCGCGCGGAGATCCGTACGGGGCCGGGTGCGGGGTGACCGGGGCCAGGTGGCGATCGAGTTCGTCGGCACGGTGCCGCTGATCCTGCTGCTCGTGGCGGCGGTGTGGGAGTGCGTACTGATCGGCTACGCGTTCTCCCTGGCCGGGAACGCGGCGGACGAGGCGGCGCGGGCGGGGGCGGTGAAGGGGGCTGCGGAGTGCGAGGCGGCGGCGGGCAAGTACATCGGCGGAGCCTGGAACATGTCCGTCGCCTGCGGCGCGTCCGGAGACGTCTACAAGGCGACCGTCACGCTCAACATCCCCGTGCTGTACCCCGGGCTCGGCTTCGGCTCGATCGACGGCACGGCCGGCGCGGCGATGGAGAGGGAGTCACCTTGAACCGGAACAGGCCCAAGCTCTCCGACCGGGGCCAAGTGGCCATCGAATACATCGGCTTCATCCCGATCCTGCTGTTCGTCGCGCTGTGCGGGATCCAGCTCGGCTGGGTCGCGTACGTCCACCAGCAGGCGGAGACCGCTGCGCGCACGGCCGCGCGGGTGGAGGCCCACAAGGGCTCGGGCGGTGCGGCCGCCGGTCAGGCGGCCGTCCGGGGCGGTCTGGGCGCCGACATCAGCGTGACCAAGGACGCCGACACCGTCACCGCGCGGGTGACCATCCCGGTCAAGTCGATCATCCCCGGGCTGAACCCCGACCCGGCGACGGCCACCGCCGTCATGCCCAACGACGACCCGAAGGGACCCTGACCACATGAGCCTGCGTTCCCGGGTCAACACACCGGACGACCGCCACAACCCCCGCGAGGACGGCCGGCTGGTCTCCTCGTACCGCGCGAAGCTGCTGGAGGAGATCGACCTCGCGGAGATGTCCGCGCTCGCGCCCGCCGAACGCCGGGCGCGCCTGGAACGCGTACTGGGCCACATCATCAGCCGCGAGGGCCCGGTCCTCTCCACCGCCGAGCGCGCCCAGCTGATCCGCCGCGTCGTCGACGAGGCGCTCGGCCTCGGCGTGCTCGAACCGCTGCTCGAAGACCCCACCATCTCCGAGATCATGGTCAACGGCCCCGACCAGATCTTCGTGGAACGCTCCGGCCGCGTGGAGCAGCTCCCGCTGCGCTTCGCCTCGCACGACCAGCTGATGCAGACCATCGAGCGCATCGTCTCCACCGTCAACCGCCGCGTGGACGAGGCGAACCCGATGGTCGACGCCCGGCTGCCCAGCGGCGAGCGCGTCAACGTCATCATCCCGCCGCTGTCCCTGACCGGCGCCACCCTCACGATCCGCCGCTTTCCCCGGGCCTTCACCCTGCACGAGATGGTCGGCCTGGGCTCCCTGGACGAGCACATGCTCCTACTGCTCTCCGGCCTGGTGGCGGCCAAGATGAACGTGATCGTCTCCGGCGCCACCGGCACCGGCAAGACCACCCTCCTCAACGCCCTCTCCGGCCTGATCCCGGAGGGCGAGCGGATCATCACCATCGAGGACTCCGCCGAGCTCCAGCTCCAGCAGGCGCACGTCATCCGCCTCGAATCCCGCCCGGCGAACGTGGAGGGCAAGGGCCGGATCACCATCCGCGACCTCGTCCGCAACTCCCTGCGCATGCGCCCCGACCGCATCATCGTCGGCGAGGTCCGCGGCGGCGAGACGCTCGACATGCTCCAGGCGATGTCCACGGGCCACGACGGCTCCCTCGCGACCGTCCACGCCAACAGCTCCGAGGACGCCCTGATGCGCCTCCAGACCCTCGCCTCCATGTCGGAGGTGGAGATCCCCTTCGAGGCGCTCCAGGACCAGATCAACAGCGCCGTCAACGTCGTCGTCCAGCTGACCCGCTTCGGCGACGGCACGCGCCGCATCACCGAGATCTCCATCCTCGACTCGCACGGCCGCGAACCGTTCCGGATCATCCCGGTCTGCCGCTTCGTCCCCCAGCCCATGGGCGCGGACGCCCGGGTGCAGGGCTACTTCGCCTACTACCCGCTGCCGCGCCGCATCGCGGACCGCCTCTACATGAACAGCCAGCCGATCCCCCAGGCCTTCGGCGTGGCCCTGCCGGACGACCCACTGACCGGCCCACTGACGGGCCCTCTGACCGGCCCTCCGACTCCTTTGACCCCTCTGAATACGCGCACGATCAGCGGGAGCGGAACCGCCCTGTGAACCCATACGTCTCCGTCACCCTCGCCGCCACCCTGCTGGCCTGCCTGTTCGTGGTCTGGGGTGTCCATGCCTACTCCAAGGGCCACGCCCAGCGCGCCGCCCTCATCGACCGCCTCTCGGCGAGCGGAGCCCCCGAGCCGCTGGGCCGCGTACGCCGCTTCCGCTCCCTGGACCGCCGGCTGCGCCGCACGCAGCTGGGCAAGCGCATCGAGATCAAGCTGGCGACCACCGGCCTGGACGTCACCCCGGGCGAGTTCTTCGTCTACATGCTCGCCTCGGTCGCGGCGGTCTGGCTGATCGCGGCTTCCCTCCTGGCACCGTTCTTCGGCCCGGTCGCCGGAGCCATCGGCCTGTGGGCGGCCAACGCCTTCCTCAACTGGCAGCGCACCCGCCGCACGGAACGCTTCATCAACCAACTCCCCGAGCTGGCCCGCATCCTGGCCAACGCCACCCAGGCCGGCTTGGCCCTGCGCACGGCCATCGGCATCGCGGCGGAGGAACTCGAAGCCCCGGCGGGCGAGGAGCTGACCCGCGTCGCGGACCGCCTCGCCATCGGCCACTCCATCGAGGAATCGCTGGGCGAGCTCACGGAGCGCCTGCCCTCCCGGGAGCTGGTCGTCCTGGTCTCCACCCTCGTCCTGTCGGCGCGGGCGGGCGGCGCGATCGTAGGCAGCCTCCGCAACCTGACGGTGACGCTGGAGCAGCGCAAGGAGACCCGGCGGGAGGTCCGGACGCAGCTGTCGCAGGTGACGGCGACGGCGTACCTGGTCCCGGCGATCGGGCTCGGCTCGTTGCTCCTGGTGAACGCGATGATGCCGGGCGCGCTGGACCGCATGACGGGGGCCCTGATCGGCCAGACGGCGGTCCTGGTCTCGCTGGGCCTCTTCACGCTGGGCTTCGTCCTCATCCGCCGTATGTCGAAGATCGACGTGTGAGGAGCCCGAAACCGTGATCGCTCTGCTCCTGGCCGTCCTGGTGGGCGTCTCCGTCTTCGGGATCTTCCACGGAGTCCGCCTCTACCGGGCCGACGCCAAACTCCCCACCGACCTGGCCCTGGCCCTGGAGGTCGGCGCCACCCGCACGACGGCCGTCGGCTCGGCCATCGACCGGATGGGCATCCGCTACGCGCCCCTGGTCCTGCGCCTGATGGGCCCCACCCGGGTGGCCCGCAAACGCCGCCAGATCGACTCGGCGGGCAACCCGGCGGGCCTCACCATCGACCGCTACGCGGCCCGCCGCGCGGTCTACGGATTCCTCGGCGCCCTCGGTGCCTTCGCCATGCTCCTGAACGGCCAACTGGTACCGGCCCTCCTCATGGTCGCCTTCGGCCTGTTCTGGATCGAGGTCGGCCTGTGGTCGGCGGTCCGGATCCGCCGCGACCACATCGAGCGCACCCTCCCGGACTTCCTGGACGTCCTCGCCGTCGTCGTCAGCGCCGGTCTGGGCTTCCGCCAGGCCCTGGGCCGGGTGGCCGACAAGTACGAGGGCCCGTGGGCGGACGAGATCCGCATCACCCTCCAGCAGATGGACATGGGCGTCAGCCGCCGCCAGGCCTTCGACGAGCTGCGGCGCCGCAACGACTCCGAGCAGGTGGCGCAGTTCGTCACCGCCCTCCAGCAGGGCGAGGAGCTCGGCTCCCCGATCGTGGAGACCCTGATCGCGATCGCCGAGGACATGCGGCGCACGGATGCGCAGAACGCCCGCCGGCGGGCGGCGCGGGCCGTCCCGAAGGCGACGTTCGCGGTGACGACCTTCATGCTGCCGGGGACGCTGATCCTGCTGGTGTGCGGGTTCGTCTACGGCGTGAACATCGACTTCGGCGCCCTGCTCGGGGGCGGGTGATCGCCGTGGCGGTACTGGACTTCGCGCTGCCGGCGCCGACGCCGGCGCCGGCAGCTGTGGCCCCTTCCCGAACCCTCCAGGCGAACGCCCTGCAAGCCCTCTGTCGGCAGGTCTTCGCGTTCCGGATGGTGATGATCGGCCTGGGCGCACCGCTGGCGCTGGCACGGACGGCGCACGGGGGCCCGACGTACCTCGTGGGCGGCGCGATCCTGTTCACCTTCATGCTGTCCTACGTCCTCTTCCGCGACTGGGAGCGCTTCGGCCCGCTGCTGCTCCGGCACCGCTGGCTCCTGGCGGTGGACATGGCCCTCAGCGCCCTGCTCCTGATCACGGCCACCCCCGAATCCCCCCTCGGCTTCGTCTCGCTCTGCACCCCGCTGCTGGCCGGGCTGGTCTACGGGTGGCGGGGCTCGGCGATCTACGCGGCCGTGCAGGCGCTCGCGGTAGCCGCCCTGGCGCACACGTTGGTGCTGCCGACGCTGTGCCTGCTGGCGGGAGCCGCGGGGTCCTGCCTGCGCGACCTCCTCGTCCGCTTCGGCACCGCGAGCCAGGCCCTGACCGAGACCAGGGCCCGCCTGGCGGTGGCGGAAGCGGTTCGCGCGGAGCGCGACCACCTGGCCCGGGAGATGCACGACTCGGTATCAAAAACCCTGCACGGCCTGGCCCTGACCGCGGATGCGCTCGCCCGTACCGCCGACCCGTCGGCGATCCGCCGCCAGGCGGAGCTGTTGTCGGTGGCCGCCCGCACGGCCGCGGCGGAGTCGCGGGCGCTGCTGACCGACCTGCGGCGCGACCTGGACACCCCGGGGGTGTCGTTGCTACCGGAACTCCGGACCCTTGTCGCTGCGGGCGCGGAGCTCCGTACGTCGGGAGTCGTACCGCTGCTCCCGGCCGCGGTGGCCCGGCAACTGCTGGCGGTGGCCTCGGAGGCGCTGGAGAACGCGCGTCGGCACGCGGGGGCCTCACGTGTCACGGTCGCACTGGCCGCCGACACCGCCCACCTGACCCTGACCGTAGAGGACGACGGCCGCGGCCTCCGGGGGCGCGCCGTGGACCTCCCCGCCCTCGCGCGCCAAGGCCACTTCGGCCTGCTCGGCATGACGGAACGCGCGGCCGCGATAGGCGCCCGTCTGCGCTTCGTCCCCGGCCCCAACGGCTCGGGGTTCCAGGTCAGGATGGACTTGCCGCTCGCGGCATTGGAGGGGAGTCGGTGATCCCCTTGCCCCTGCTGCGCGTTCTGATCGCTGACGACAACCCCGTGGTCCGGGCCGGCCTGGTGGCCCTCCTGGCGGCGACCGAAGGCATCGAGGTGGTCGCCGAAGCCGCGGACGGCCGCGAGGCGCTGCGGCTGACCCGACTGCACGCCCCGGACGTGGTCCTCCTGGACGTCCGCATGCCGGGCGTGGACGGCATCTCGGCGCTCCCGCACCTGGTGCGGCTGGCTCCGGTGCTGATGCTGACGTACAGCCGGGAGTCGGAAATCGTCCGCGAGGCCCTGCTGTTGGGGGCGGGCGGCTACCTGGTCCACGGCGAGTTCACCGCCGATGACCTGATCCGCGCGGTCCGCGATGTCCGTGACGGCCGCCCCCATTTCACGCCATCGGCGGCGAGCGCGTTGCTCACGGAGCTACGGACCTCTTCGCATCCGCAACGAACTGTGGCACAGTCTTCTGAGCGTCTGCACAACTCGGTTGTCTTCGGGCTCAGTTCGCGGGAGGTGGAGATCATGGAGCTCATCGCGTCAGGGATGAACAACCAGCAGATCGCGGCCACCTGCTTCATCAGCGAGAAGACGGTCAAGAACCACATCAACCGGATCTTCGCCAAGCTGCAGAGCACCACCCGGAGCGAGGCGATAGCGCGCTGGCTGGGAACGGCCCGTCCAGGGGTGAGTGGCCATGGGTAGACAGAGTGCGCAGTGGGTCCGTAATTGGGCCCCGGGACCCTTGGTAACGCCTGGTGACTCGGCGTACCGTCCGCAAATCGACAGCGGCACCCGACCGGGAGGGATCCCCCATGTCACACAGCACGCTGCTGAAGGCGACCGTACAGACGAAGCTCCGAGTGAGCGGGTGGGTGGACACGGCCGTCACGAGGACGCGCAAGCGGTACGAAGGGATGGACCGGGGACAGACGGCCTTCGAATACCTGGGGATCATCCTGGTCGTCGTCGTGATCATCGGCGCGATCATCGGCACGGGCATCGGTACGGACATCACGACCAAGATCAAGGATCAGATCGATCTGATCAAATCGGGCAAGTGATCCTCAGCCGGCGGCTGGGTGATCGAGGGCAGGCCTTCCCCATCTACATCGTGGCGGTGGCGGGTCTGCTCTTTGCCGCGCTGGCCCTCTTCGCCGTGGGGATGGCTGGTGACACCCGGAATGAGGCGCAAGGCGCAGCCGACGCGGCAGCGTTGGCAGCAGCTCGCGAGGCCCGTGACCGCGTCTTTGTGGGCCTGAACTTGGTCGACCTCAAGCCGACCGACTGGGAAAAGATCCTCAACGGCAAGGGCTTCGATGTGAAGGGTGCCTGTGGGGAAGCAGAGGACTTTGCCAAGCGGAACAATGCGACGACGGTCAACTGTGAAGCGGCGCTTCCGAGATTCACGGTTTCGGTGACGACCACCCGGACCGTTGGGGAGTCTGTTGTGCCGGGCACCGAGAGTGCGCATGGCACTGCTGTGGCTACAGCCGTAATCAAGCCCCTTTGCTCACTTGGGGCGACACCTGCGCCGACAGCAACACCGGTTCCTCCCGACGGCGAGGTTCCGAAGCCAGATCCGGTGACCATCACGTGTGATGGTCATGGATCCATCAATCTGGATCCCCTGAACCCGAGGCAGTTGTCAAAGCTGGCGAGAAGCCTCTTCAGCGTGCGGCTGGTCAGCTGAAGGACATGAGAGACAAGGAAGCGGCGTACATGATGGCTCGGCACAAGGTGAAGGTCCGCAGGGGAGCGGCCGTAGCGGTTGCGGCAGTTTTGGCCCTCGCCCTGTCCGGATGCGGTGGCGATGACAAGAAGCCGCAGGAGTCTCAGAAGCCGTCCACGGCACAGTCCGGAAATGCTTCTTCACCTACGCCCAGTGGGAGTCAGAGTTCCGAGCCCACTCAGGTGATCGCGACGGTTACCGGAGAGGGCGGCGTCACCATGTTGATCAACTCGGCGACTCGTGACGCTGGCGGATTCCTCACAGTCAGCGGGCAGATCAAGAACTCGTCCGACAAAGACTTCACAGGCACTGCGGCATGGCGGGGCAATGAATTGACCACCGGCGGCGAGTCCGTAGCCGGTGCGACCTTGGTGGACCGGGCTGGGAAGAAGAGGTACTACGTGCTACGGGACACGGACGGCAGGTGTCTGTGCACGACAGGCGTATCCCGCGTAAAGGCAGGTGCGACCATCCCGTTCTTCGCCCAGTTCCCGGCGCCCCCCGCTACGACCAGCGAGGTCGACCTCAGCCTCCCCACCTTCGCCACGGCCACCGTCAAACTTTCCGGGTGAACCCCATGACAAAAAGCCACCGCATCACCGCCGCCACGGCAGTCGCCGGGCTCGTCATCGCCGGTGCTCACCTCATCGGTGCGACGAGCGCCTACGCCGATGGAGTCAAGCCGTCCGTACCTCCCGGAACAGAGCCGTCCGCCTCTGCCCCCGTACCCATCGACTCCAACGCTCCCGGCCTCAAGATCCCCCAGGGTGGAACCCTCGCGCCGATTAAGGTGCTGGACATCGCCGAGGTGGTGGAAGACCTCGGGGGCGAGCAGCGGCGGCAGGAGACGAATCAGACCGTGATGATGGCGCTGCAGTCCGAGGTGATGTTCCCGGAGGACAGTGCGGTCTTCAACGCTCAGGCGGCCGCGCGGATACAGGCCATCGCGCAGGAGATCAACACGCAGAAGGCGACCCGCGTGCGGGTCTTCGGCTTTACGGACGACCAGGGCAGCTACGAGCACGGCAAGGAGCTCTCCAAGAAGCGCGCCGACGCCGTGCAGGCGGAGCTGGCGAAGACCGTGACCAATCCCAGTGTCGTCTTCGACGTGCGCGGCTACAGCGAGGACTACCCGATCGCCGACAACAGCACCGAGGAAGGCCGCAAGAAGAACCGCCGTGTCGAGATCACCTTCCCGCGCGGCAGCGGCCAGTAGGGCCACGGCGCCCGACGCGATCCGGCGGTCGCCCTCGACGATGTCGACGGCGACCGCCGGAAGCGGCCGTGTGGAAAGCCCCGAACCCGCCCTCACCGCTTCGGATCTGCACGTGGTGATGTGCCGTGTGTTGTGCACCGTTACTTGTGTGCCGTGCTGAGCTGCACTGTCAATGGGGACTCGAACCCCAGCGTTGCTCTTCACACACCAAGAGTGGGTCGGAAAACCGCCGGCCCCCGGTTTGTGCTCGCCTCCGAAGCGACTACCTGCTCCACACGACCCCGTCCTGCCGGGACCGTTCAGTCCAGCAGGTCGGCCTCCCAGTTCGTGCGCTGGATGCGCACGTCGAGTTCGCGGATCTCCCGCGCGAGCACATCGGCCTGGCCGCGCAGCTCCGCGACCGGCAGCGCCGAGAGCGTCACCAGCTCGGACCGCAACTGCCTGCCGTAGCCCCGCTCGCCCGTACCCGCCGCCGCGTCCGCTGCCGCGGTGACCACCGAGTGGCGCAGCCGCAGTACGTCCCGGCGTGCGAGCGCGTCGGTGAGCGTGCCGTCCGGCCCCATGTCGATCGTGGCGTTGGTCCGGTTGATCCGCCGGATGAGGGACTCCAGGGCGTCCATCGCCTCACCGGCGTCCGTCAGCAACTGCGCCGCGTCCTCGGAGGGCGGCTCGCCCTCCTGGTACCGCGCGTTGCTGACTACGCGCGCCCGTAGTTGTTCCACACGCCGCGTCGTGTCCTTGCGTTCCGCAAGCGCCTCGGCAAGCTTCACCGGCCCCACCTCCCTTTCCGCGTTCCTCGTGCATCCCGCAGCAGTGTACGGATGCGAAGCTGCTCGGATGCGTCCATTTTTCGCGGCCCGGGGTCACTCGGCCGGGGATAGTTGCACTTCGGTGTGCAGGAAGTCGCCGCCCACGTCGGTGACGAACGGGATGGCAACACCCACGCCCAGTACCTTCGCCTCGCCCGCAGTGGAGTTGAGGTCGACCTGAGCGACGGTCCGGTGGCCACGTCCACGGCGGCCGACCCCGCGTCAGGCGGGGAGGGTTCCGGAGGTGGCGTTGATGGCCAGGATGCCGTTCTCGTTGGTCACGTAGACCAAGCCGTTGGCGATGACCGGGGCGTTCTCCGCCGAGTCGCCGCGCGCGGGCGCGCCGGTTCGGGCGGACCACTTCTGGAGGCCGGATTCGGCGTCGACGGCGTAGACGGTTCCGAACCGGTCGTTCAGGTCGATGACGTAGACCCTGCCGTCCGCCACGGCCGGTGTCGAGGGGATGAAGGGGCCGTTGATGTCGAAGGTCCACTTCTTGGTGCCCGTCTTCGCGTCCAGCGCGTGGAGGGCGTTGTCGCCGCCGCCGGCGTAGACCGTGCCCGAGGTGACGACCGGGGGTGAGGGCCGGAACCAGGCGTCGGCACTCGCCGGACGCTTGAGGGATACCGACCACTTCTTGGTACCGGTGGCGGCGTCGACGGCGTAGAGGCTGTCGTCGTTGGGAGTGACGAAGACGAGGGCGTCGGCCACCGCCGGGGTCCTGAAGACGTAGCCTCCCTCGCGGAACGCCCACTTCTTCTCGCCGGACACCGCGCTCAGGGCGCACAGGCCCGGTTCCGGGTCACCGACGCCGATGTAGACGGTCCCGTCGGCCACGGTCGGCGAGCAGAAGACCTTGTCTCCCGTGGCGAAGCTCCAGGACTTGTAGCCGGTGTTCGTGTCGACGGAGTAGACGTTCTTGTCCTTGCTGCCGAAGAAGACCCTCCCCTCGGCCACGGCGGGCTTGCCGGGGATGTAGTCCCCCGCGGGGAACACCCACCTCTCGCTGCCGCTGCGCGCGTGGAGTTTGCCGTTGGTGTCGGCGAAGAACAGCATGCCTTCGGCGGCCGTGAGCCTCCCGATCTCATCCGGTACGGCGACCTGCGCCTGTTCCGCTCCGGTGAGCGCGTCCAGACCGTAGATCGTGTGGCCGTCGGTGAAGCGGACCGTGCCGGCCGACAGGACCGGGGGTGACGGGATGACCGTCTTCGCCTCGTAGCGCCAGCCGCGCGGCCCGGGGCTCGGCTGCCCGCCGGAGGGAGCCGCCGAGTTGGTGGCTGCTCCGGCGGAGCCCTTGTTCCGGTTGCCGTCCCGAGAGAGCAGCGCGGCCGTCGTGCCGGTCGTGACCACCGCGGCGGCGCCGATGCCCAGCCACAACGCGCGGCGGCGGGTGAGGGGTTGGGGGCTGGTGGTCACTTCAGCCGCTTCGGCCGCTGGGGCGTCCTCGGGCTGCTCGGGGGCGGTCGGCCGCGGGGGCCTGGGCGGCGGCGTCGCCGTCTGGGTGGCCAGGCTGTGGAAGGGGTCGGGGGCGGGGCCGAAGCCGGCGGGGGGCTTCGCGGGCAGGTCGGGCACGTCGAGGGCGGCCGGGGCCGGGGCCGGGGCCGGGGCCGAGGGTGTGGGTGTCGGGGCCAGGGCGCGTAGGGCGTCGTGGACCTCGGTGGCGGAGGCCGGGCGGTCCTCGGGGGCCTTCGACAGGAGCCGTAGCACCAGGGCGTCGAGCGCGGCCGGGACGTCCGGCCGGAGCGTGCGGGGTGGGACCGGTGTCCTGTTGAGGTGCGCCGTCATCATCGCCACCGGCCCGGTGGCCTCGAACGGGGTCCTGCCGGTGAGGAGTTCGTGCAGTACGCAGCCGAACGCGTACAGGTCCGAGCGGGCGTCACCGCTCTGCTCGTCGAAGCGTTCGGGTGCCATGTAGGCGAGCGTGCCCATGACCTTGCTGGACTTGTCGCTGGCCGCCATGTAGCGGGCGATCCCGAAGTCCAGGATCTTGATCTCGCCGCCCGTGGTGAGCATCAGGTTGGCCGGTTTGAGATCCCGGTGCACGATGCCCGCGGTGTGGGCGGCGGCCAGTGCGGCCGCGCCCTGGGCCGCCCAGTCGACCGCGTCCGCCACCGGGGGCGGGCCGTCCTCGCGGAGCACCGCCGCCAGGTCCCGGCCCTGGATGTACTCCATGACCAGGAACAGCGTCCCGTCGGCCGGGTCCTGGCCCATGTCGTGGACGGTGACGACCCCGCGATGGTTGAGGCCTCCCGCGGTGCGCGCCTCGCGGAAGAACAACTCCGCGCCGCCGGGGTCGCCTTGGTCGTGCGGCAGCAGCTTGACCGCGACGTGGCGGCCGATCACCCGGTCCCGGCCCGCCCAGACCTCGCCCATACCGCCCCGGCCCACGAACTCCGCCAGCTCGTACCGGCCCGCAAGAACGCGCACAGCCACTCTCCCCGACCCCGTTCCGTCCCGTCCCCTTGGGACACACCGCCCCCAACCTAGCGAACGTGCCCCGGCCAACCATTACGAAGCATCCGTGCTTGTCGCGGCCATCAACGAGTGGCTGTGACCACACGGCCGCACGGGCCGCACCGGCCTTCAGTTAACCCTTTGCCCAGGAACCGACGGGCCGGCTAAGTTCTCCCAGCCGTCCATGTTGATCCGGACCGGCGCCGTCGACGAGGAGGTGTGGAGCACATGCGCAGGAGTGCCCAGCAGTTGAGCCCGCGTACTGACCCTTGCCACCTCCTCACGACGGAGACACCTTGTCGTTCCGCATCACCCCACTGACCGACCCCGCTCACGGGGCGCACAGCCGTCGCCTTGCATGGCTGGCGTCCGACGCCGATTCCATCCCCGTCGGAACGGCCTTCCTGCGCCTGTTCGATGGCGGACAAGAGCACCTGGCCGAACTGACCCTCCACGTCCACCCCGTGGAGCGTCGCAAGGGCGTCGGCTCCCAGCTCCTCGGCACCGCCGTGGCCGCCGCCCGGGACAACGCCCGGCGCTGCGTCAGCGCGCAGGCCCGGGCCGGATCGCCCGGCGAACACTTCCTGCCGGCCCACGGCTTCCGCAAGGTGCTCACCCTGAGGTTCGCCCGCTTGCCACTGGCCGACGTCGACGCCAGCGCCCTCGCCGAGGTCATCGAGCGTCCGCATCCCGGCTATCGGCTGGCGTCATGGCAGGGAACCGTCCCCGACGCCCTCGCCCAGACGTTCGCCGCCTCACGCCGGGCCATGGACGACATGCCCATGGAGGACACCGACTACGGCACCGTGGCCTGGGACGTGGACCGGGTCCGGGCCGCGGCGAAGGCCGTCGAAGAGCGCGGCGACCAGTTGCACACGGTCGTCGCCATCGACACCGCCGACGACTCGATCGCCGGATTCACCGAACTCGTCGTCCCCGGCAACGGCACGGGCGATGGCCAGCACTACGGCACCGGCGTGCTGCCCGAGCACCGGGGACACGGCCTCGGGCGATGGATGAAGGCCGAGTCGATCCGGCAAGCCCACGGGCGCCATCCGGACCTCGGCGGCCTCCTGACCGACACCGCCGACAGCAACACGCACATGAGACGCATCAGCGACAGCCTCGGTTACCTGCCCACGCACACGACACTCCAGTACCAGCTCGACCTGTAGAGGCGAGCGGACGGGCCGGACCTGGGCATCACCTCGTCCGGCCCGTCGGCACGTTTACAACCGGCCCCAGGTCCCGTTGAACCCCAGAACCCCGGGCGGGTCAGGGGATCAGGGGATCAGGGAGTTGAAGATCTCGTACACGTTCGATTCGAAGGCCGGAGCCTCCAGCCTCCAGGTCCTGTGCCGCGGGGATGAGTGCCTCCTGCGCGAAGCGCTGGTAGTCGGCTTCCGACTCCCAGATGTCCATGACCTGCAAGCCGCCGTCCCCGTAGGGCGCCGCCACGTGGGAGATGAGGCCGGCGGGCGGTCGCGTCTTGTCCGGGATCGCCTTGTCGAAGACGGCCTGGTAGACCTCCTGGGTCCAGTCGGCGCCCCGGTTGTGCACCAAAACTGCCATCTCGACCTCCTCGATTCCTCCGTCGGAGAGGGAAGGCTCCCGATGACGACGCTACGCCTGCCCGTGGTGCCCGGCACCTACAGCAGGTGGTCGGCCTTGCCGGCCTTGATGTCCCGGATCATCTGTTGCAGGGCCTCGCGGCTGTCCGTGAGGTACGTGTCCTCCTGGCCGGAGAGCGCGATGTAGCTGTTGCCGTCCCCGTCCACCCCGATCCGGTAGCAGGAGTTCCCCTCGCCGCAGAATGGATCCTCCCAGGTCACGTCCGTCACGGTGTCCCCTCTCACAGTTGGCTCGCGATGGAGCGGATGAAGTCCCGGGATGCTCCCGGGGGCAGCGCCAGCTTTTCCATCAGGTCGAAGTGGGCTCGGTACTTGGCGAGTTGCGTCTCGGCATGGAGGAAGTCTGGCCCGTGCGAGTTGTCCACCTGCACGGTGTCGAGTTGCGCCGTCGGCCCCTCGGCGTAGAGCACGGTCTGCCCCGCGCCCGGAAACCCGCCCGCATCGAACGGGAGGACGAGCACCGTCACATTGTCCTGCTCGGAGCGATGGAGCAAGTGGTCCAGTTGTGCCCGCAGGACGGCTGGTCCGCCGAACTGCATCCGCAGGGCGGCTTCGTGCACCACGGCCACGAACGCGGGCGCGTTCTCACCGTCCAGCACCTTCTGGCGCTCGACGCGCAATGCCAGCCGAAGCGCGACCTCGTGCTCAGGGAGGGCGGGGATGACCATGCGGAACACGGCGAGGGCGTGGTCCGAGGTCTGGAGCAGCCCCGGCATGTGGATCGGGTACGCAGCCCGCATGCGGATGCTCCGGGTCTCCAACTCTGCGATGTCTAGGAAGCCTTGGGGTACGTGGCCTCGGTAGCGGTCCCACCATCGCGGGCCGGTGGGCAGTGCCATGTCCGTGAGTCCGGCGATGTACCGCTCGTCGTCCACCTGGCAGTTGCATGCCAGCGTCCGCAACCGCTCGGCCGAGATGGCCCGCGCGCCGGACTCCATGGCGGAGATCGCTCCGCGGTCCACTCCCAGGAGGCCCGCCGCGAACTCGGCTGAGATCCCTGCTGACATGCGCATTCGGCGCAGTTCGTACCCCAGGCGCCTCTGGCGTTCAGTGGGAGCTGTCCTCGCGGTCATGGAGTGCAGTCTTGCGCGTCAGCGGGCCCATTCGCCACGAACGGCTGACTTCTCCCCGTTCGGGGGCCAAAAATGGCCCGCCTCGCGCTACATTCGGTAATGCACCGCTCACGCAAGGGAGTTGGAAGTGCATCGCCGCAGCATGCCTAGGGCCTCGGCGACAAGCCACTGCCCCCACCGCGAGAGCAAAAAACGCGTGCGCGTCGAGCTCGCCTAAAACACGTCAACCAACCCACGACGTCAGGGAGTCCGCCATGACCAGTTCCTTCGTTCCGCCCGTCCCCGACGGCCGCTTCGCCGCCTGTCCGGTGGCTCCGCCCGTGCCCGACGCGGGGGAGGCGCCCGCCGCCGACGGGCTGGCGTGCAGCCTGACCGTGCCCGGGGAGCCGTACAGCTCCCAGATCGCGCGCAGCGCCGTACGGTCCGTCCTGCACGCCCACCGGCTCGACCCGGTCGCGCCCGCCGCCGAGCAGGTCGCCGGGGAGCTCATTGCCGCTTCCTGGTACCTGGATCCGGGGCGCAGTCTGTACCTCGCGCTGCGCCACCGGGACGACTCGCTCCGTCTCACCGTTTTCGACGGGCACGCCACCCACTCCCACCCCCGCCTCGCCGCCCACTGCGAGGCCCGCCGGCGGGCGGCGCTGCGGGTGATGGCCGCCGTGGTGCGGGAGTGCGGTGGGGCCTGGGGGTTCGGGGAGTCGCGCGAGCCGGGTGGCGGGACGCGGACCTGGGCGAGTCTGCCGCTGGCCGGGGCTGCCGGTTATCTCGCCTCGGCTTGACCTGTCGCGGCCGCCCCGCGGTAACGGCGGTTGACGGACCAGGACTTGGCCAGTGCCGCCGGGTTCAGGAAGCGCATCGGGCCGATCAGGCGGGACGCGAACATGTGCATGTGCCGCGCCAGCGACTCGTCGCGCGCCGCCGCCGCGAACACGAGCTGCTCCCCGGGGTTGAACGGGCGGGACTTGGCGAAGTCGACGGCCATGCGCTGGTGGCCGGTCAGCCGCCGCCGGTGCTTGCGCGCGTAGGCCCCGAGCGACCTGTCGAGGTCTCCCCGGCCGGTCGCGGCCGAGGCGACCGCCTCCGTAAGCCAGGTCGCGGTCTCCAGGGCCCACCCGCATCCCACTCCCCACAGGGGGTCGCTGGTCAGGGCGGCGTCGCCGATCAGCGCCACGCCCGGTGCGGTCGGTTTGCGGCTGTGGAGGGGGTAGTTGACGGTGCCGATGAACTTCGAGATGCGCTCGGCGGCGTCGACGGGCGGCGCCTCGGGCAGGGCGCGGACGAACGCGAGGAAGGAGCCCTCCAGGTCCTCCCGGAAGGCCGGCAGGTGCTTCTTGTCCGGGACCACCGCGAGGGCGGTCACCCCGTCGTCGTTGGGGAACGCGTACGCCATGTCGGGTTCGAGGAACCACGTGTGGCCGATCCCGTCGCGCAGCGGAAGGTTGCGGAAGTACGCGAGGTAGGCGAAGCGGTCGTTCTCGTACTCCTTGACGGGCACCTCGGCGAACTTCGCCACGGCCGAGTCCTTCCCGTCGGCGCCGACCACCAGCCGGGCCCGGATCTCGCGCTCGCCCTGCGGTGTCGAGGCGCGCACCCCCGAGGTCCGCCCGTCCTCGCGGACCAGCCCGGTCACGCGGTGTCCGAGGAGCAGGTCGACGCCAGGGGTCCGCGCCGCGTGGGACCTGATCAACGGGTCGAGGACGCTGCGCCGGATGTTGTACCCGTACGGCAGCTCGGGGCCCGTCGGCGCGGCCTTCGGCTCGATCCAGCCCCAACGGGTGTACCAGCGGGCGCGGTTGCTGAGGGCTCCGGCCTTCTCCAGGGCGGGGAGGAGGCCGAGTTCCTCCAGTACGGGGTGGGCGTTGGCCGTGATCGAGTGGCTGCAGAGCACCTTGTAGGACTCGGGGTCCGAGTGGCGTTCCAGCAGGGCGACGCGGGCGCCGCGGCGGGCGAGCAGGATCGCCGCGGCGCTGCCGGCGAGGCCGGCTCCGCTGATGACCACGTCGTAGTCGTGTTCCGTGCTCTCAGGATCGGTCATGCGCTGATTGCTCCCTTCGGGGTGTGGTGCCGTTCGGGGGAGTGTGCAGTGCTAACTGCTGTCAGGTACATGAACAGTCGTCAAGAGCTGCGGACCGGTCAGCGGTAGTCGTCGGGGTGGCCCTGCATCCAGACGTTGATCTTGTCCCGGGTGCCGATCAGCGAGGTCTGGTGCTTCTTCAGGTTGTCGAAGCCGTGGTCGCCGCCGAGTTCCGTGTCGAGCTTCGCGATCAGGGCGATCGGCTCGGGGAAGTGTCCGGGCCCCTTCGGGTCCGCCTTCATCGCGCGGTCCATGCGGTGGAGTTCGTCGTAGACCCGCCCGAGGAAGTAGGCGCAGTTGCCCGGCGTGCACGAATCGCCCAGCGTGGCCTGGAGCCCGGCGAAGGCGTCCCGGACCTTCTCGGCGGGCAGCGCGCTCGGCGCCGTACTCGCGGCCCCCGGGGACGACGGCGAGGCCGGAGGGGAGGCCGGAGGTGAGGGCGCGGACGAAGGCGACGACGCGGGCGCAGAGGCGGGTGCCGACGAGGCAGCAGGCGTGGCGGAGGCATTGATGCCCGGCGCGGGGGACGGGTCCGCGCTACAGGAGACGGTGGCGAACGCGGCTGTGGCGACGAGTACCGCCGCCGCACCGCGGCGCACTGTGGAAAGGAACATCGACTACCCCCGTGATCGCTAAGGCAGCCGACCCTACAGAACACCGCAGCCACCGTCATTGCGGCGGGTCCGCTCTTCACACTCGAAGTGTTCGGAGGTACGGTCCGCGCGGATTCGACACACCACAGGGGGGCATGGAATGCGCAGGCTACGCAACGCACTGCTGGGCGCCGCCGTCGGGCTGGCCGTCACCGTGGGCGCCACGCCGGCGCAAGCGGACATGGGTGGCGCCGCCCAGGCCTTGCAGGACGGGGCGAACAAGGGCGTCGCAGCCGGTTACCCCGGCGTCATCGCCCTCATGCAGGACAGTACGAGCGGCGCGTACGTCACGGCGGGCCACAGCATCAAGGGCTCGTCCGTGCCGATCGATCCCACGGCGAAGTACCGCATCGGCAGCAACACCAAGCTGTACACCGCGACGGTGGTCCTCCAACTGGAGGCCGAGGGAAAGCTGTCGCTGGACGACACCGTCGCCAAGTGGCTGCCGAACGCCGTCAACGCCCACGGCTACGACGGGCGCACCATCACGATCCGCCAGCTGCTGAACCAGACCTCGGGGCTGCCGGACTACCCCGATGTCGTCGTGGCCAGGATCCCCTTCGTCGACCCGATCACGCTGGGCTACGTCTACTACAACGGCGATCTCAGATCCAACCACTACACGCCGCAGAGCCTCGTAGACATGGCCCTGACGCTGCCGAAGAAGACACCGGGTGAGTGGGCGTACGCGAACACCAACTACGTCCTGGCCGGCATGATCATCCAGGCCGCCACCGGCCATGACCCGTCCGTCGAGATCGCCAACCGCGTCATCGCGCCGCTCGGCCTGACCGGCACGTCGTTCCCGACCTCCGACACCAACCTGTACGGCAACTTCGTCCACGGCTGGAAGTACAACCCGCTCGGCGGCATCGACGAGGTCTCGGCCTCCAACGTGGAATTGTTCTGGGCCGCGGGCGCGATGATCTCCACGCTCCAGGACCAGGCCGTCTTCGTGCTGTCCCTGCTCCAGGGGCGACTGCTGCCGCCCGCACAGCTGACGGAACTCAAGACGACCGTCGGCATGGACCCCAAAGACCCGCAGAACCCCGACAAGCAATACGGCCTGGCCCTCTCGCACCGGATCCTGACCGGCTGCCAGAAGGGGGCCTGGGCCCACGGCGGAGCCGTCCTGGGCTACAACAGCCGCTGGTACGCCAGTGAGGACGGCACCAAGGTCGTCGTCGCCCTCGGCAACGAGGAGCACGGCGGAGACGAAACGGCAGGGGTCATCGCCATCCGGAACGGCGTGCAAGCCACGCTCTGCCAGATGCTCTCCTGACCACACCACGGCATGCGCACCGAAACCCCGGGAAACGGCTTCGGTGCGCGCCGGGGCTCGGGGGCCTCGGCGCGCACCGAAGGTGGGGGTGGGGCTGGGTCAGCAGGTGGGGATGCGGTTCAGGTTCTCGGCGTAGCGGGCGGCGATCCAGCCGCGGCCGTCGGCGAGCTTGTACCAGAGGGAGTTGCCCTCGACCTCGGTGCCGTTGGTCTTGCACATGACCTGGACCTCGGTGCCGTGCTTGATCACGCCGGTCTTGCCGTAGTGCGTGCCGGGGCCGGTGCGGATGTGCAGCTTGTCGCTGACGATGCGGGCCTTCGGCTTGTGGTCCTTCTGGTCCTTGCCGTGGTCCTTCCCGTGGTCCTTCCCGTGGTCCTTGCCGTGGTCCTTGCCGTGGTCCTTGCCGTGGTCTTTCCCGTGGTCCTTGCCGCACTTGCACTTGCCGGGCTTGCCCTGCTCGCCCTTGTCGCCCTTGGGGCCCTTGTCACCCTTGGGCCCGGCCGGACCGGCCGGTCCACCCGGTCCGCCCGGACCGCGATCGCCCTTGGGTCCCTGGTCGCCCCGGTCCCCCTTGTCGCCCTTCGGGCCGCCCGCGGGGCCGGTGTCGCCCTTCGGGCCCTGGGGTCCGCCCGGTCCGCGCGCTCCCGTCGGTCCCGCCGGGCCGGTGTTGCCCGTGTCGCCGCGGTCGCCCTTGTCCCCCTTGTCGCCCTTCGGGCCGCCGGACGGGCCCTGGTCGCCCTTCGGCCCTGTCGGGCCGGTGTCGCCCTTCGGGCCCTGGGGGCCGCCGGACGGGCCCTGGTCGCCCTTCGGGCCCGCGGGTCCGGTGTCACCCTTCGGGCCCTGCGGACCCTTGTGGCCCTTGGGCCCCTTCGGCCCGTGGTCGCCCTTGTCGCCGCGCTCGCCCTTCTCGCCGCGGTCCCCCCGGTCCCCGCGCTCGCCCTTCTCGCCGCGCTCTCCGCGCTCGCCCTGGTCTCCCTTGTCGCCCTTGGGCCCGGGGCGGCCCGGCTTGCCGTGGTGGCCGGGCTTCCCGTCGTGGCCCGGCTCTCCGTCGTGGCCGTCGTGCCCGTCGTGGCCGTCGCCCCCCTTGGGGCCCGTCACCGGGGTGGACACCGCGTACAGGCCGGGTGAGGTGTCGCCTTCCGCCGCCCACTCGCCGCCGCCGAGGGTCGTGCCCTCCGGCGCGTCCGCGTCCACCCGTACGAGTACGCCCAGCCGGGTGTCGCTCTCCGCCGGGAAGGCGAAGCCCGCGCGGGTCCCGGCGTTGCAAGTCAGCTGGCGGGCGTCGCCCGAACGCGTACAGGGTGCCCCGGCACGGTCGCCGTTCCAGTAGAAGCGGGCCTCGGGGAAGGTGGTCCGCTCCGGCGCGGTGATCCGGAAGCTGCTGCTGAGTGCCGGATCGCCACCCGTATCCGCCACGATCACCACGCGGCCGGTCTTGCCCGCGGCGATGGAGGGGACGTACGGCTGGGAGAACCGGATGTGCGGCGAGCCGGCGGCGAAAGCCGGCGTGACCGGCAGCAGGCAGGTCGCGGTGACGGCCGCGACGACCAGGGCGGCCGACGTGCAGCGGGAAGCAGACAAGGGTGTTTCCTCCGCGAGGAAAGGCGACGGAACCGGCATGCAACCGCCGAATGCGGTCTACCGGTGGACAAAAGGCCCGACACCAGTTAAAAGCTGATCATGCAACCCGGAGGTGCGCGACGCGTTGCCGGTCACTCGGCAGCCGCATGAATCACCTGCCCGGCCGTGGCGCGCCCTCGCGGAGCAGGACGTACGCCGCCTCGCGCGCCCGCACCGCCGGGCCCGGGCCCGGCTCCAGGGCCGCCAGCACCGTCGCGCCCTCGACCAGCAGCAGCAACTGCTCCGCCAGGCCTTCCCGGTCCGGACCGGCGGTCTCGGCCAGCAGCGCCCGTAGCTCCGCCTTGTGGCGCCGTACGACGTCCAGCACTCCGGCGGGGCCCGCGCCCAGCTCCCCGTACGCGTTCAGGAACGCGCAGCCGCGGAAGCCCGGCTCCGAGAACCACCGGGCGAGCCAGTCGAAGACCGCCCCGACCGGGTCGGCGCTCCCCGCGACCGCGGCGCGCAGGCTCGCCGTCCAGCGGCGGTCGCGGCGCTCCAGGTAGGCGGTGATGAGGGATTCCTTCGCCGGGTAGAGGCGGTAGAGCCGCTTGAGCGGGACACCGGACTCGGTTCGGATGCGGTCCATGCCGACGGCCTGGATGCCCTCGGAGTAGAAGAGCGCCTCCGCGGCGTCCAGCAAGCGGGTGCGGGCCTCGTCGTCGGTCATCGGGGTGGTGGGCATGAGGGCAGCGTAGACCAGGATCGCTTGCGGTGAGAACGCTCGTTCTCTAGGGTTGGCGGCGCGGGGAGAACGACCGTTCTCCCCGCGTGTCCGTCTTCGCTGTCCAGCCGAGAGGTGTCCCGTCGTGACTGCCACTGGTTCCGTGCGACCGCCACTGCCGCCCTTCACCGAGGAATCCGCCCGCGCCAAGGTGCAGGCCGCCGAGGACGCCTGGAACAGCCGCGACCCCGAGCGCGTCGCCCTCGCCTATACGGAGGACTCCGCCTGGCGCAACCGTGACCGCTTCCTGAACGGCCGCGCCGAGATCCGCGCCTTCCTCGCCGACAAGTGGGAGCGCGAGCTGGAGTACCGGCTGCGCAAGGAGCTGTGGGCGTACACCGGCGACCGCATCTCGGTGCGCTTCGAGTACGAGTGGCACGACGCGAGCGGCCAGTGGTGGCGCAGCCACGGCAACGAGCAGTGGGAGTTCGACGCCGCCGGCCTCATGCGCCGCCGCGAGGCCAGCATCAACGACATCCCGATCGAGGAGTCGGAGCGCCGGCTGTAGGGGCCTAACTGCCCCGTCCGGCGGCGGCGATATGCTGGAAGGGACTCCCGAGGAGGCGTGGTGACCGACCGCAAACCGCCTGGTGTCAGCTTCGAGTCGTGGGTGGACCGGCAGATCAGGGAAGCCGCCGAGCGGGGCGAGTTCGAGCAGCTGCCCGGCTGGGGCAAGCCGCTGGCCTCGCTCGATGCCCCGTACGACGAGCTGTGGTGGATCAAGGGCAAGATGCACCGCGAGGGCTTCGCGGTCCTTCCGCCGGCGCTCGCGCTCCGCAAGGAGGCCGAGGACGCGCGGGAGGCGGTCCGGGCGGCCCGCACCGAGCGGCAGGCGCGGGACGTCCTGACGGAGGTCAACACCAAGATCCGCGCAGCGCTGCGCAGGCCGCCACCCGGTCCGCCGCTGCGGCTCGCCGAGTTCGACGTCGAGGCCGTGCTGGCGGAGTGGCGCGAGGAGCGGAGTGGGTGAGAGGGGCGCGAGGGGCAAGAGGGGTGCGAGGGGCGAGAGGTCCGCGACGCCTAAGAAGCGTCTCGGCGGACCAGTCCACGCACCGTCATGTCGCCCGTGGCGTGGGACCTCTGGGACTAACCGGACGCGGTCGGTCCGGTTAGGGAAAATCTTGCATAACCCCCGGTAAAGACATGTGTCGACCCCTTGTTCCGGCCCCGGTTACCCGATGTGATGCGCGGGTCCCCTTGCTGAACCAGACCGGGCCGAGCCCTGCCTGCCCACTCGTCCCCCGGTAAGCGCCGTTCCGATCCGGTGTCAGCCACACCGTGGTGTTCCGGATGATCCGGTCCGCCATGCATTCGAACATAGAGGTCGAACCACATCGTGCGTCTGATATCCCCTGCCACCAGGCTGCTCGCCGTCGCCGCGCTCCCGCTCGCGCTGGTCGCGTGTTCCCCCTCCGGCACGAAGGCCGCCGCGCCGGCCCCGGCTTCGCCGTCCGCCGCGAAGCCGTCCGCCGCGGCCGCCGACGAAGGCCCCAACAAGGGCCTGCTGACGGGTACGCAGCTCAAGGCGGCGCTCGCCCCCGCCACCTTCTTCGCCGACGGCTACGCCCCCGACCCGGCGGCCTCGCGCGACACCGGCGACACCTACCAGCTGCCGGAGGCCGCCTCCGTGCCGACCCCCGACTGCACCAAGCTCGGCGGGACTTCCTGGATCGAGATCACCGGGATCACCGGAGTCTCGTTCGCGCAGGACTCCTACGTGAACAAGGACTCCTCCTCCCAGCAGGCGCAGGAGATCGACGTCTACCGCGGCACGACCTCCGCCACCGTGCTCGGTGCGCTCGGCATGATCTCCAAGGCCTGCCCGAGCTACACCGATGCCGACACCCACAGCAAGGTGACGGTCTCCGAGAAGCCCCTGACGGGCGTGGGCGACGGCGCCTTCACCATCACCCTGACCAGCCCCGCCTGGAAGGGCGGCACCACGCTGGTGGCCGCGCGGGTCGGCACCTCGGTGGTGACCGTGCTGGTCAGCAGCGGCACCGACGAGGGCATGAAGGGCGCGACCAAGCTGACGAACCAGCTGGTGACCTCCCTCAAGGGCAAGGCCTGACCGCAGCAGCGGTCCCTGAGGGGTGATGCTCCCGCGGCGGCGGGCGCGTCACCCCTCTGCCGTTCCCACGGTCAGGCCTCGGCCCCCTCGGCCCCCTCGGCCCGGACCACCGGAACGGCCGGGCCGGTGACGCCGATCCGCAGGACGCCGTCCGGCGCGGAGACCAGCTGGGCGACGGTCTCGTCCGCCGGGTGCAGGGCGACCAGCCGCCCGGGCGCGGCGCGTATGCGCCAGTCCGCGCCGGCGAAGTACTCCTGGGCCCGCGCCACGGCCCGCGCCGCCCGGTCGGCGGGCAACGGCTCGCTCGTCCAGGCGTGGTGGACGTAGGTGACGCCTTCGGTCTCGCCCGTACGCAGCTGCGCGCCGGCCGCCGCGTCGTGCGGGACGCGCAGGGCGTCGTAGATCCGGCTGGAGTGGGCGAGGACCCGCTGCTCGGAAGCCTCGTCCGCCGATATGGGGGATTGGGACGACAGCCCCTGCGCGGAGGGGGAGGGGCTGCCGCTCGCGGGCTTGGGGAAGCAGGGCGAGTCGACCGTGAGGTAGGCGATGCCGTCGCCGGTCGTCTCGTCCGTGACCCCGTTGCCCGCGGTCATCCGGAAGTCGTCACCCTGGGTGCGCATACTGACGTAGGTATCCGGCTTGGACCAGTCGCCGTCGGTCTTCTCGCTCTCGAACGTGTACCCGCGTGCCACCCAGGCGTCCCGGGCCTGGCGGACCAGCTGTTTCCCGGCGGACCCCGGTACGCCCATGAGCTGGTAGCTGAAGGTGACCTGCCACCGGTCAGTCGTGCCGAACTCGGACAGGCAGGAACCGGCACTGCGACTCCCGGAGAGCTTCAGCGCGGGCTTCGGTGACATGCCCGCCACCGCCTCCTGCATGATCTCGTCGGCACGCGCCACGGCTTGTTGTTCGTTCATTGAAACCTTCGGCTCCTTCGCCCGTTCCTGCAGCCCCGCGCACGATGTCGCTGCCACCGCCATCGTGATCAGCGCTACCGCGGCCGTCGCCCTCCGCATACTCATGTGATCTTTCCTGTCACGATGCCACCGAGATTCCTCAGCGACTGGTCTTGCCAGTACTGCGAGTGCGCGGGCGCGAGTCCGTCGGACAGCAGCTCCTTTCCGGGAGCCACATCGAACGTCCGCCCGCCGAAATCGTCCGTGACGGGGTCGGTCCCGTAGAGGATCGTGTGATCGTCATAGAAGTCGAAGAACCCCGAGGGCGACACCAGCGGACCGAGCAGCCCGCCGACGAGCGCGTTCGGGTCGGGAGCCCATTTGATGGGGTCGTGTTCGGCGGTCGCCGCCCACACGTGGTCTGGCGGGACGCCCAGATCCTTGGCGTGGTCCACACCGACACCCGGACTGCCGACGAATATGACGTTGTCCACGGGGAGGTCGGGGTGGGCTGCCAACGCCTGCCCGGCGACGAGCGTGCCGTAGCTGTGGCCCAGGACGGTGGAGTTCACTGGTCCGCCGGTGTGAGCGGTATCGATTCCGGTGAGGAACCGGCCGAGCGGGTCCTTCGCGGCCTTGGCGTACTCATCGCTCGTGGCGTCCGTGAAGACGCCCTGAGGTGCGTCGTAGCCGAGCCAGAGGACCGATGCGGTCTGGTGACCGGGGTCCTGACGCATGGCCTCCCTCCGGAGCGCCTCGGCCCGCCCGAGGTCCCCGTCGATGTTCGAAAGCTTCGACCCCGTCCCCGGTACGTACGTCACCACATTGTCGGCGGTGTCCGGGTTGCCGATCGAGACGATGGCCTTGCCCAGCTTGCTGTTGTCGAAGCTCAGCAGATAACCCTCGGGAAGTTCGGGCTTGGGCGAGGTCAGCCGCTGCTGGATCTGGTCCATGCCCTTCAGGCGGCCTTCCAGCTCCTTCTGCTTGTCGTTCCAGTCCCGCCAGGCCTTGGACTCGACCTGCGCGCCCTTGACCTCGCGGCCGGTGATCGGGCTGATGTAGGGCTCGTAGCGGGGCGGTTCCTTCGCGCGCAGCGCGGCCAGGTCCGTCTGGGCCGTGCCGTGGGTCTCGGCGAGGACGACGCGGTTCGCCGTGTCGCGGGTCTCCGAGGGGATGCCGTCCAGGGCTCCGACGCTCGCCGGGTAGAGCGAGACGTACTCGTCGCGCCGCTCCTGGTCGAGGCCGTTCCACCAGGCGGTGTTCTCGGCCGGGGACTTGCCGTGCGGTATGTCCGAGTCCTTGAGGTACGAACCGGCCGCGTCGCGGGTGTGCTGGAGGTCCTTGGCCGCGTCCGCCCACACGGAGTCGTCGACCTTCAGGCCGCGTTCCGCCTTGAGCTCGGAGAGGACCGTGCGATAGCGGGTGTCCATCTCCGCCGCCGCGCGGCAGGCGGAGGCGATGTGGTCCGCTATGGCCTCGGCCTTGGCCTTGTTCGGGTTGGTCTCCAGGAACGGCCCGCCGTTGCCGCCCGGGAACAGCGGCCCCTTTTGGCCCGGGAGCAGCGGTCCGCCACTCGGTCCGGTGAACAGCGGGGAGCCCTTCGGGGCAGCCGCCGTGCCCCCCTCGGGAGGCTTCAGGTACGGGCTCGACGGGGGTCCGGCGACCGCCGGATAGGACACCGAGCCGTCCTGGTGCACGGTGAAGCCGAGGGCCTCGGCCTCCTGGAGGGCGGAGTTCAGCCGGCTGCGCGGTTCGGCCACCTCGGTGGCGAAGCCGTTCAGGGCGGTACGGACGAGCCCGCATTCGGCGTGTATGTACTGGTAGTTGCGGGCCAGCCGGGCCAGGTCTCCCAGGGCGGCGTCCGCCGTCGCGCCCTGCTGGCTGTCGCGGAGCTTGCCGAGCATCTCGTTCTCGACGCGCTCCTTGGCCGCGTAGGCGCGGCTGCCGACATCGCCCCAACCGTCGGCGGCCTGCTCGATCTCCACGAGCTTGAGGTCCTTGAGGTGCTGCCAGGTCATCACTGGGCCTTCACCGCGCCCTTCTGGGGGTGCAGGCTGTCGAAGTCGCCCTTGACCCGGTGGTCGACCTCGCCGAACTCCTTGCCCGCGGTCCTCAACGAGGCCTCCAGGCGGGCGCACTCGGCTCGGACGTCCTCCAGCCGCTCCTTCCAGGAGGTGCGGACCTCGCCGAGGATCGCCGGGAGCATGAAGCCTTCGAGCGTGGCCACGACACCCTCGTGCGAGGTCTCTAGCCGGGTCACGGCCGAGTTGGTGGCACCGGTCAGCTCCGCCGAAACCCCGGCCGCGGTGGTCCAGGGCCCCTGCTGAACGTCCAGGCCGCCACCGCCGCCCCCACCGTCGCCCGGGGTGGCGGCCGAGGCCAGTGTCATTCGCGCGCCGGAATCCGACGTGGGCCCGGAACCGGAACCGGAGCCGAACAATTTCTCCCACTCAGGGCTGAGCCCCATGTAAGCGTCCCCCCACCACTAGAGCCGTTCAAGCTCCACATCGTATGCACGTGCGAAGCCCGAACGAGAGCGAGTCGATCATCCGGTCGTCTTTTCGGTCATCTTCCGGCCGCTCCCAGCCCGGTCAGGGCCTCGGTGACGAGGTCCGCCTGGTGGGTGGCGCCGCGGAGGTTCGGATGGAGGACGGTGCACGCCTCGCCCTGGGCCGGGATGGACCGGCAGAGCTCGGAGGGCGGGTCGCTCTGGTCGCCGGGCCCGGTCAGGGTGTCCTTGATCCCGTACATCCAGCGCCGCTCACCCGTCGCGCACACCCCGTGGCCGGTGCTGGAGGAGTACGTGTCCACGTACACCGCGCCGCTCCGCCGGGCCTGTTCCCGCAGGAGGGCGTTGATCCGGCGCTCCAGGGTGTCGAGCCAGGGCATGTCTCCCTTGGCGACCGTGCCGAGCTGGTTCCAGGAGCCCCAGCCGCAGCCCGCTGCCTCGTCCACGACGGCCGGGTATCCGACGACCGCTACTCCGGCGTGCGGGGCGCGCGTGCGGATCTCCTTCAGTAGGACCGCGAAGTCGGCCTCCAGCGCCGTGAACCGGGAATCGAGCGCGGAGGCGGCCTCGCCCCGCGCGTAGTGGTCGGTGCACGGGCTGCCCGTCCCGAAGGAGGCCAGCCCCCGCTTCGCGCAGGTCTCGATGATGTCGGCGAAGCCCACGGAGTTGCCGCCGGCGCCGACCGTGACGAGACCGGTGGTCGCGGAAACGGCCCCGATCTGCGCCGGTTTGGCGGCCCAGCCGCCCGGAGGGGCCACGGACGGCGGCCCTTTGAGCTCGGACTGCGGCCCCAGCAGCCCGGCTCTGACCTCGGCGGCGGAGCAGGTGACATCGGTGAGCTTCAACTTCAGCCGCCGCGCGGCCTGGTGCGGATAGTCGTGCTCGGAGCGCCCACACCCGTCGGCATTCCACGGGCGCACGAAGGAGCCCGCGCTGTACGAGTCCCCGAGGGCCACGTAGGAGAGGGGGACGGCCGGCAGCGGTGCCCGCGGCGCGAGCACGGTGGCGAGGACGGCCGCCGCGGTGGCGGCGGTGGTGAGGGCGAGACGCATCATGACGGTGCCTTCGGCTCTGGCGCCGCGGCCCGTCCGCAGCGCACATCACCAAAAGTAGCCGCTCTGACTACGGAGAGTAATGATTCGGGCCTTTGTTCGCCCCATCGAGTGAACGGGCGGTCCCGGTCGCGCCTATGCGTGCTGGTGGGCCTGGGTGATCAGGTCCGTCGCGACCTCCAGGGCGGCCTGCCGGGTCTCCTCCGGGTCGCCCTCGACGTGCTGGAGGAACATCATTCCGGCGTGCAGGGTGAACAGGGCGCTCACGCACCGGACCTGGTCGGCCAGGGGGGCGTCCTCCTGGCCCGTGCGCAACAGCTCCACCAGGGCGAAGAGCCGCTTCTTCACCGTCTCGCCGATGCTCAGCTCCCGCAGCGAGGCCTGGTTCTCCTGCATGAAGCGGTACAGCGAGGCGCCGCCGGCCATCGCCTCGCTGTAGCGGCGCAGGACCTCCCGCTTCATCTCCAGCGTGCGCGGCTGCTCCTCGGCCCACTGGATCAGCTCGTCGATGGGCCGGGTCAGGTCCTCGAACAGGCTGATGATGATGTCTTCCTTGGTCTTGAAGTGGTAGTACAGCGCCGCCTTCGTGACCTCCAGTCGCTCCGCGATCTCGCGCAGCGAGGTCTTCTCGTACCCCTGCTCGGCGAAGAGTTCCAGCGCGACGTCCTGGATGCGCTGCCGCGTGTTGCCGCGACGCTGCTGCGGACTGCTGCTGGACATGGCTCTCCCCAAATCTACTTACTTGACGCCCGGCTAGTTACGGGTCTACCTTCCCCAGTGTAGTGAACTAGCCGGGCGGCAAGTAAGTGCCAGGGCCGGTGCGGGTGCGCCAGGGGAGTGGAACATGGTGGAGATGACGAAGGCGGCGGAAACCTCGGAGGAGGTGAAGCCGCGCAGCGTACGGGTCGTCCTGATGGCCCTCATGATCGCGATGCTGCTGGCCATGCTCGACAACATGATCATCGGCACCGCCATGCCCACGATCGTCGGCGAGCTCGGCGGCCTGGAACACCTTTCCTGGGTGGTCACCGCTTACACGCTGGCCACCGCCGCCTCCACCCCCATCTGGGGCAAGATCGGCGACATGTACGGGCGGAAGGGCTCCTTCCTCACCTCGATCGTCATCTTCCTGATCGGCTCGGCGCTCAGCGGCATGGCCCAGGACATGGGCCAGCTCATCGGCTTCCGCGCGATCCAGGGCCTCGGCGCCGGCGGTCTGATGGTCGGCGTCATGGCGATCATCGGCGACCTGATCCCGCCCCGCGAGCGCGGCAAGTACCAGGGCATGATGGCCGGCGTGATGGCCCTCGCCATGATCGGCGGACCGCTGGTCGGCGGCACCATCACCGACCACATGGGCTGGCGCTGGTCCTTCTACATCAACCTGCCCCTCGGCATCGTGGCCCTCGCCATGGTGACGGCGGTGCTGCACCTCCCGAAGAAGAAGACCCAGGGAAAGATCGACTACCTCGGCGCGGCGCTGCTGACCATCGCGATCACCTCCACCGTGCTCGTCACCACCTGGGGCGGCACCGAGTACGCCTGGGGCTCCGCCGAGATCATCGGCCTGATCGCCGTCGGCATCGTCTCCATCGCCGCCTTCCTCTACGTCGAGACCAAGGCCGCCGAGCCGATCATGCCGCTGCACATCTTCCGCAGCCGCAACTTCACCCTCATGTCCGTGATCGGCTTCCTGGTCGGCTTCGCGATGTTCGGCGGCGTGCTCTACCTGCCGCTCTTCCAGCAGTCGGTCCAGGGCGCCTCGGCCACCAACTCCGGCCTGCTGCTCCTGCCGATGCTGCTCTCGATGATGGTCATCTCGCTGGTCGCGGGCCGGATCACCACCAACAGCGGCAAGTACAAGATGTTCCCGATCCTCGGCGGCGGGCTCATGGTCGTCGGGCTCTTCCTGCTCGCCACCATGGACACGGGCACCAGCCGCCTGGTGTCCGGCGTGTACATGGCCGTCCTCGGCGCCGGTCTCGGCTTCCTGATGCAGATCACGATGCTGGTCGCGCAGAACAGCGTCGAGATGAAGGACATGGGCGTCGCGTCCTCCTCGGCCACCCTGTTCCGTACGCTCGGCGGCTCCTTCGGCGTGGCCCTCATGGGCTCCCTCTTCACCAGCCGGGTCACCAGCACCATGACCGACCGCCTCGGCCCCGCGGCCGCCACCAAGGCCGGGTCGGCCCAGCTGGACGCGGCGAGCCTGGCGAAGCTTCCCGAGGCGGTGCGGGACGCGTACCAGCACGCGGTGGCCGCCGGTACGCACTCGGCGTTCCTGCTCGGTGCGGGGGTGGCGGTACTGGGCTTCGTGGCCGCCTGGTTCGTCAAGGAGGTGCCGCTGCGGGGTGGCTCCGCCGGTGGGGGTGGGGCGGCCAAGGAGGCGCCTGCTGCGCAGGCGGCTTCGCTCGCCCACTGACCCCCGGCGGGTGGTTGCTCGCGTGCGTGAACTACGGGCCCGGCCCGGTGGATGTCCCCATCCGCCGGGCCGGGCCCGTGTCGTACGGCGGGGGCCCGTGTCGTACGGCGGGGGCCCGTGTCGTACGGCGGGGGCCCGTGCCGTACGGCGGGGGCCCGTGCCGTACGGCGGGGGCGCGTGGCGGGGCCGGGGGCGGTGGCGGGTGGTGGGGCCGCGGCGCGGAGCCTTCCCCCCCCCCCCCCCCCCCCCCCAACCCGGGGGGGGGCCCCCCCCCCCCTCAAACGCCGGCGGGGCTGGCAGGGCTGGAGGGGCTGGAGGGGGCAACCGGGCTCTGCCCGGACCCGCGCCTCAAACGCCGGCGGGGCTGGAGGGGCTGGCAGGGCTGGAGGGGTCGGCGAGGCTGGAGGTTTTCTGCCAGTCCTCCCATGACAGGTTCCACTCGCCGAAGCCGTTGCCGGGGGCCAGGGTCTCCTTGCCGCCCGTTACGTCGAAGACGTCGCCCACCTGTACCTGGTCGTAGAACCACGCGGCGTCCGCCGTCTTGAGGCCGATGCAGCCGTGGCTCTTGTTCGCCGTGCCGATGTAGGACTCCGCCCACTCCGCCTGGTGCGCGTACGTGCCCGAGACCGTCAGCCTCATCGACTTCTGCACCTGCTGGTCGTAGCCGGTCAGGCCGACCGAGGCGGCCTTCATGCGGATGGTCCCCTCCTTGCCCATGAGGGTCATCTTCCCGCTCCAGGTCGGGGTGCTCGCCGGATCGCCCGCCGTGATCGGGAGCGACTTCACCGGCCGGCCGTCACGCTCCAGTGTGAGTTCGTGGTTCGCGATGTCCACCTTGGCCGTCTGGCTCCTGCCGATCGTCACGGAGGCCGCGTACGACTTCGCCAGGTAGCGGCCGTCGCCGGTGGCCACCCCCGACAGCGGGGCCTCCAGCGTCACCCGCGTACCGGGCTTCCAGTACTCCTTCGGCCGCCAGTCGACACGGTCCTTGCCCGTCAGCGTCTCCTTCAGCCAGCCCCACGAGCCCTCGGTCGGGGTGCTCGTCGTCACCTTCAACCGCCGCTCGACGTCGGCCCTGTTCTTCACCGGGTGGTCGAAGGTGAGGGAGAGCGGCTGGCCCACGCCCACGGTCGTTCCGCCCGCGGGGAGCACGGTCACCGTCTCCGTCTGCTCCTTCGACGGCTTCAGCGTGCGGAAGGTGGACTCGGACGAGGATTCGTGCCCGTCCTCCGAGGTGGCCGTGGCCCTCACCTTGTACGTCGTGTCCACCGCCAGACCCGTCTCCGGTATGAACGCGCCGTTCGCCAGCGCGCCCTGCGCCGGCTTCCCGTCAGGTCCGGTCACCGTCACCGCCGTCAGCCTCCCGTGGGTCACCCGCGCCGTGACCGGCTCGTCCGGCCTGACGTCCTTCGCTCCGTCGGCCGGTACGAGGCTCAGCTCGGCGGCGGTGGCGGTGGGCTTCGCGGCTTCCGTCAGGCCTCCGCCGCCTCCACATGCCGTCAGCGACAGCGCGAGCAGGGCGAGTAGCGGGATCGCGGGGGTGATGGGCTTGCGCATGGGCGGTCGAACCTCCGAGTAGGGCCCGGGCCTTCGCCCTGGGATGCCCGATAGGAGGCCGCCCCGGTCGCCCCCGGTTTCAGCCGGGACGGAATTCGGGACGATCAAGGACCAAAGTCCTACAACGTGGAATTTATGGGCCATTCGGCTGGAACCCCGCCGAGTCCGCCGACGTCATGACCAGTGCACGGAGGTACTCCCGGCCGCTGCCGGGAGGTCTCGCGCAACGGATGGCCGATGTCGGATGGGGAGTTGAGACAGCTCATGGGGTTCATGGCGCGCACACACATGAAGGACGTACGGGCCCGGGTCGCGGTCGGGGCGGCGGCCGCGGCGGTGGCCGCCACGATCTGGGGCGTGACGACGGTCGTCGACCCAGGCCACGACACGCGCCACCAGAACGTCTCCCGGCAGTCGGACGACCCCGCGAAGGGCGGCGACACCGCCGACCCGGTGGCGCCCGCGAACCCGGGAGCGAAGGTCCCCGACGGCATAGCCCACGCGTCGGAGAGCGGCGGCGACGCGGTCAACATCACCATCGACGACGGCCCCGATCCCACGTGGACCCCGAAGGTGCTCGACGTACTGAAGAAGTACGACGTGAAGGCGACCTTCTGCATGATCGGCCCGCAGGCCAAGGACCACCCCGACCTGGTCAAGAAGGTGGTCGCGGGCGGCCACCGGCTCTGCGACCACACCGTGGACCACAACACGGGGATGGACCACAAGCCCTTCGCCTTCCAGCAGCAGCAGATCCTCGACGCGAAGAAGATGATCGAGGAGGCCGCGGGCGGCGGAGCCAGGGTGCAGTACTACCGGGCCCCCGGCGGCGCGTTCACCCCCGAGAGCCGGGCCCTGGCCGCCGCCAACGGCATGCGGCCGCTCGGCTGGAACGTCGACAGCAAGGACTTCAGCAGGCCGGGCGTCGCCGCGATCATGAACACCGTCAAGTCCGAGATGGGCAACGGCCCGACGGTCCTCTTCCACGACGGCGGCGGCAACCGCGCGCAGACCGTCGAAGCCCTCGACCAGTTCCTGGCCTGGCTCAAGGACCAGGGCCGGCCCACCGGCTTCCCGGTGTTCACCGGCCCCAGTGCCTAGCCCTCCCGGGCCGTCTTTCCGGACCCCGTACGGGTGAAAGCGCGCCCGGCGTCGTTCCGGCCCGCCGGAGGGTCCCGTTGGTCCGGGCATGAAGCGCACCCGCACCGCCGCTCTCGCCCTCGCCACCGCCGCGGCGGCCCTCGTACCGGTCCTCTGCCAGGGGGCCGCCACCGCCGCCGACGGCACGGCGTACCTCCAGGACCCGAGCGGAGGGGAGAAGGCGATGAAGTCGATGTGGACCAAGGACGAAATGCACAAGGTGGAAGCGCAGTTCCGCTTCCGGCCCGGCATCCAGTACAAGACCGTCACCCGCCGCGGCCCCAAGGGCGCCGAGGACTACCCGCGCCAGGTCCCCGACCCGACGACCCTCGCCTGGGAGCCGGGGTACGAGTTCGCGTGGTCGGTGGCGGATTCGCAGGGCGTGAAGAAGGTGCTGACGACGAAGGACGGCAAGCACCCGATCGTCGTGCACGCGGAGCTGCGCGACGCGAAGCGCGCCAAGGCCGCGGAGGTGGACCAGGAGCTCACGAACCGGCCCGCCACGGGCCGTGCGAAGGTTCCCGGCGGCAAGCGCATCGCCTGCGACACGGGCAAGTACACGGTGGAGTGGTCGGTCACCCGCACCGGTTACGGCACCCTCAAGGGCTCCCTGGTCTGGGACTCCAGCTGCGAGCAGTACCGCACGGCCTTCACCCCGCAGAACCAGGGCGCCAGCTAGGCCGCGGAGGAGGTCGGCCGGTCGCCCCGCGCACCTTGTGGGCGCTCGGCGGGCGACGGGGCCGCGGCCTTGGATCAAGGACCGTACGGCCATGATGCCGCGCGGGGTGGGCTGCGGCAGGGGGCGAAAGTCCTTTGTCGGAGCCTCTTCCGCCCGTCAGTGCTTCTTCGTGGCCTCGGCGGCCTTCGAGGCGATGTCCTCCAGGACGGCCTTCGGGTCGCCGTCCGCGTCGACCGCGTGCCCGATGTTGCGCTTGATGGTGTCGCTGATGGTCACCCAGGACGGGTCGTTGACCGGGTAGAGCTGGGCGACGCGCAGGGCCGTGAGGAACTGCTGGTCGTTGTTGTCCATCCCGCCGCCGGCCTGGGCCAGGGCGCGGGAGGCGGTGACGGTGGACGGCAGCAGGTGGTAGCGGCCGGCGAAGTCCGACAGGTTCTTGTCCTGGTAGACGAAGTCCATGAACTTGCCGATCTCGGCGCGGTGCCCGTTCTGCTTGAAGGCCATCATCCAGTCGGCCACGCCCACGGCCGGCGGGATCTCCCCGGGGCTCAGGGTGTTCGAGATGGGCATCGTGACGGTGCCGACCGTGATGCCCTTGGCACGCGCCTCGTGGGCCAGCGAGGGGTAGCCGTTGAGCATGCCGACCTCGCCGCGGGTGAAGGCGGCGAAGGCGTCGGCCCGGTTGAGCTGGGACGGCGGGGTGGGGCCGAGCAGACCCGGGGTGGCCAGGTTGTCCTTGATCCACTTGAAGGTCGCGATGTTCTGGTCGGAGGCCAGGCTGTAGTTGCCGCTGTTGTCGGCGTAACCGCCGCCGTTGCTGAGCTCCCAGATCATCGCCTCGGCGTGCGCCTCCTCCGGGCCCAGGGGCATGGCGTACGGGTACTTCACGCCCTTGTCCTTGAGCGCCTTGGCGGCCGCCTTGAGGTCGTTCCAGGTCTTGGGGGCGGCGACGCCCGCCTGCTTGAACAGGCCCTCGTTGTAGAAGAGGAGGCGGCTGCTCGCCACGAAGGGCAGGCCGTAGAGGGTGTTGTGGACGGAGCCGGCCTCGGCGAGCGGGCCGAGGAAGTTCGCCTCGGCGGTGACCGAGAGGAGCTCGTCCGCGGAATAGAGCTTGCCCTGCGCCGCGAAGTCCGAGTAACCGCCCATGAGGGCCATGTCCGGCGCCTTGCCGGCCTTGACCATACGGGAGACTTCGCGGTCGATGTCGGCCCACGGGAGCAGCTGAACCTGGACCTTGATGCCCGGGTTGGCGGCGGTGAAATCGGCCGTCAGCTTGTCCCAGAACGCCTTGGAACTGTTCGTCGAGTTGTCGCCGTATTCGGCGGCGACGAGGCGGAGAGTACCGCCGTCACCTGCGCCGCTGCCGTCGGAGCTGCCACATCCGGCCAGCGGTATCAGCAGGCCGAGCACGGCGGCGGTGGCGGTCGTGCCGAAGATTCTTCGTCGCACGGGTGTATTCCCCTGATTTTCTTTTGAGTCCCGTTATTACTTATGAGTTACTCCGGGCAGTGGTGTCCCTCAGTGGCCCGTTGGCCGGAATTCTCTCCTGAGGGAGGGCGGTTGGTTCCATTGGGTCGGCACTTGTGGTCAATGCTCCAAGTGCGGCATTTCCGAATGGTGTTTTCCGATATGTGATCAACAATTCGGACGCGCGTAGACATACCGAAACGCCCGTTTCCGGCCATGAAGGGGCCGCGGAACGGGTTCGGGGTCGGCGTGGGGGAGTCTCGGCCGGTGTCAGTCGGTGAAGTCGCCCGCGTACGGGTCGGGCTCGCCCGTCTCGGGGTTGCGGCCCTCCTGCCAGCGCCGCTGGGCCTTGCGCCAGTGCACGAAGCTGAGGTGGCCGCCGTCCCAGAAGGTGATGCTGACGGGGCTCATGTCGAACTCGTCGGAGCACAGCCGGTACAGGAACTCGGCCATGCCGTACGGGTACACCGCGAAGGAATCGGCGGTGTGCCGGCCGACCACCAGGACGGGCCAGCGGTCCGGGTCCGGGTCGGTCGTGAGCCAGCACAGGATGTCGGAGCCGCCCGTGACGCCCCAGGCGAGGATGGACTCGGGGTCCACGTCGAAGGCGGCCCGGCCGCCCTCCGCCTCCCAGACCTGGCGGGCGTTGGCCGTCTCCTCCGCCATCTGTGCCGGGTCCCACTGGAGTCCGGGCTTGGGCAGCGGCAGCAGGACGCTCGCCTCGCCGTTGATCGAGCCCGCGCCGAAGCGGCCCATGAACGCGACGAAATCGGCGGGGAAGCGGCTGCCCCAGACGGCCTCGGCCGCCTGCCAGTCGATGTCCTCGTCGGCTCCGTGCGTCGCCGGCATGATCTGCTCCAGCGCCTTGATGTGCGCGTTCTCCGTCATGCCGCTCCCCTGCCACCCCAGCTCAACCGCCCCAACCTACCGCCGGCTGCGGACCCCGCCTAGGCCGGCTCTTCCGGATCTTGCCGGGCCCGCGCCGCCCGGCACCGTACCTCGCCGCGCTGCCGGGGCACCCGAGTACGTCCAGTACGCGGGAGCCCCGGC